>NZ_JBQFMP010000003.1:0-426109 GCF_056531905.1 Ruegeria sp. K11
CCGTCAAACCCAATTGATCACGCAAAAATCCAGACAATAACGTCCGACCCTCAACATCACCGCTCACAGATAATCCGTTCACAGTCATAGAGACCTGTGCCATAAGCTCCTCCCATTTCATGTTTGTATTTGGCCCGAGTTAAACACGGGAAAATTCTTTTGAGAATAGAAAACTTTACCAAATGGACACCATCCGCCCCAAGCCCGGAACGAGGAGTGTATTAAGAGCTTCTCTTGCCTGCCCGAGGCTGCGGGCGCGTGGGAATTTCCTTAAGAAGACCGCCCACTCCCATGCCTGCGATATCTGCATGGGTCGTAACAATCCCGCAGGCCACGCGCGACAGGACCCAATCCGCGCCGTTGAGCGCAGGTGCCCGTGCGCAGCCCGGAAGACCGATCACGGGACGCTCTGGCAGCGCACCCAGGAACAGCAGGTTGCCCGGGTCGACGGGCATACCGAACCGATCTACGCTTCCCCCTGCGGCACGCACCGCCTCGGGGGCCACATCGTAAGGGTCGGATGTCGCGGACCCCGTCAGGATCATGGCGATATCGCCCTTGACCTCGGAAAGCGCTCGCGCCAGCGCTTGAGTTTCATGTGGCACGATCTGAACATCGCATAGCTCCATGCCCAACGCTTCGACACGTCCGCGCATTGATGCGATCCCTTTATCATTCGATGGCCCACCGGGAATATCGGTGACGACAAGCCCGGCTGTCTTGTGGGGCGGAACCACAAGACGTATCGCACTTTGCGCCAGTCGGGCAGCCCGCAGAACATCCTTACCCGGCACCGCGTATGAGATGATCTTGATCGTGGCAACCATCCCTCCGGCACTCATTTGCTGATATTGCGGCACGGTAGCGACCGTAATCATCGGATTGATCTGATTGAACGCGTGCAGGGCATCGACATCCAGAACCGCAACACCCGGTGCCCCGGCCAGCAAGTTGACGCGACCGGTAAAAGGTTTGGTCACCCGCAACCCGGCCTTTGCCGGATCCGGGGCCAACGCGTCGGCCAGCATCTTTGCCGCCTCGTTTTCATGGGTGTCGCCCGGCTCCAGCCGGGCAACAACAACGGTGTCGAAACCCGAAGCCGCCAGCTGTTCCAAATGCGCCGGCGTCAACACCAGGCCCTTTCGCAGTTTTCCCGCGCGGGTCTGAATTGAATGAGCGAGGATGGAGCCACCTGCCCGGTTGATCGGGATCGGTCCGAATTTCACGCCTTACCCCGCAGGACAGCTGTCATTTGCGCCAGAATCGCGACCGCAATTTCAGATGGGTCCGCCGCACCAATGTCGAGCCCGATCGGGCCGTGAATACGCGCCAGTTGCTCATCGGTAAATCCGGCGGTTTTCATTCGCTCCAGCCGCTTCGCATGCGTGCGCGTCGATCCCAGTGCGCCGATATAAAAGACATCCGCCTCAAGCGCTGCCTGCAGCGCCGGATCGTCCAGTTTTGGGTCATGGGTCAGCAGGACCACGGCGGTTCGGGTATCCATCCCCAACTTGGCGACAGCCTCATCCGGCCAGTCCGTCAGGATCGTCTGATCCGGAAACCGCGCGCTTGAGGCAAAGGCGTCGCGCGGGTCGACAATGGCTGGATCATATCCGGCTATCCGCGCCATTGGCACCAATGCCTGCGCGATATGGACTGCTCCGACAACAATCAGTCGCAAGGGCGGGTTGTGAACCGCCACAAATGTCTTTTCATCTTCCTCAAAGCCCGAGCGGTCCATACGCATCCGCTGAGGGTAGGCATTGCGACGCAGGGCGCGATGGCCGGTTTCGACGTTGACCTCGTAAGCGATGGGTTCACGTTGGGCACGGGCGGCAACCAGATCAGCCAACATGGGTTCGGTCATCACGCCGCCAACCGGTTCAACCAGCACACGGATCGTTCCGCCGCAAGCAAGACCAACCGCAAAGGCATCCTCGTCACTGACCCCAAACTCCAGCAGGCGCGCCTCGCCCTCTTCAATGACCTCCAACGCCTCGACGATCACCGCACCTTCTACACATCCCCCGGAAACCGATCCCTCGATCCGACCCTCGCCCGAGATGGCCAGTTGCGATCCGACGCGGCGCGGGGCGCTGCCCCAGGTCTGCACCACCGTGGCTAAGGCCGCGCCTTTTCCGGCACGGTGCCACCGCAACGCGGTTTCCGGACTGTTGTCGAATCGTTCCATTGAGACCTCCGGTCCTCTTGAAGTTCAACATAGGGAGGATTGGCGCGATGAAAAGCGGGTCAAAAGTCTCACGCGGGGTTGTAAAATGCGCGATATCGTATTCACAAAACCAAATATTGATTGTTCTTGCCCCGGGTTCTAGCCTGTGTTCATGTTCGGCGATAACCCGAACCCAACCCTCTGCCTATTTAAAAACGGAGACAAAAAGTTGAAACGCATTCTTACACTGGGAGCCGCAATTGGCATGTTGGCCAGCACGGCCGCTGTGGCCGACACCTTTCTGCGCTACGGCGAGGTCGAAGGGTGGAAAGTATTCATTGACAACGAAAAGAAATCCTGCCTGATCGAAGCCGTGGACGACTCGGAAAATGTGGTCCAGATGGGTTTGACCGAAGATCGCGGTGTCGGTTATGTCGGCGTTTTCACCAAGGCTGAAACCGACATTAAACGGGGCGAGACAGAAGCCGTGGCCATTCTGTTGGGCGAAAACATCTATCTGGGTGAAGCGACCGGCATGAAGGGCAACATCACCAAAGGATATTCCGGTGGCTATGTCCTGTCCGACAGCCCTCAGTTTGCCGAGGACCTGGCCAAGCAAAAGGTGATGGTGGTGTTTCCCGAAAAGGAATTCGCCTTTACCGTCGACTTGACCGGAACGTTCAAGGCCATGGAAATGGCGCGTAAGTGCAACGAAGAGCAGCTGGGGTGATTACCCCTCGGACAGCGCGGCCAAGAGCCGCGCTTTCTGCCCCTGATCGTCAGGCCGCGAGATCACACTCGCCAGATCTTCGAGCGACGCGATAGAATGCCCGGCGCGGAAGCTGTCCACATGAGGTAGCATGGTCGCAACACCCTGCGCTTTGGGTGCGAACCCATCCCATCTGAGAAGCGGATTGAGCCATATCAGACGGCGGGAGGACAAATGCAGGCGCTCGATTTCCTTTTCAAGATGCCCGGGATCACCGCGTTCCAGACCATCGGTGATCAACAGGACCACAGCCCCCTGCCCCATGACCCTGCGCGACCAGTCCCGGTTAAACTGATGCAGGCAGTCACCAATGCGCGTGCCGCCTTCCCAGTCCTGAGCTTCCGCGCCTGCCGCTGCCAGGGCTGCATCGACGTCGCGTTGGTGCAGATGTCGGGTGATGTTGGTCAGGCGGGTTCCGAAGGTAAATGCATGCACCCGAGCCCATCCCGCCCCCTTGGCATTCGAAACCGTGTGCAGGAAATGCAGGATGACGCGGCTGTATTGACTCATCGAGCCGGAAATGTCGCATAACGCAACAAGGTTGGGCCATCGCGGTTTGGGGCGCTGGCGGGCAATGTCTCGCACCTCTCCGCCCTGACGCATGGCCGCGCGCAGAGTGCGCGCCCGATCAATGCGGTGACCGAGATGGCTGGCTTGCCCCCGCCGAGAGTCGATGGGTTTGACCGGCAGGGACAGGCGCGACAGCAGATGTTTGGCCTGTGCCATCTCAGCCGTGCTCATCTGTTCGAAATCGAGATTGCGCAGACGTTCTTCGGAAGATGCGGTCTGAGTGGCATCAATCTCGATTTCTGTTTCGCCTTCGGATTCAGTGATCTTGGGCGCGTCGCGTTCGATACCGTCCAACAAGGCCTCGGCCGCGCGTTTTTCTGCGGCATCTGCCTTGCGTTCTTCCTGCACGCCACGAATAGCGGGCAGCATCATGGCCATCATATGCTCCATATAACGCGGGTCGCGCCAATACATGCGAAAGACCTGCGCAAACACGGTGCGATGTTCGGGGCGGTTCACGAAACAGGCATGTAATGTCCAGTAGAAATCACGCTTTTGCGTAAAACCTGCTGCCTGAACCGCGCGTATCGCATCGACCACCCGTCCTGTTCCGATTGGTAAACCGGCTTTTCGCAAGGCCCGGGCGAAATGCGTGATGTTCTGGGCCAGTTTGGGATTGTCGGGGATGTCGATTGGAAGCTGTTCGGCCATTACATCTGGTGGGGGCTCTGCCCCCACACCCCCGGAGTATTTTTGAAAAGATGAAGCATCACGCGGGTTCGAGTGCGGCTTTGGCCTGATCGAGAATGCGTTTGGCTTCGGAGCCCTGCAGTTTCTGGATGTCGTCCTGATACTTAAGGATGGCGCCCAGCGTGTCGCCGATGACTTCGGGGCTGAGGTTGATCACGTCCAGCGCCAACAGGCATTTCGCCCAGTCAATTGTTTCGGCCACGCCCGGTTTCTTGAACAGGTCCTCGGTGCGCAGTTGCTGGACAAAGGCCACAACTTCCCGACTGAGCGCTTCGGCGGCCTGTGGTGCGCGGGCGTTCAGGATTTCGATTTCGCGGTCGAAATCGGGGTAGTCCACCCAATGATAGAGGCAGCGGCGTTTCAGGGCATCATGCACTTCGCGCGTGCGGTTTGAGGTGACGATGACAACGGGTGCCTCGGGCGCGACAATCGTGCCGAGTTCGGGGATGGTGACCTGAAAATCGCTGAGCGCTTCAAGCAGGAAGGCTTCGAAGGGTTCATCCGTTCGGTCAAGCTCGTCAATCAGCAGAACCGGGGCTCCGTTCTCGTCCGCGCGCATGGCCTGCAGCAGGGGGCGTTCGATCAGGAAGTCATCAGAGAAGAGTTCGGTTTGAAGCGATGTCCGGTCAGCACCTCCTGCGGCTTCGGCAGTGCGGATGGCCACCATCTGCGCCGGGAAATTCCATTCGTAGACTGCCGAGGACGCATCGAGCCCTTCGTAACATTGCAGCCGGATCAGGCGGCGGTTGAGACCGGCGGCAAGAGCCTTGGCGATTTCAGTTTTGCCGACACCGGCCTCGCCTTCGAGAAACAAAGGTCGTCCGAGTTTGAGCGACAGGAAGACAACCGTCGCCAGAGCCCGCCCGCAGACATAGCCTTGTGTGCCCAGCATGGACTGAACGGCGTCGATGGACTGTGGCTGCGGCATGGCGAACTCTCCCTTGGGCTCAACAGGTCATGGCGGCGCGCGGACGTCAAGCCTGTGGTTTTGTCCGGACTTACGACGTTCCGACAAGTTGACAAGGCCTGGGGCGAAAATCCGGGGTTTTCACCAGCGGATTGGCTGTGATAGCCCGATGACATGAACCAGACATTGACCATCCGCCGCCCCGACGACTGGCATCTGCATCTGCGCGACGGCGCGATGTTGCAGGCCGTCCTGCCCGAAACCGCCCGTGACTTTGCCCGTGCGATCATCATGCCGAACCTCGTGCCCCCGGTGGTGCGCGGCGATCAGGCCGCCGCCTATCGCGATCGGATCATGGCTGCGCTGCCCGATGGTATGAAATTCGAGCCGCTGATGACCCTGTATCTGACCGAGGATACAGACGCCGAAGATGTTGCCGCCGCCCATGCCAGCGGATTGATCACTGCGGTCAAGCTGTACCCGGCAGGCGCGACGACGAATTCGGCCTCGGGTGTGCGGGATTTTGATACGGTCCGCCCGGTGCTTGAGAAGATGGCCGAGATCGGCCTACCCCTGTGCGTGCATGGTGAGGTCACCGATCCCGAGATAGATATCTTTGACCGCGAGGCGGTGTTTATTGACCGTGTGCTGGATCCGATCCGCAACGCCACGCCCGGGTTGCGCGTGGTGATGGAACATATCACCACCGCGAACGGTGTCGACTATGTGAAAGCCAATGCGACCGATCTGGGCGCAACGATTACGGCGCATCATCTGATCATCAATCGCAACCACATTCTGGTCGGTGGCATCAAGCCGCATTATTATTGTCTGCCCGTCGCCAAACGTGAAGAGCATCGCAAAGCGTTGCTGGAGGCGGCCACCTCGGGCGATGCGCGGTTCTTTTTGGGGACGGACAGCGCGCCGCATACCGATGCCAACAAGGAGATGGCATGTGGATGCGCCGGGTGCTTTACAGCCACGAACACGATGTCTCTGGTCGCCGAGATGTTTGATCGCGCCGGGGCGCTGGGCAAGCTGGAAGGGTTTGTGTCGCGCAATGGGCCTGCATTCTACGGGTTGCCGGTGAATGAAGACGTGATCACTCTGATCAAGGGCGACCCGGTGAACTATCCCGACAAGATCGACACCGGCGAGGGACCGGTGACAGTGTTTGACCCCGGCTTTCCGCTGCATTGGCGCGTAAGCTAGCCGCTCAGCTTTAAGGCCAGATCGCTGGTATGGCCGCCGGTGCGTAGCATCGACCAGATTTCGTCGGCCTCGTCCTTCCCGATGAGTTTGGCGGCCTTTCCGCGCACACGGTCTTCGCGATCCGGCAGGCTTATGGGGGCAAGCAGGTCATGCGTCGCCTCCAGCCGCGCACCGTCGCGGCGCAGCACGGTCAGATTGGACTGTGTTTCCGATAATGTCTCGTCTTGCTCGACCCTGACCCGATCACGCAGGGATTGCAGACGTGGATCACCGCAGTTTTTTGCGGAAAAGTTGCCGGGCAACGCCGTGTCATATCCAAGCGCCTGCATCGCGATAACGGTGCGATAAGAAAATTTGGCGCCGAGCCCGGTTGCAGGAGACAGCTGATTGCACACGCTCATCCAGCGCGGATGAGTCCTGATCTTGATCTCGGCCACTTCCGGTTCCGCGATATCCAATTCACGGGCGGCTTCAAGCGCGGCGTGCAAACCATGACAACAGGCGTGGAATTTGTGGCTGACGCGTTCGAACAGCCACTCATCCCCAAGCCCTTCCAAGGCCGTGGCATTGTCGGCGGCACCCATATGCGTGGCGGCAAAACCGTAGGGACCTTCCAGAGCATCCGGATTGGGTTCGAACCCCCGTGACACCAAAAGCGCGGCCTCGACCCCGTTCGACGCGGCAAGGCCCGCGTTGTAAGGTTTGCCCATCGTGCCAAACTGGGCCTTCAAGCCCGAGGCGCGGGTGGCGACAAGCCCCAGCGCCTTTTGCATCTGATCGGCATCGAACCCAAGGATGCGACCCGCCGCAAGTGTCGCACCGCAAGCACCTGCGGTGGCCGTCTGGTGAAAACCACCCTGATAGTGATCGCGCCCCAACCACAGGCCCACACGGATCGAGGCTTCCATCCCGATCAGCGCTGCCTCGAGGAAATCCACCAGAATGCGTTCATCCCATTCACTCAGGGCCAAGGCGGCAGGCAGAATTGCCACCGATGGATGGCCGATATGCGCAAAATGCGTGTCATCATAGTCCAAAGCATGAGACACAGTGCCGTTGACCAGTGCAGCACCACGCAACGGGGCAACACCGCCGCCGAACAGATGAGCCTGTCCCGCACCGCCTTCGGCTGCGACCATGTCGCGCACAATGGATGAGACAGGTTCCGCCGCCCCCGCGCGCCCAACCGCCAGCCAATCCAGAACTGAGAGCGACGCGATCATCCGCGCCTGTTTCGTCGTCGAAATCGGACCCGAAGCAAAGCGGGCAAGTGCAGAGGTAAATTCGGCCATGACCGCAGTCTAGCGCGCGACCGATCAGGGTAAAGACTTAGCTGTACAAATCCGCCGCGCGAGCTTCGAACGCCTTGACGATCCTGTGCATCGCCTCGTTGAACACGACCCCGATGATGCCTTGCAGAACCGCATTCTTGAATTCGAAATCAACATGGAATGAGACGTCGCAGCCGCCATCCGCCGCGTCTTCGAAATGCCAATCAGATTTCATGTATTTGAACGGGCCGTCGAGATATTCGGTATCGATCCGCTTTTGGCCGTCAAACAGAGTGACCCGACTGCCGAACCGTTCGCGGAAGACTTTGAACGAAATGACCAGATCGGCCTCCATCACCTTTGCATCGCCGTCAACATAGGTGCGACGCACGCGCGCTGCCGCGCACCACGGCAGGAAGTCCGGGTATTTCCCAACATCACCCACCAGATCGTACATCTGCTGAGCGGTATATGGCAGGTGTCGGGTTTCGGAGTGCGTCGGCATGATGACTTGGGTATTTACAGGTGACAATGGCGCGTCATGTCGTATGTTGCGCGCCAAAGATCAAGGGGGCAGTGATGACCGACCGCGCATATGTGATAGACGAGATGATCTCGGCCAAAGCCATCGCCGCCCGGATCGAAGAGCTGTGTCGCGAGATTACGGACGAATTTGACGCAACCGACAAACTGGTTGTGGTGGGTCTTTTGCGCGGAAGCTTTGTGTTCATCGCCGATCTGGTACGCGAACTGGACTTGCCGATCGAAGTCGATTTCCTTGAGGCGTCTTCGTACGGTGATTCCATGGAGAGCAGCCGCGAAGTTCGCATTCTCAAAGACTTGCGTGGTGCAATTGAAGGGCGCGATGTGTTGGTTGTCGAAGATATCGTCGATACCGGTCATACACTGAACCACGTTACCAACCTGCTGCGTAGTCGCGAACCCAAGCGGTTGAAATCCATCGCACTGCTGGACAAACCCAGCCGGCGAGAAGTTGATTTCAGATCAGACTGGATCGGGTTTGAAATTCCGGATGAATTTGTTGTGGGGTATGGCATCGACTATGCCCAACGCAATCGCAACCTGCCATATATAGGCAAGGTTCGCTTCACCGAGGGTTAAATGAATCCCCGACATCTTTTGCGCATGTCCCAATGGGCCAGGAACCCGCCTTCAACCAGACGGGTGGTCTTCGTGTTTTCGGTCATCGCGGTTTGTCTGGGAATCGGAGCAATCGAATACATGGGGTGGTGGCCTGACTGGGCAACCGGGGAATGGACCCGGTTCAAGCCTTGAGCAGCGCGATCTCTATCGCGTTCAGAAATACCCCAGTGCCAATCGGAATCAGTACGTCGGGGAAATCATAATCGGGATTGTGCAATTGCGGATGATCCCGCCCCGCGCCCAGCCAGAACATGGCGGTTTTTGCGCTTTTTCCGAACTGTCCGAAATCCTCGGAAAACCGCTGCGGCTCGAGGCTGAACTGACAGGGTACGCCCTGCCCTGCACAGGCTTGTTGCAGGATGTCCCCCGCATCCTCATTGTTTGTGCATGCCTCGAAGATATCGTCATAGGTAATCGCCACCCCCAGCCCTTCTGCGTCACAGATCTTGGTTACGGCAGCTTCTGCATCCGTAACAAGCCGTGCCATACGCTGATCCGAGACCGTGCGCAGTGTCACCCAAAGCTGGGCGTAACCGGGCGCGATGCCAAACGTGGCTTCGCCCAGACTGGCGTGAGTCACAGTGGTCAGCGCATAGCCCTCATCCAGATCCCCGCCCAGTCCCAAACCATCCAAAACCGGAATCAAAGTTGTCAACGCCCTGGCCGGAGACAGCCCGTCCTGAGGCGCAGCCGCGTGTGAGGTCTTGCCCTGCATCTCGATCCGCATCCCGCGAGACGCACAATTGGCGGGTCCCCGACATAACGCAACCTGTCCCAGATCCAGCCCAGGCAAGTTGTGCAACGAGAACACGTAATCCGGGGCCAGTTCCTGAAACTGTGGGTCGGCACGGAACGCAGCCGCACCCTGTCCGGTTTCCTCGGCCGGTTGGAAGATCAACAAAATGCGCCCGCGCGACGGTCTGTTCCGGCCCAAGGCGCGCGCCACACCAAGCACCATGACCATATGCCCGTCATGCCCGCAAAGGTGGCCTTTGCCGGGATTTTCCGAGGCATAGGGAACTATGTTGATCTCCTGAATCGGCAAGCCGTCCAGTTCGCACCGGATGCCAATCGTTGGTCCGGGCACACCGCTGTCATAGATGGCCGCAACCCCATGTCCACCGATGCCCGTCAAAACCTTGTCGGGGTTACAAGCGCGCAACTCCTGCGCAATTCTGGCTGCGGTGTCTCTTTCCTGCCCCGAGATTTCCGGCACCCGGTGCAACGCGTGGCGCAGCTCCGTCAGTTGGTTCAGAACGTCAGGGGTCACCCCAAACTCAGTTTCTTCTGGCGCGCCTCGCGAAGGCGGGCAAAATCATCGCCCGCGTGGTACGAGGACCGCGTCAACGGGGTTGCCGACACCATCAGGAAGCCTTTGCCATAGGCCGACTTTTCATAAGACGCGAATTCTTCGGGGGTGACAAAGCGGTCGACCCCGTGGTGTTTTGGCGTTGGCTGCAGATACTGACCAATCGTCAGGAAATCGATATCCGCAGCGCGCATGTCATCCATCACCTGCCGCACGGCCTGTTCATCCTCACCCAGCCCGACCATGATGCCGGATTTGGTGAAGATCGACGGATCCATTTCCTTGACACGCTGCAACAGACGCAACGAGTGGAAATACCGCGCGCCGGGCCGTACCTGAGGATACAACCCCGGAACAGTTTCAAGATTATGATTGAACACGTCAGGCTTGGCTTCGACCACTGTTTCCACAACCGACGGATCGCATTTCAGGAAATCAGGCGTCAAAATCTCAATCGTGGTTTTCGGCGACCTGTGACGCACCGCACGGATCGTCTGAGCAAAATGCTCGGCCCCGCCATCGGCCAGATCGTCCCGGTCCACCGACGTGATGACCACATGGTTCAGACCCAGCTTTTCAACGGCATGCGCGACCCGCCCCGGTTCGAATGCATCCAGTGCGTCGGGGCGACCGGTAGCGATATTACAGAAGGTGCAACCCCGGGTACAAATCTCGCCCATGATCATCATGGTGGCGTGGCCCTGGCTCCAGCATTCGCCGACATTGGGGCAGCCCGCCTCTTCGCACACGGTCACAAGACCGTTTTCCCGCATGATCTTGTGCGTGTCCGCATAGCCTTTTCCACCCGGTGCTTTGACCCGAATCCATTTGGGCTTTTTCGGCTGCGAATTGTCGGGCCGATGTGCCTTTTCAGGGTGTCTTTGTTCGGGGATCTTCAAATCACGCACGGGCGGGGTTCCTGACTTTGGGTCAATTTGGATTGCCTGTAACATAATCCATGTTCCCTCTCTAGACCTGTGGCGCATAGCCGCTATGCGCAGCCCCCACAGGATATTGCCGATGCGACCGCATGAAAGCGCGTAATTGTCTGTTTAAAATCCCTTTTGAAGCCCGTCCCTCTGAGCAAATAGAGGCGTAAACCCTGTGCTAGGAAAACGGTCGCTTTGGTGGCACAGACAGTTTCATGCTTATAATGGGCCGATTGCGAAAGATCGCAGTTTTAAGACGCAACTTTCCGGCGGCTCTCGGCAACAATGCCTTCACCCACTGTTCGGATGACTTCTGCCAGACGTTCGAACCACTCATCCCCGCTGGTCGAGGTCCGCCGTACAAGCCCGATTGTTCGCGACGGCTGCGGCGCGTCGAAGCGCAACAATCTAAGCCCCGGCACGGCCTCGGATTCCGCGCGGGACGCCAGTTCGGGCATAAGCGTCAAACCGAAGCCCTCGGCCACGAGCCGCGACAAGGTTCCCAGTGACGACGCACCCATATTGATCTGACCGCTGGTTCTTTCCTGACCGCACACCTCCAGCGCCTGATCTGTCAGGCAATGACCGTCTTCCAGCAACATCAACTGAACATCCTTCAGATCGACAGGCCGCAGGGAATCGGGGCCAACGGTCAGGCGGTCAAGCCGGGACTGGTTGCCAGCCAGCAGGAAGTGGTCTTGAAACAGAGGCTCTTCGTACAACGCGTTCTCGCCAGACGGCAGGGCCAGAACAGCTGCGTCAACCTCACCCGTGTGCAGCAGCATCAGAAGGTGTTCTGTTCTGGCCTCACGGATAGACACGCGCAAGGACACGTCACCGGCCCGAAGACCTGCCAGAACTCCGGGCAGCAAATAAGGGGCCACAGTCGGGATAATTCCGATGGACAGCGACCTGTGCCCCTCGGAATGGTCCTTTGCAAAGCGATCCAGTTTCCCTGCAGCGTCCAAAACCTGATGTGCCCGCTCCAAAACATCGCGCCCGAGCGGGGTTAGCAGAATGTCGCGGGCCTGCCGTTCGAACAGGGTCCCGCCCATGATGTCCTCCAGCGCTTTGATCTGAACCGACAGCGCAGGCTGAGACACGTGGCATACCTGCGCTGCACGACCGAAATTGCGTTGTTCGGCCACGGCTTTGAAATACTGCAATTGCCTGAGAGAAAAGTTCATAATCTCAAGTTATTGCCAAATTTCAAAGCCGCAAGTTTTATTTATGATTTAACCAATCAAACGGTCTTTTTCCGTCTGTTCTTCGTAATGCCGCTTTAGCCGTTGCAATGCGATACGCAGCACAATCTTGCCAGACCGGGCCGACCAACCCATGCGCTTTTCCGCAAGTTCCAGCCCTTCAAGATAGCAGCAGCACCGCAATGCCACATCACTGAGACCCGGCCCCAGATCCGCAAGCGCGCGGGCAACTCGGTCGCGCGCGCCGGACGCGCCCTTGCCGAACCCAGAATCGGGCGCGAAGCCCGCGCGACCGCCGCCGGTCAGAAACCGTTCCCAGTTTTGTGTCACCTGCGGGCCGATCTGCGCCAGTTCAAAATCCTCGCGCAAGCGCTCGCCTGCCCTCACAAGCGTTTCATCCAGAAACGGCGTACCATCCCGGTCCTTCCGGCGTGCAAGCGCAATCAGAGGGCTCTCGGACGCGCTATAACGCATCCGCAACGGTCGCTTTTGTGCGACTGCCGCGCTGTCGGGTTTGGCCGCGAACGAGGTGAAGGATGCCTGCGCCTCGGCCATACCGAATTCGCTTTGCGCCCGCGCCCGGTTTTCCGCCTCGGCAATCAGATGTCCCAGCGCCGCCCGACCTGCCGACGAAATACGGTACCGTGAAATCCGGCCGGGTTTGTCGCAGGTGATCCAGTCGTTCAAGGCAAGGGCCTGCGCCAGCGTACATTCGACCACAGCTGTTTTCGTGGCTTGCTTTTCGCCGCTGTCACGCACCACAACGGCTTTGTCCATATCCTCGGCCACAGCCAGTACAGCCCCGGTTTCACAAAGCCGGCGCAAGACACGCAACGCTTTGTCGTTGAAAGCATCCGCTTCCTGCGCCTCACCCCCTCCGGGACTGGCAAAACGGCCCGCATCGGGGTACATCGCGCCATCCTGTACCGGGGTATGATCCGCTGCCAGAGCCTGTAGCGCGGCATCGACCAGCGGATCATCCCGACGCAATTCGATCTTGCGGATCTGTCTGAGGATTGTCGAGGCATGGCATCCCGCAGACCGGGCAATATCGCGGATCGAACGACCGGATTCGGTATGATCCAGATACCGCTGCGCTCCTTCCGGGACCCATGTCGGAACGTTAAATGCCACGCTGTTGTTCATCGTCTTTCGCCCTCGTCGACTACACAATTTGTCCATGTCCGCCGTCGGAATCTTGGTTAACCAAACCTAACTAGAGCCGGTTTTGTTACTCGTTCGTTAATGACGGACGGTGGAGAGCAGAATCGATTAAAAAAGATAAACAGTGGTGAAACCATAGTTCGGCGCGAAAGCAAATAGGGCAACACCCGCTAAGGTTGTGTCACAACTAAGACAACACGTTGTGAACGAAAGGAAAGCCCTGTGCAGGATCTCATGACCATGGTCACCGCCCTGAAACGCCCGCGCCTGTTGACCCGCGCCGCAAAAATCGGAGCGCGCGATTACAACAGGGACCGTCACCTACAGCGTATTCTGGGATATGGCGGGTTGCCGGGTCCGGGTGCCGCATTGATGCGGTTGATGGATCTCGAGCGAGAGATCAATTCCCAGCGGGAAGAAGAAGATGCCGGATACTCTTTGGTTCGGCATCTTGATCTTTTGATCGCGCTGGTCGGCGAGGCGCAGCTGTTTCAGGCCAGCCGCGCCAAGCGGTATCAGTGATCAGGTGAAGGCATCCGGCATGGATGCCTTTTTCGCCGCGACATACTCATCAAGCGCCGTCTTGATATCAGGATCGATCTGCGGCTGCTGGTAATTTGCCAACAGATGCTCGACCCGAGACGTGGCCAGGGTTCGCGTATCGCGCGCACCTTCTTCTTCCCAAGTCTCAAAGGGTTTGTAGTCCAGCATCTCGGATTTCCAGAATGCGTCTTTAAAGTTCGCCTGAGTGTGAGCGCATCCCAGATAATGCCCGCCGGGGCCGACCTCGCGGATCGCGTCCATCGCCTGTCCGTTTTCGTCGTAGGGCACACCTTTGGCCAGCCCGTGCAACACACCCAGCTGATCGGCATCCATGACAAACTTTTCGAAATCGGCCACAAGACCGCCTTCGAGCCATCCACAAGAATGCAGCATGAAGTTCACGCCCGCCATCAAACCCATGTTCAGCGAGTTCGCAGTTTCATAAGCCGCCTGCGCGTCTGGCAGTTTCGAACCGCAGAAGGAACCGGCAGACCGGAACGGAAGCCCGAGCCGACGCGCCAATTGTCCGGCCCCATAGGTTACCAGAGACGCTTCGGGTGTGCCGAAGGTCGGCGCACCAGAATTCATGTCGATCGAAGAAACAAATGCCCCAAAGATTGCCGGAGCGCCCGGGCGAATGATCTGGCTGTAGGCTACACCGGCCATCACCTCGGCCAGAACCTGCGTCAACGTACCAGCCACCGAAACCGGTGCCATCGCGCCGCCGACGATGAAGGGCGAGATGATGCAGGCCTGATTGTTCTTCGCATAGACTTCAAGCGAGCCCATCATCACATCATCGAAGGTCATCGGCGAGTTGATGTTGGTCAACGAGGTCATGACGGTGTTTTCCTGCACGAACTCTTTGCCGAACAGAATCTCGCACATCTCAATCGAATCCTGCGCCCGACTGGGATCGGTCACCGAGCCCATGAACGGTTTGTCCGACAGCGTCATATGCGCCAACAGCATGTCCAGGTGACGTTTGTTCACCGGGATGTCCGTGGGCTCGCATACCGTGCCGCCCGAGTGGTGCAGCCACTTGGACATATAAGCCAGTTTTACGAACTTATTGAAATCATCCATCGTCGCATAGCGACGGCCACCTTGCGCATCCCTTACGAATGGCGGGCCGTAAACCGGAGCCAACACCAGATTGCGGCCACCGATCACCACCGATTTTTCGGGGTTCCGGGCGTGCTGGGTAAACTGGCTGGGAGCAGTCTTGATCAACTCACGCGCCAGACCGCGCGGCAGACGTACACGCTCGCCATCTACATCGGCCCCAGCATCCCGCCAACGTTCCAACGCGGCAGGATTGTCGACAAAGTTGACACCTACTTCCGCCAGCACGGTTTCCGCGTTGGTTTCGATGATCTCCAAAGCCTCTTCGTTAAGGACTTCGAAATTCGGAATGTTGCGTTCGATGTATTTTGCGGTTTCGATACGGACCGCGGTGCGCTCGGCCCGGCGGGCGGCACCGCCGCCACCACGCGCCCGGCGCCGGGTGTTTGCCTCTGCCATGAGAAAATCCCGTTGGTTGGTTGATTTTATATGTAGCTACAGGAATGGTCGCCCGCCGACCGGTAATTTACGGCGAAATAGGGGGAAAAGCGACATGAACACGGTCAGGTCGCTAATCGACATACTTTTCCATCAATACAGTGTTTTCAACCACATCACGTTCTTGCCATCCCAGATGCTGGTACATGTGGCGGGTTTTCGTCATCAGACGATGCGTTCGCAGCCGCAGAAGGGACAGACCAACATTTGCGGCGGATGCCTCGGCCTCGTTCATCAACGCGCGTGCCAGGCCCTGCCCCTGCGCATGAGGCGCAATCGCAAGGTTGAAAACCATTAGGGCCTCAAGGGTTTCACCGAACACGACCACACCCAGAATACGACCGTCCTGTTCGGCAACAAAGACGTCGCGGGCTTCGATGTCCTCGCGAATGCCATCCGTAACGTCCGGTAAGTCCGGAATATCTTTTGCAAAGGATGCGTATGCGCTGGAAATACAGTCGCGGATCGCATCTGTGTCCTGAACCCTGGCCGGTCTAATACCCACTTCGGCCATTTAGTGATTCCCCCCAAAATTGCCGAATACAATGGCTTATTTGACGTCATTCCGCTTGCACAAGCAAGGCTTGCGACCTAATAGCCAAGCATGACCCAAGACACCCATGACCGCCTTCTGATCATCGACTTCGGCAGCCAGGTAACCCAGCTGATTGCCCGCCGTCTGCGCGAGCTGAATGTTTATTGCGAAATCCACCCCTATCAGAACGTCACGATGGACTTTGTGCGCCAGATGGCGCCCAAGGCTGTCATTTTCTCGGGCGGGCCCGACAGTGTCACCCGCGAAGGTTCGCCCCGAGCACCGCAGGAAATCTTCGATTTCGGCGTCCCGATCCTGGGCATCTGCTACGGTCAGCAGGTGATGATGCATCAATTGGGCGGCAAGGTGGAAAGCGGCCACGGCACGGCCGAGTTTGGCCGGGCTTTTGTCACCCCTCAATCCGGCCTCGATATTCTGGACGGCTGGTTCGCAGAGGGCGACGAACAGGTCTGGATGAGCCATGGCGATCATGTCAGCGAAATCGCGCCGGGATTTGAGGTTTTCGGCACCTCGCCCAACGCGCCCTTCGCGATCACCGCAGACCCCTCGCGCCACTTCTACGCGGTCCAGTTCCACCCCGAGGTGCACCACACCCCCAAAGGCGCGAAACTGTATGAGAACTTTGTCAAACTCGCGGGTTTTGCCGGTGATTGGACGATGGGCGCTTACCGCGACGAGATGATCCGCAAGATCCGTGAACAGGTCGGCGATAAGAAAGTGATCTGCGGCCTGTCCGGCGGCGTCGACAGCTCGGTGGCGGCGATTCTGATCCATGAGGCGATCGGTGATCAGTTGACTTGCGTGTTCGTCGACCACGGCCTGCTGCGCAAGAACGAGGCGCAGGAAGTCGTCGGCATGTTCCGCGACAATTACAACATCCAGCTAATCCACGCCGATGAAAGCGAGCTGTTTCTGGGCGAGTTGGACGGCCAGTCCGACCCCGAGACCAAACGCAAGATTATCGGCAAGCTGTTCATCGACGTATTCCAGAAACACGCCGACACCATCGAGGGCTCCGAGTTTCTGGCACAAGGCACGCTGTACCCGGATGTGATTGAATCCGTATCCTTTTCCGGCGGCCCCTCGGTCACGATCAAATCGCACCACAATGTGGGCGGTCTGCCGGAAAAGATGGGCCTGAAACTGGTCGAACCCTTGCGCGAGCTGTTCAAGGATGAGGTCCGCGCCTTGGGCCGTGAACTGGGCCTGCCCCAAAGCTTCATCGGTCGGCACCCCTTCCCCGGCCCCGGCCTTGCAATCCGTTGCCCCGGCGAAATCACTCGCGAAAAGCTCGAAATCCTGCGCGAAGCCGATGCCGTTTACATCGACCAGATTCGCAAACATGGTTTGTATGATGACATCTGGCAGGCATTTGTCGCGATCCTGCCCGTCCGCACGGTCGGTGTCATGGGCGACGGCCGCACCTATGACTACGCATGTGCCCTGCGCGCGGTGACCTCTGTGGATGGGATGACAGCGGATTATTACCCTTTCAGTCACGAATTTCTGGGCGAGACCGCCACACGCATCATCAACGAAGTCAAAGGCATCAACCGATGCACCTATGACATCACGTCGAAACCTCCCGGAACGATCGAATGGGAATGAAACCAAGCTGGGCCAAGACCCGGCTTTTTTGTTTACAGCGCAGGCAATACTCGTTCTAGTTCAGCGGGTTAAGACGCAATCTTTACAAGGGCGATCATGGACAGCGGCAAAACGCAAATCGGCAAGGCCGCGCTTTGGATGACAGGGGCCATTGCCTCGTTTTCGTCCATGGCCGTTGCCGGGCGCGAGCTGAGCGTGACCCATGACACCTTTGAAATCATGTTCTTCCGCAGTCTTGTTGGAGTCTGTGTCGTCTCATTGGTTTTGACCCTCAGCGGTAAATGGAATCAGGTGTCTACCCAGCGTCTGGGCCTTCATGGCGTCCGCAACATCCTTCACTTTACCGGTCAAAACCTGTGGTTCTACGCAGTCAGCGTGATCCCCCTTGCGCAGGTCTTTGCGCTGGAATTCACAAGCCCTCTATGGGTTATCTTGCTCTCGCCGCTGTTCTTAGGTGAACGGCTCACCGCGGTGCGGCTTGCATCGGCCGTAATAGGGTTCGCCGGCATTCTGATCGTCGCGCGTCCAGGCGCGGCACCGATAAGTCTGGGTGTCATGACAGCGGCCATGTCGGCGATCTTTTTCGCCCTCACGACGATCTCGACAAAATCACTGACCAGATTTGCCAGCACGGGTTGCATCCTGTTCTGGCTGACGGTGATGCAATCGTTCATGGGACTGGCGGCTGCCGGGCTGGATGGTCAGATCACCTTGCCGAATCCGAGCACGGCCCCCTATTTGCTGCTCGTGGGTCTGGCGGGACTGCTGGCGCATTTCTGTATCACCAACGCGTTGGCCATCGCCCCAGCCACTGTGGTGGTGCCGTTCGACTTTGCTCGCCTGCCGACAATTGCCGTTGTCGGGATGATTCTCTATCACGAGCCGCTGGACCAATGGACGCTCATTGGGGCTGCCGTGATCTTCTCAGGTATCTTTTTGAATGTTCGCGCCGAGAATCGTAACAGTTTAGCAACACTTTCCAACCACCCTGCACATAAGTAACGCGCCGTCACCGGTTGACGGTAAATTAACAATTGCGCGAGTAACAACCCGGGAACTCGCTTGAGCATTCACGAGCGTGAATGTCTGGGCAGGTGGACAGGTAAAGGGAGAAGGAAATGAGGAAAGCGCTATTGAGCGCTTGCGCGTTGTGTGCTGGGGCAACAGCTGCGCAAGCCGGGGGGCTTGATCGCAGCGGGCAGGGAATCAACCTGATCTTCGAAGAAGGATCAGCGGTTCAATTCAGCCTTGGATACACGACACCGGACGTCAGCGGGACACTGGGCGGCGTAGATTCGGGCAACGTCACCGAGAACTTCTTTTCGCCGGGCCTTGGATACAAACGTGCGCTGACCGATAAACTGGATTTCGCCCTGATTTATGACCAGCCCTTTGGCGCGGACGTATCTTATGGCGCGAATTACCCGCTCTCTCAAAACCCGTTGGCTGCTATTGGGGGGCGACCCGGTGTGCTGGCAGCAGAGGCGGATGTTGATGCGTTGTCAGCGGTATTCCGCTACAAGTTCGACAACGGGTTCAGCGCTATCGGCGGCATTCGGGCGCAGCGTGTGGATTCCAACGTAACCGTGCCCGCGGCCACCGGTTATGAATTTGATGCCGACGCCGAGGTCGACTTTGGTTACCTGATCGGTGTCGCATGGGAAAAGCCGGAAATCGCCGCGCGCGTTTCGCTGGTTTATAACTCGAAAATCACGCATGACATTCGGGCGCGTGAATCATTTGACGATCCTGCAGGCATCATCGTGATACCGGGCATCGGACCAGTTCCGACATCGGTCCAGAGGCAGAATGTTCGCACAACGACCGAGGTGGAAACACCGCAGTCGATCAACCTGGATTTTCAGACCGGCGTCGCACCGCGCACCTTGGTTTTCGGCTCGGTTCGCTGGGTGGATTGGCCTCAGACGGTCGTGCAGCCTCCGGAGTTTTTCCGTATCACCGGCACCAACCTCGTCGACTATGATGACGACACGTTCACATACTCGCTGGGTATGGGCTATCAGTTTACCGATGCATTCGCCGGTGCCTTTACGGTCGGGTATGAAACCTCCGAAGGTTCGACCGTGTCGGACCTCGGCCCGACCGACGGTTTCTGGAGCTTTGGGGTCGGCGGGACCTACTCGCTTGAAAATGCGCAGATTTCTGGCGGTATTCGCTACACCGATATTGGCGACGCCACCACAAACCAGGGCGCCGAGTTCAGCGGCAACGAAGCCTGGAGCGTCGGCATTCAGATCACATACGCGCTGAACTAAACGCGCAGCATAACTTTCAAATTGCAAAAGCCCTGCCACCGTCGGCGGGGCTTTTCGCATGTTTCGGGTCGCGTCAAACCTGATAGTCTGAAAAGACGGTCTCATGAACACTCCGATTGCCCTATCCCGCCGCGTCTGGTTCGAACTTGTTTTGCTCGGCGTCATCTGGGGTGCCTCGTTTCTGGCCATTCGCATCGCACTGGATGATATCCCCGTCATGACCTCGGTTTTTCACAGGGTGTTCTGGGCGTCACTGGCGCTGTGGATGGTGATTTGGATTCAGGGGCAGAAAATCCCCATCACACCTCAAATCTGGGGCGCATTTCTGGTTATGGGGCTTTTGAACAACGTTCTGCCGTTTTCGCTTATGGCATGGGGGCAGCTATTCGTTTCTACGGGTCTGACTTCGATCCTGAACGCGGCGACGGCAATTTTCGGCGTACTGCTGGCAGCGCTTTTCTTCAAGGATGAAAGACTGACCCTGTCTCGTCTGACGGGGGTCGGGTTGGGGTTTCTGGGCGTGTCCATCGTCATCGGTCTGCGTCAATTCACGGAATTCAACCCGAGCAGTCTGGCGCAGATCGCCATCCTCGCTGGCACCGTCAGCTATGCACTGGCCGCAGTTTGGGCCCGTCGCCACCTGTCCGGGCTCGCGCCCCAAGTTGCGGCGGCCGGAATGCTGACCACCTCGGCAGTGATGATGGTGCCGATCACCCTGATGATCGATGGCCCACCTGATCTGGTCTTACCCTTCAAAACCTGGGTCGCGATCGCTTACTATTCTCTGATCGCAACAGCCGGGGCCTATCTGCTGTATTACCGAGTTCTGGTCAGGGCGGGCAGTGGCAATCTGCTGCTGGTCACGCTGATCATCCCACCGGTTGCCATCGTTTTGGGTGCGTTGATCCGCAACGAAACGCTACCCTCATATGCTTACCTGGGTTTTGCCATTCTGGCCCTCGGGCTGCTTATTCTCAGCCGATACGGGCGCCGTGATTGACGACACGGCCTGCCCGATTTAGCTAGGGCAAAAAGCAAGGAATGGCGGATTATGATCTACAACTCGGCAAAGGACTGGCGCGACGCGGCGCGCAAAAAAGTGCTGTTTTTCGGCATGTCCGGACTGGGTAAAACCTATATGTCCAATATCCTGCGCGATTCCGGGAACTGGTTTCACTACTCCATCGATTACCGTATCGGCACGCGTTATATGGGGGAATACATCACCGACAACGCCAAGGCCGAGGCGATGAAGGTGCCGTTTCTGCGCGAGCTTCTGCTGTCAGATTCAATTTATATCGGTTCGAACATCTCGTTCGAGAACCTGACCCCCGTTTCCGCCTATCTGGGCAAACCGGGAAACCCGGATCAAGGCGGTCTGGAAATTGCCGAGTACCGCAACCGTCAGGAACAGTTCCGCCTGGCCGAGATTCATGCGTTGTTGGACACGAAGTACTTCATCGACCGTGCCGAACGGCTTTACAAATATCCGAATTTCATCTGCGACACCGGGGGATCGATCTGTGAATGGGTCGAACCGAACGATCCAAACGATCAGGTCCTTTCAGAGCTTTCGCGCCACACATTGATGATCTGGATCGAAGGCGATGAGGCACATACAGAGGAATTGATCCGACGTTTCGACAGAGCCCCAAAGCCGATGTCCTATCAGGCCGAGTTTCTGACCACGGCCTGGGACGGCTATCTGGCCGAAAACGGATGCGCCGCGCATGAGGTCGACCCCGACGCTTTCATTCGCTGGACCTATTCACGGGCGCTGAACCACAGGAAGCCGCGATATGCCGCTATGGCAGAAAACTGGGGCGTGAAAGTCACGGCAAACGACATTGCAAAAGTGCGCGATGCGGGGGATTTCGATGAGTTGATCGAACAAACCCTTGAGCACCGTGCAAACCGCGCCTAAGTTCCAGAATTCATTCATATACTCAGCAGCGTGTTCTCATGCCCATCAAGATTCCTTCCGACCTGCCTGCCTTTGACGTCCTGACGCAGGAAGGCGTTATGGTCATGGCCGAAGATCAGGCGGCCCGGCAGGATATCCGCCCCCTGCGGATCGGTTTGTTGAATCTGATGCCCAAGAAAATCCAGACCGAGAACCAGTTCGCCCGACTAATCGGTGCAACCCCGCTGCAGATCGAGCTGTCCTTGATCCGGATGACCGAACACCAGACCAAGAACACTGCTGCCGAACACATGGCCGAATTCTATCACCCGTTCCAGGAGGTCAAGGATCAGAAATTCGACGGCCTGATCATTACCGGCGCTCCGATCGAGCATCTGGAATTTTCCAATGTCACCTATTGGGATGAAATCAGCGAAGTCTTTGATTGGACACAGACAAACGTGCATTCGACCTTAGGTGTGTGTTGGGGTGGCATGGCCATGATCAATCACTTCCACGGTGTAAAAAAGCATATGCTGGACGCCAAGGCTTTTGGGTGTTTCCGGCACCAGAATCTGGATCCGGCCTCTCCGTTTCTGCGTGGATTTTCCGATGACTGCGTTATCCCCGTCAGCCGCTGGACCGAGATGAAGCAGGCCGAGATTGATGCAGCCCCGGGTCTGACCACCCTACTGGGCAGTGATGAGGTCGGCCCCTGTCTGGTCCAAGACACGGCGCACCGTGCGCTCTATATCTTCAACCATTTCGAATATGACAGCGACACGCTGAAACAGGAATATGATAGGGACATCAGCAACGGCACGCCGATAAACGTTCCAATGAACTATTATCCGGATGATGACCCAAACCGCGAGCCGCAAAACCGGTGGCGCAGTCATGCCCACCTTCTTTACGGCAACTGGATCAACGCTATCTATCAGTCCACACCATTTGAGATGGATAAAGTTGGCCGGTAAAATTCTGATATCGTTATGTGTCTTCCTTTTTGGCCTGGCGGTCGTGGTGGTGTGGCAAAACCGCCAGCGCGAATCCCGGGCCGAGGCCGCCTTTCCGCCTGAGGGCGAGATATTGCAGGTCGATGGCGTCGCCGTTCACGCGGTGGTGATGGGCGAAGGCCCCGATGTGGTTCTGATTCACGGCTCCAGCGGCAATACGCGGGATATGACTTTCGCGCTGGCTCCGATACTCGCCGAGAATTTCCGGGTGATCGTCTTCGACCGCCCCGGTTTGGGCTATTCCGAAAGCTTCAACCCCGAGGGCGAAACTATTGTCGAACAAGCAGACATTCTGCAGAAGGCAGCAGCCCAGCTTGGGGCTGACAAGCCGATTGTAGCCGGTCAGAGTTACGGTGGTTCGGTGTCTCTGGCCTGGGCCGTGACGCGACCCGACAATATCTCGGCCCTGGTGCTTATCGCACCAGCGGCGATCCCCTGGGAGACCCCGCTGGACGGGTTCAATTCCATTGCATCAACGGGCGCCGGCAACGCCTTCGCCCTGCCCCTGATTGGCGCGTTTGTACCGGATTGGTACGTGGACAAGGCTTTGGACCGCGTGTTTGCCCCGCAAAGGGCGCCTGAAGGTTATTCCGAACATTTCGGACCGGGTCTGACCATGCGACGCGCCTCCATGCACGCCAACGCCAAGCAGCGGGCCAACCTGCTGGACGAAGTGACCGAACTGCAACCACGGTACAGCGAAATTTCAGTGCCGACCGAGATCGTTTTCGGAAATGCGGATACGACTGTCAAACTGGACTGGCATGTGCCCAAGCTACTGGAACAAATTCAGGGCGCCGAGCTGATCGAGTTGGACGGGATCGGGCATATGCCACAGGTCGTGGCGGCCCCCGAGGTCGCAGCGGCCATCCAACGCGCCGCCGAACGCGCGGGTTTGCGTTAAACCCATCGGTAATCCATAGTAAGTTATGGATTTTATGACGAGGCCGGACATGACCCGTTCAGAAAAAGGCGCGATTGAGGCCTACTTTCAGAAGGACGCGCCCAAAGCGATCCGAACCGCGATTGAAGATGCCAAGAAAGGCGAAATCCTAAATCCTTCATATCCCTATTCCGATAAGATGAAGACCAAGGACTATCTGGCGCAGATGGAGGCGCTGCAGATCGAACTGGTCAAGATGCAGTCCTGGGTCAAAGCCTCGGGCAAACGGGTTGCAATTCTGTTCGAAGGCCGGGATGCCGCCGGAAAAGGTGGCACGATCAAACGCTTTCGGGAAAACCTGAACCCAAGGGGCGCGCGCAATGTCGCGCTGAGCAAACCGTCGGATGCGGAAAGCAGCCAATGGTACTTCCAGCGATACATACAGCATCTGCCTTCGGCGGGCGAAGTCGTGTTTTTTGATCGCAGCTGGTACAATCGGGGCGTTGTCGAAAATGTCTTTGGCTTTTGCACCACAAAGGAACGTGAGCGTTTTTTTCGTCAGGTTCTGCCTTTGGAAACCGGGTTTGTAAATGACGGAATCCTGCTTTTCAAATTTTGGCTCAACGTTGGTCGGGCAGAACAATTGAACCGCTTTCTGGCGCGCGAGACCGATCCGCTGAAACAGTGGAAGCTCAGCCCGATTGATGTTGCTGGGTTGCATAAGTGGGACGAGTATACCGACTCGATCCACGAAACCCTGACCCGTACGCATACCGATTTATGTCCTTGGACAATCGTGCGTTCAGACGACAAGAAACGGGCCCGTCTGGCCGCGATCCGCACGGTTCTAAGCGCCGTGGATTATGACGAGAAAGACGCCAAGGCGGTTGGGCAGCCTGACCCTGAAATCTGCGGCGGGCCGGATATTTGGGATGCGTAGGGTGACCGAAACGTACTGTCTAGCTCGTCCCCGATCAGATCATCAAACGGGCCCGAGACCTGCATGACCAAGCGCGGCTATCACCATGGAAATCTGAAGCAGGCGTTGATCGAAGCTGCGCTGTCTTTGATCGAAGAAAAAGGGCCAACGGGGTTCACCCTGTCAGAAGCAGCCAAAACCGCTGGTGTCACGCCAGCGGCTGTCTATCGCCATTATCACGGGCGCGAGGACCTGATTGCCGAGGCTGCGCGACAGGGTTTCGAGATGTTCGCTGATCTGATGCAATATGCCTATGACAAGGGCCAACCCTCGGCCCTTGCGGCGTTCGAAGCGACGGGTCGGGCCTATCTGGCCTTCGCGCGCAAGCATCCCGGGCATTACATCGCGATGTTCGAAAGTGGTATCTCGGTGAACCGTACGCCCGAACTCGCCCTGGCCGCCAACCGCGCCAAGCAGGTTCTTGAGAAAGCGGCCTCGGACCTGTCGCAGCATATCCCGCCGGAAAAACGCCCACCGGCATCCATGTTCAGCGCCCATATCTGGGCCATGAGCCATGGTGTGGTAGAACTATATGCCCGCAACACCGGTGCGACGTCGCCCTTCCCGCCCGAAGACCTGCTGGAATCCGGTATCGGCATTTACCTGCGGGGATTAGGGCTGGTTGCACAGGACGACTGATCGCAACAGACGCGTTTCAGCGTCTGTTGGTTCCTTGAATCATGCTGACCGACCGCGACCTACCAGGTGCGCAACATCTCGACCGTACGCGTCCATTCCTTACTATTGCGCGCGATCTCGTAAGCTTCGTCCATCAGGGTAAAGCTCCGTGGCTCGATCTTTGCCAGCCCGACTGTTTTTGACAACGGAGGGTCAAGACGGGCCAGCTGATCCTTCAGCACCAGATGGGCAATCCAGAACTGGTTCTCGGCGGATGTCGACAGGCCAAGTTCCAAAAGCGCGCCAGTCGGCACGTCAGAGGTGACGCCGAACCATTTCAGAAGACCCCAGTCTTCGGGCGTCTTGAATGTATCCTCTGCAATGGCGGTGGGCTGGCGGCCCGTCCCGACCGAGGCCACCTGAATATTATCCAGATGTACCCCTTTCTGCGTGGCCACCGCGATGTTGATCCCATTCAGAACCGGGTTGTTGGCGAACATACCGCCATCCGCAAAATACCCGTAATCGCGACCGGAAGATTCGATCCGGTGCGGCGGGAAATAGGTCGGCGCCGCTGAGGTTGCCATCGCCACATCCAGCAGCTTGATATCGCTCATATCGATCCAGGGGCCTTCGGTAACCATCTGATTTGTCATCGTAAAAGGTGCCCATCCCACCTTGTCATTCAGATGAAGGCAAACCGTAGTCACGGCCAGTATGATATCTTTGGAAATGGACCCGATGGTGCGGTCCCCGACCAGTTCATAGCCGATCTTCTCCAGCCCAGCTGAGGAAAACTGCGCGGCGGTGACACCCGGGCCGCCGGTCAGATGAAACCGTTTGAGCACCTCATCCAGCGCCTTGTCGAACAGAGAACGCTCGTTTTCCAGAAAAATCTGTTCGGCTTTGTCGTGGTAAAGCGAAATGAGTTCTTTCACCAAATCCGACATGTTTTTACCCTGCGTCCGGCCATCAGCCAGCACCACGGAAATCAGACCGCCCGTCGACGTCCCGGCGAATCCGTTCGCACTGTCCAGAAACCCGGTCTCTTCATGCAATCCCTGGAGGATAAGGCATGTCAGATAGCCCCGAATTCCGCCCCCATCACAGGAAACAAGTTTAAATGTCATGGCTACTCCAATGCGCTAATGAAATCGGGACATCTGTTATGTTGTGGTACAGGAATTCGGGCCTGAAAAGGAAAAATCCGCACCACGCTCAAAATACTTGCGTGGCAAAGAACGCCATGCGCTGGCTTTGACATACGTAAAGAGTAACGTTTAACACCTTGCAATTCATCATTATTACACGAAAAACAGCGCTGTTGCCCGAGTGAACTCTACTGGTTAACCTGATCCCAAAGCCGCAAGGCCGCTTCATTTTTGACGCAAGACAGTCCTTAATATCCTAATTATTCTTGAAACTATAGAACCGGCACACGCCGAAGGGAGAGTTCAATGGCACTACAGTTGGAAGAAGTCGCAAGCGGTCTGGGATTCCCCGAGGGTCCCGTGGCAATGAACGATGGCTCGGTTCTATATGTCGATATCAAGAACGAAACCCTGATGCGATTGATGCCCGACCAATCTCTGATCAAGGTGGCGGATCTCCCGGGTGGCCCAAACGGAACTGCCATTGGGCCCGATGGCGCGGCCTATGTGTGCAACAATGGCGGGGTCTACACTTTTGTCCAAGAGCCAAATCTTAAAATCACCGTCCCGTCGTCTGACCGGCCAAACTATATCGGCGGATCAATCCAGCGTGTCGATTTAAAAACCGGCGAGGTCACGGATCTTTATTACAAATACAAAGGCAAGTGCTTGATATCACCCGATGATATCGTTTTCGACAAAGAAGGTGGCTTCTGGTTCACCGATACTGGCATGCAACATGCCGAAAGCAGTGAGTTCGGAGCCGTTTTTTACGCCACCATCGACGGAAAAAAGCTGATCCACGCGGCCACAGTTCCGACGGCGAACGGCATCGGGTTGTCGCCCGACGGCACAAAGCTGTTCGTGTCCGACACTGTTTTTGGCCGCCTCTGGGTTATGGATATCGAAGGGCCCGGCAAGCTGAAACCCGGCGCATTGCCGGGAACCCCCGGAAACGTCGTGCAAACCCTGAACGGTTTCCAGTGGCTCGACAGCCTCAAGGTCGAGGCCGACGGGCGTGTCTGTGTCGCGACCTTGTTCACCGGAGGTATTACCGTCTTCAGTGCTGATGGAAGCACTGAACATCTACAGGTCCCCGACCCGATGACAACCAACCTGTGCTTTGGTGGTGCGGACATGGATGACGTCTGGATCACAGCCTCGGGTACTGGAAAGATCTACAAGACAAAGTGGCCGCGCCCGGGGCTGAAGTTGAATTTCACGGCTTAGACGTCGATCTAATACTTTAAATTGAATGCCTTACACTTTAGCACAGCCCTAAGGTGTGATGCGGCGATTCCGGTTGCGTTAACCTCACGTCAGGCGCTAGCCGATTCAATTTTAGTTGTGTTAAGCAAGTCGTACCATGGCAAAGGCTGCTGAAAATTCGGTGTCGTCGTCGACGCATTTGGGCGAACGTCGCCTGGTATCGGTGCTGTTCACCGATATGGTTGGGTATACCGCGATTGTAGACAGCCTGGGCGGTGAAAAGACCGTTCAGTTTACGCGCATGATCTATGAAATGCTCAAAGGCATCGTCGAAGACCATGGCGGCGTGGTGCGCGGCTTTGCCGGGGACAGCATCATGGCCGTCTTTGGCATTCCCGAAGCATTGGAAGACGCGGCCCTGCGTGCCTGCCGGGCCGGTATGGCCATACACACAGCCTTCGAAGACGCAGGCGACAATATCGAATCCCGCTTTGGCGTCCGGCCCGTAATGCGGGTCGGGGTCAGCTCTGGCTCGGTCGTTATGGCGAAAGTCGAAGGCGAAGGGGCCGAGATGACCGCCGTGGGCAACACCGTCAATCTGGCCTCGCGCATTCAGGATTTGGCCCCCGAAGGGCGAACTCTGATCTGCGATGCGACCCGACGGCTTGTGGAATGGCTTGTGGATCTCAGCTTTGACGGCGAACACAAGATCAAGGGTGTCCCCCGCGAACAAAAGCTGTGGTTGCTTGAGGCCATTCACGCCGGGGCATCACGGTTCGATGCGTCCCTCGCGAGGGGGCTCAGTCAGTATGTTGGACGCGATGATGAACTGACCGCTCTGACCCAGGCGCTTGAGAACTGCCATGAAAGCATGCGGGTCGTCGATCTGGTCGCCGAACCGGGCCTCGGCAAAACCCGCCTGGTACATGAATTTCTGGGCCGGGTGAAAACAGCCGAGACAATCATTTACCGCGGCCACTGCACCGCCGATGGGCAGCAAATGCCCTTCATGCCGTTTCTCGAGGTGATCCGGAACTCGTTCAACATTTATGACGAGGACGAACCGGATGAAATCGCTGAAAAACTACGGGCCGGTTTGGCTCGATCCGATCTTGAAACGCCCGAGAATATCGGGCTTTTGATGAACCTTTTGGGTCAGAAACCACCAAAAGGATCGCTGGATGGCCTAGACGGTGTTCTGATCGGTTTGAGGACACGGGATTTATTGCCTGCTCTACTCAAGGCCCAATGCAAACGCACCAAAGTGATTTTGCTGGTCGAGGATATTCACTGGATCGACGGTGCATCAGCCGAGATGATGCAGGCGCTGATTGATGAAGATGATACCGCGAACCTGCTTATCCTGCACACAAGGCGGCCCGAATATGCGCCCGGATGGCTGGGCAGCCGGGCCGCGATCACCTTGGCGCTGAAACCCCTGGACGAAACGGATTTCCGCCAATTGGCCTCGACCAGATTGGGTGTCAGCTCTTTGCCCGATGAACTGGTCCGACAGGTTAGTGAACGCGCCGGAGGCAACCCCCTTTTCGCCGAAGAAGTCCTGAGCTTTCTGATCGAACAAGGCGCATTGCGCGTGGAATCGGGCCATGTACTGTTCGACACCAGCCCGCAGGATCAAGGTTTGCCTGCCAGTATGCAAAGCCTGCTGCTGGCGCGGATCGAGCAGTTGCAACCCGAGGATCGGTTTCTGTTACAGGCGGCCTCGGCCATTGGTCGCGGGTTTGATCCCGGTCTGCTGTCTCTGGTCGCCTCCAGCCCGGACGAGATTGGTGCGGCGCTGCAAAGGCTGCAGGCGCACGATATCGTGTACCGCAAGGCCAACTCGTCGGATTACATGTTCAAGCACGTTCTGCTGCGCGACGCGGTATATCAAAGCCTTGTCAGCGCACGCAAAACCGAGCTTCATCTGGCCATTGCCACCGCGTTGGAACAGCGCAACGCCAACCGCCTGCCCGAGGCGGCGGAAACTCTGGCGCATCACTATGCGCGGACCGAGCGCACAGACAAGGCGTTCGAATACGCCGCGCTTGCCGGGGCCAAAAGCCTTGGGGTGTTCTCGCACGATCAGGCCAACCAGTATTTCGCAGCAGCGATGGATCTGTATGAAAAGGACCCTAGCTGTGCCAGCGATACTGCCTTTGCCGGTTTTCTGGCGAATTACGCGCTGTGTTCCAATATCTCGCTGGACGTTATGACCACCATCGGGTTGGCTCCGCGCATCCGTCCCATCCTTGGCAAAATCGGAGACAGCGAGGACCACGCGCTGTTTCTGCACCACTATGTTTCTTGCCTGGTCTGCAACAGCAAGTTCCTCGAAGCGCTGCGTGTTCAAAAAGAGCTCACGGCCATGGCGGACCGTCTGGGCGATCCGAAATCCGTGGCCTATGCCATGGTCAACGAACTATCGGTGTCAATCTATTGCGCGCCCCTGCCAAACGCAGAATTCGAAGCTAAGAAGGTCGAGGTTGAACAGGCATTGGCCAAGTTTGACGACGCGTATCTGCAGAACTTCTATCTGGCAACCGTGGGCTGGAACGAATTGACCCGTGGACGTGTGGTCAAGGCACGCGAAACCGCTGAACGTATGGTGGCCGTCGGTGAACAGAAGAACGACCCCCGCGCCCTTGGGTACGGCACGGCGATGAAAGCACTGGTGGCGGTGGTGACCGACGATCATCAGGCCGCCTTTGACCTGTCAGAAGAGGCCCTGCATCTGTCGCGCGCCGAGTTCGAACTGGCCATCGCGGAATCGTCGCGCGTTGCGGCGCTGGTGCCGTTGCAAAGGCCGGATGCCCGGGAAAACGTGCAGGAATATGTCGATCTAATGCACACCAAGGGCAGTACTCTTTTTGCCGGCGTCCCTCAGACAATGCTGGGTGTGGCGCTTGCCATGGAAGGCCGCGTGGGAGAAGGCCTGCAGCAAATCGAGTCGACAATCGCCCAGCGTGAAGCCGAGGGCGCCTTTACCGCCGCCGACTGGAACCGCCTGTTCCTGAGCGAGGTCTACCTGCAAATCCTGTCTGGCGACGGAGATGCCTCGCTGGGTGTGTTGCTGCGGAACCTGCGGACGTTGCTGGGCGTTATGCTGAACGGGGAAAAGCGCATAGTCGCGTTGATCGACAAGACGCGCGAAAATCCTCAGTTCGACCCGCAAGGCCACTACTTCGCGCGTGGCGAGATGATCCTTGGGCTTCTTTACAAGCTGAAGAAAAAGAAGCCCAAGGCGCTGGAACACCTGAACCGGGCGCATCATCTGATCGCGCCCACAGGCACGTCCCCGATGCTGACACGGATCGAGGACGCGCTTGCCGAGTTAGCTGCCTGAAGCCTCTTCCTGCTCACCCAGTTTCGACAGATACCGGATCGCATCCAGACTGGGCAGGAAGGTATACGCACCACCTCGGGTGATGACGAACCGAGGGAAATTGCTGAGGCGAATACGTTCCTCGGACCCGGCAATGGTCATCTCGAACATGCTGGTTTCCGGAATGTTCGCGCCCAACAGAGGATCATTTGTCCCTGTGATCTCAGGGTCTTGCAGGCCAAAGTTCAGCCAGTCACAAACTACGGCCTCAAACTGCGCGCCGTAATTTGCACCGATGAAGTTGCCCAGCAAGCCGCGTTCCTCGTTGTCGCGCTTTGCGGCGGGATCAAAATCGGGGCCATAGGACATACCACGTCTGACCAGACGACGCGACCGGTTGGCGATGCGTTGTACGATCGGCCCTCCGCGCGGATTGACCCGACGCATATGCGATCCCGCCGGGCAGCGTGATTCACGCGTATAGTCGTAATTGGTCAGCGAAACACGATCGTCAGGCCATTGAGCATTGGGTGACAGCTCATACGGTACGCCATTGCGCCAGCGCCCACACATTTGCGCCGCCACAACCTCGCGCAATGCGCCATGTCGATCCAATCCTTCACCGACGTCCTTTTCACATCCGGGCGGTAGTAACTTGTCGACCAGGGGATGATCCATCAGCTTGGTTGCTGCTTCGGTCAGATAGTCCTCGAACGCATGAACATCCTGCTTCAACACTCTGAAAGCGTTGAATGATCCAAACAGACCAAGAGCTTCGGGACTCGGAATACTGAACCGTAGCCCCTCGAAATGGGTCTGATATCCCAAAAGCGCCGTGCCCAGCGGATCCAGCGGTTCTTCAACCAGCGTTTGTTCAGGATCGACGATGCCTTTGAACTTTGGCTGAGAGATACTGTCACGATAGCCGAAGAACACCTTGCCTTCCGGTAGATTTCGACCATTCCGCACCCCGAGAACATTGAAGGCCTTGGCAACCATCTTCTCGGTCGTGTCCAATCCTGCGTCATCATTGGCATAGACCGAGGCGATAATATGGACCCTGTCGGACTTGTCGAACGGTGCCGGCCAATTTTCCGGTGCGCTTTCACCGAAATCACCCAGCTTTTCGGCCCTCTCAGCCATGCCATCAGCAAATTCCAGCGGAAACGTCGCCAAATCGCTTTCCGGCACGCCTAACGCGCGCAGGCCCTGAAAGGTGATGCCGATGTTAAAGCAAACTTCAGGTTTTACCTTCCACTTCGCGGACCGGGTAATGGTCGGGACATCGTCGCTTGTGCCATCCGCGGACGCCGCCAGAAACTGTCGCGCAGCCGCGCGGTCGGTGACCTCAAGAACGATATGGCGTACCAGATTGTTCGTATATCCGCGCAGAATGTTGCCCTGAATCTTTTCAGGATCGAATACGGGGTCTTTTACAACTTCGTTCACCAGCCCACTCCCAACTTGCGACGAATTTGCGCCGCCGAATATCCCGGATAGCCGCGATAACCGCCACCGAGTGAAATGTTTTTGTTTGCATGCAACTGCAGGATCAGATCACGCGGCAGAGCCATCAGTTCGTGCGGCGGATCGTTTGGCTTGCGACCGATTTGTTCATCCTGAACGCCAAACAGATCAATGGCATAATCCGGCGCCTGAAACAGGTCATGATCGCGCACCCAGTCGATAAAGGTTTCGACATTTTCCTCGCAGGGATACAGTTTCTCGCCACCCTCGACCAAATGCATCAGGGCATCAAAAACGCTGCCGATGGTCGAGATAAAATCGCGGATATAATTGCTGAAATCACCGTCATAGACCGAAATCATACAGATATGGTCGCCGATCAGCAGGAACCGGGCCGAATGAACGGTACCGACATTGTCGAGCCCTGCAAACACCTCGTCAACATTCGCCGCCAATGCCATGACCGCCTTTGCCCGTCCAACGGGCGACGGGTCTTTCAGCGGCATCAACAGGTTCATCATCCGTTGCGTGCTGTCGCTGGGCTGCGTGGTGATCCGGGGACCGCCGGGCAGCTTGGGTTTCGGATCACGCCAAATCCAATAAGGCACCACGACGTATCTGGACAGGAACTGAAACCAGCCCCGTTCCGGAAGACTGTTGATATACTCGTTGAGCTTTCCGCTTTCCTTGCTCATTCTTCGGTCCCCCCCGTGCCACTGAATGGGCAGGGTATTCCCCCGCGCCGTTTGCTTGAAAACTCGTATACATCCCTGCGTATTCGCAGAATCGTATCCTCGGACGGCCTGATCCCGTCGGTCAGGTGGGTCGGGTTGAAGCTGAGTTTTTCGTTATGCGCCTCCTGATCTTCGGGAACGTTGTCCAACGTCAGAGTACCCATCATCACCCGCTTACGGTGTGGCGGCCATTGCTTGGTCGAGTCTTCAAAATCATCGCCTGTCTCACCGATAGTCATCATCAGCGAAAACCGCTCGATCCCTTTGGACAGCCGATCCTTGAGGTCCTTCTTGAGGTATTTGTCCTCGGGCGGCTCTTCCGGGTCTGTGCGCAACACGCCTGCAATGGGGGCCCAGTGAAAGCGCACATATCGGTCTGTGCCATCCGGCGCGGTGACGATGAAAGTGTGCACCGCGTGATAGGAGGCGCGCACATAGCTGACCGGCGCGCCGATGATCGAGGCCTGCAGCACCGCAGGTTGCGCCCATGCGTGTTTGTCGGCGAAAGCCGTCGCGCCTTCGTTGGGACGCTCGTCCTGCCCCGGATACGGGTCGGGCATAGGCAGTTGCAGCTTCAGGTAGCTGCGTATCTTGCTCCAGGCGCTTTCGATTTCGCAGGGCGCAGGGCGTGCATGCAGGGCGAATTCCAGAAATTTCTCTGGGTCCGGTGCAAAGAATACCGGCAAGGTCATGGCGATCAGGTCCGTGCTTTTGCCCGCGCCCAGATCGAACCGCACGGCCATGCCACGCACATCCGACCAACCGTCATGTTCGGCGACAACTCCCATTCCGTTCGAGAAACGCACCGCAACAGGAACCGTTTCCGCCTGTTTGGTAAAATGCGCCGCCGTACAGAATTCCTGTGCAATCGCAGAGGCCTTGAAATGACCGGTCGCTCCGATGCCGACGGTGTGGACTGGCCGCCGTTTGGTACTGCCACCCGGCACGTCCAAAGCGTGCACAATATCTTCAACCAGTTTCGGATCTGACATGGATTCCCCCCAGAATCTTAAAATTGTTTTCGTATTGTTAACACTTTCCTCATAACACGCTGTGAACTAAATCTCATCCCTTCGGAAAATTAACTTTTGAATCGGCTAACTTGCGGGCATGCACACCAAGACCCTGCCTGATAATCAGTCAGCGGCAGACCGTTTCACAGCGCGATACAATCGGCTGATTACGTCATCTCTGCGTGTTCGGCATTCAGCTTGTCCCAGTCGAATTCCACACCAATGCCCGGCGTGTCCGGGGCCACGGCAAGGCAGTTTTCGACCACCAGCGGACGTTTGGTGTATTGATCGATCGGGAACGAATGCACTTCCAGCCAACCGGCATTCTGCTGCGACGAGACAAGGCTGACGTGAAGCTCTTGCATGCCATGGCTGCACACAGGAAGACCGTGCCCCCGGCTGAGCGCCGCAACCTGCAGCCATCCGGTAATTCCACCGCAATTGGACGCATCCGGCTGAATGAAACTGAGTTTTGCATCCTCAAACGCATATTCGAACTCATGAATCGTATGGAGGTTTTCGCCCATCGCCAATGGCACACCGGATTCGGTGGCGATGCGCCCATACCCTTTATAATCGTCAGGGATGGTTGGCTCTTCGAACCAAAGGATGTCGCATTCAGCAAAACCGCGCGCCGCTGTGATGGCCTGATCAACGCTCATCGAATAATTTGCATCAACCATGAAAAAACGGTCCGGCCCCAACATATCCCGCACGGCCTTTGCGCGCTGCAGATCGTCCGCCAGATCGGGCTGGCCTACCTTGATTTTCACCGCGTTGAAACCCCGGTCCAGGTAGCCCCGAGTTTGCGCCAGCAGTTTCTCCAACGAGAAGTTCAGGTCGATCCCGCCCGCATACGCCTTGCACCGGTCCGACGCCCCACCGGCCACTTTCCACAGGGGCTGACCTTGGGATTTGCACCGGATATCCCAAAGCGCGATGTCCACCGCCGAGATCGCGAATGAGGCGATCCCGCCGCGCGCGACGTAATGCACATGCCACTGCATCTGGTCGTACAGGTCTTCGACATGGCGCGCGTCCTTGCCGATCAGAAAGGGTGTCAGGTCGTGCCGGATCATCGCCAGTATGGCGTGACCTCCCTTGCCTCCGGTATAGGTGTAGCCGGTCCCCTCCGCCCCTTCAGAGGTGCGCACGGTCACTGTGATCAGCTGAAAAAACGTGTGGTCGCCGTGTTTGGCATCCACCAGAACCTCTGCCAGCGGGACGTTGAACAGTTGGGCCTCGACGGATTCGATCAAGCTCATATCGTACCCTTCAAGCGGTGCCCCGGACCGGACGGTCATTGTCGATGTTGAAAATCATGCCGTCCAAAAGCTCGTCCAGGTCAGGACGCGCTGCGGGGCCGTTTGAGATATCGACCAGCATTAACGATCCGTCCGGGCGGATAGCAAAGGCACCGGGTTCGGCAAAGGGGCTGTCTGTTTCAGCCTCGGACAGGGGCTCGGATACATACAGGCCAAGCTGGCGGGCTTGCGGGATGGTCATTCCGTAGCACAGGTCAAAGGACCAGCCGAACTCTGCCCGGTCAGCCTGTGCTTTTTCCAAAGGATCGGTCGAGACAACCAGAACGTCCATCCTGTCTGTCCACTCGGACAGTTGCGCATTGAGCTTGCCGAGGAACCGTTTGCAGCGCGGGCAATGGCGACCGCGATAGACAAAAACCATGCTCCACCGATCCCGGTTTCCACCGATCTGCTGGTGACCACCGTCAACATGCGGGAACTCTGTCGGGGTCACTGCGGCCCCCGCCTCTGGTCTGGATCTGTTCACTGGTATGTCCTTTCCTGTTTATGCCGTATCCGACCCCTGAAAGTTCAGCAAAACTTTCATGGCGCAGGTGCGGTCTGCGGCCGTTTCAAACGCAGTTTTGGCATCCGGTACATCGAACCGGTGCGAGATCAGGTGATCCACCTGGATCAGACCCTGTTGCATCATCTGCACGGCCGTCTCGAATTCCGGATGGAACCGGAACGATCCTTTCATGATGATTTCCTTGGCCGTAATCATCTGCAAAGGCACTGTCATGTCGCCGCCCATGCCTAGCTGAACCAAAGTACCGCCGGGTCGAAGACAGCTGACACCGGTGCTCAGCGCGGCCGCCGCGCCGGAACATTCCAGATGCACGTCAACCTGACCTTTCTCGACCTGATACCGCGTCAGAGCTTCCGCATGGGATGCCACGTTGATCGTCTCATCCGCGCCGCTGGTTCGGGCTTTGCCCAGAGTGAAGTCCGACAAATCCGTAGCGACGATATGAGCAGCCCCTGCCCGTCTTGCGGCCAGAATGCTCAGACAGCCGATTGGGCCGCAACCTGTCACCAGAACCGTTTTTCCAACCAGATTTCCTGCCTGCCGGATCGCATGCAAGCACACTGCCAGCGGTTCGGCCATCGCCGCCTGTCCCGCGCTCAACCCATCGGCGGGAATGCACTGGCTGGCCGAAGCAACCAACCGCGTCTGAAACGCCCCCTGAATATGCGGGAATGGCATTGCGCTGCCGTAAAATCGCATGTTCAGGCAATGGTTCGGCTGCCCGCGCAAGCAATATTCGCATGTCTGGCACGGACGAGATGGCGAAACGGCCACCAATTGACCGGGCTCCAGTCCTTCGACCCCGGCGCCGAGCTGTGACACCACGCCCGACACCTCATGACCCAGAACGATCGGTTCTTTCACCCTGATCGTGCCAAATCCGCCATGGTTGTAGTAATGCAGGTCCGAGCCGCAGATCCCGCCCGCCTGCATCTCGACCAGAACCTCGCCGACACCGGGTGTGGGTGTGTCGCACGGTTCCAGACGCAAATCCATTGCTGCGTGAAGGACAACCGCTACATTGCTCGTCAGCATTGCATTTTCTCCTCTTACAGACCCGCAAAAGATACGGATAGTTGGTGCCATGAACCAAGGGATTTTTGATACGAAACTTCAGATGTTTGACCTGACCACCGAGGCCGAAATCGTTCGGAGCCGACGGGACGAAGGCAAGCTGAACGCGGGCGCAGAGCAACTGAACGCCGCGCTCGTGGCTGACCCCGAGTTCAGCGCCTGTCTGGCCAAACGCACACCTGCGGGCCGCTGGGGCGATGTCGAGGGACTGGTCGGGGCGGCAATCTTTCTGTCGTCTGCGGCGTCGAGCTTTGTAAATGGCCGCACCCTGTGTGTGGATGGCGGGATCACCGCCTCGCTCTAGGCCAGCCAGTGTTGTCCACGTTTTTTGCGCAAGGCTCATAGCGTCGACACCACGGCGATGGCGACAACGATCAGCAAGGACGCAGCCATACCGATATTGATCAGGCGCTGCGTCCTCAGGCCAAGGTCCAGTCGACCTAGCGCCGTGCCTGCACCCAACCAGATCAGATGAACTGGCAGCCAGATTGCATTGAAAATAATGATCTTTAATACGACCTCCCAGGCTGGTGTGTCCGGCATAAAGGCAAAGCCGGAAAACAGCGTGGTACTGACCACGTAGGCTTTGGGGTTGATGAATTGCAGCATCAAGCCGTTGCGAAATCCCAACGGTGCTTGAGCAGGAGCAAACCCGATCCGGGACCCTGCACTGGCAATGCGCCACGCCAGATAGACCAGATACAGGGCCGAGGCGAACAGCAAAACGGACCGAAGCACAGGGACCGCAAATGCCACTGCAGCTACGCCCGAAACCACAAGCATCATGTTGACAAAACTGCCCAGCATCAGACCGCCAACAAAACCAAACCCGGCCCGATAGCCAAAGGCCGAGCCGATCCCCGCAGTGGTCAGAACACCCGGTCCCGGGGTAATCAGCAAAAAGAACACGGCGACGATGAACTCAATCACGTCGCCTGCCCTCTACAGGTCCGCGCATTCCGGAACGGCGGTCAGAACCGTGCCGTCCTTGAGGTGCTGCAACAGGTTGTCCACGGTCAGATTTCCCATCGCAGCGCGGGTTTCAACAGTGGCACTGCCGACATGCGGCAGCAAGGTAACGTTGGGCAGATCCCGAAGGGCTTGCGGCACCGCCGGTTCCGCCTCGAACACATCAAGACCGGCCCAGCCCAGCGTTCCGTCTTTCAACGCCTGGATCAAAGCCGCCTCATCCACCACTGATCCGCGGCTGACATTGACCAGTGTTCCGTTTGGCCCAAGCGCCTTCAACACCTCGGCATTGACGATCTTGTTGGTCGATGGCCCGCCCGGCGTGATGCAGATCAACGTATCAACGTAATCCGCCATTTCAGTCAGGTCAGCAAAATACTGATATTCCACATCTTTCCGAGATCGTGAGTGATATACGATCTCGGCATTCCAGGGTGCCAGCTTTCCCGCAATTGCCTGACCGATCCGGCCCAGTCCAAGAATGCCGACTTTCTGGTTATCCGCCGTGCGGGTCAAAGGCGCGTTGCCTTCGGATTCCCAATGACCGGCCCGGACATAAGCGTCATCGCGGACCAGCTCTCGGTAACAGGCCAGCATCAGCAGAACAGCGGTGGTCGCGACCTCCTGATTCAACACGTTGGGCGTATGCGTTACTTTGATCCCGCGTCTGGCCGCCTCGGTGGCGTCCACCGCGTCATACCCCACGCCGTAGACGCTGATCATTTTCAGATTGGTCAGCGCCGCCATCACCTCGGGTGGCACTCCGGCATGGCCGTTGGTCACGACATGCGTGATCGCCGCAGGATCGTAGTCATCCAGTTGGTGAATGGTGAACGCGTCGGTCAAACGCGCGCGCATCGGGTCGGTAATATTACCGATCTGCAGCAGATCAACCATCCTGACCGACCACTTGCCGTTGATGACCCAGCCCTTCAATTCGCAAATCCATCACATCCCCTTTCTTCAGGAAAACCGGGTTGGGCTTGATGCCCAGCCCAACGCCCGGAGGTGTTCCGGTCGTAATCACATCACCGGGGTGCAAGGTGAACAAATGGCTCAGATGTTCAATGATCTCGGCCACGGTAAAGATCATCGTTGCCGTATTGCCGGTCTGCATCCGCGTGCCGTTCACATCCAGCTCCATACTCAGGTTCTGGGGATCGCCGACCTCGTCCCGGGTCACCAGCCAAGGGCCGGTCGGTCCGTAGGTGTCGCAGGATTTTCCTTTGGTCCATTGACCGGACAGGTGTTTCTGAAAGTTCCGCTCAGAGACATCATTGACGATGCAGTACCCGGCAACATGTTCCAAAGCGTCCTCTTTCGAGACGTATTTGGCCGACTTGCCGATCACCACACCCAGCTCACATTCCCAATCGGTACGAGTCGAGCCGCGCGGCATGATCACGTCATCGTAAGGCCCGACAATGGCGGAATTTGCCTTGAAGAACAGGATCGGGTGTTCAGGTATCGCGGCGCCGGTTTCCGCGGCATGGTCCGAGTAGTTCAGACCGATGCACAGGAATTTGCCGATATTCCCGACGCACGCCCCAATCCGGGGCTTTCCTTCGACAATGGGAAGACTGGCGGGATCAAGTGCACGCAGGGTATCCAGACTCGCGTCGCCAAGCACATCCCCGGTAATATCGGCCACATGGTCCGAAAGGTCCCGCAGCAGGCCGGCATCATCAAGCAAAGCGGGTTTTTCGGCGCCCGCCTCACCGTAACGAACAAGTTTCATATTGGGGTCCTGTCAGTGATTGTCTCGAGGCAGGTATTGCCGAGCAATATCCTTATATTCATCGGCCCCTTTCAGGGTCATGCCCCGATCAAGCCGATCAACTTTTTCACGGAAAATCTCTTGCCACGGCGACTGATTGGGCGGCACGTCATAGCCGCCTGCCGCCTCAAGAGCGCGGGCGCGCGTGTTCAGGTCGTCGAGTGACACCAGCATATCCGCCGTGCCCTTACCCAGATCGATACGCAACCGATCGCCCGTCTGGACCAACGCCAGCCCGCCGCCCTCTGCCGCTTCGGGTGACGCGTTGAGGATTGAAGGGCTGCCTGACGTACCCGATTGCCGACCGTCACCAATGCAGGGAAGAGCTTCGACGCCCTTCTTGATCAGGTAGGACGGCGGGCGCATATTCACCACTTCTGCCGCACCGGGATAGCCTTTCGGACCGGCGCCACGCATAATCAGAATGCAATTTTCATCAATGTTTTCCGACGGGTCATCAATCCGGTGATGGAAGTCTTCTGGCCCGTCAAACACAACGGCCCGGCCTTCGAACGCGTCAGGGTCATCGGGGTTCGACAAATAGGCCTCGCGGAACGCGGGCGAAATTACCGAGGTTTTCATGATCGCGCTTTCGAACAGGTTCCCCGACAGGTTGATGAACCCCGCCTGCATTTTCACCGGTTCTCCGGCGGGTTTGATCACGTCTTCGTTCAACGTCCGCCGGGCCGTGCAGTTTTCACCCATGGTCCGACCGTTGACCGTTGGCGCGTCGGGATGCGGCAGCAAACCACCCGCGATCAGCTCACCGACGACGGCAGGAACACCCCCGGCCTGCTGATAATCTTCGCCCAGGTATTTCCCGGCGGGCTGCATATTCACCAACAGCGGAATTTCATGCCCCAAAGCCTGCCAGTCATCATTGTTCAGTGGCACGCCCAGATGGCGTGCAACCGCGTTCAGATGGATCGGCGCATTGGTCGATCCGCCGATGGCCGAGTTGATGACAATGGCGTTTTCAAACGCAGCGCGCGTCATCACGTCACTTGGGCGCAAATCTTCCCAAACCATTTCGACAATGCGCTTGCCCGTTTCATAGCTGATTTGCCCGCGCTCCCGATATGGCGCAGGAATCGCAGCTGATCCGGGCAGTTGCATCCCCAGCGCCTCGGCCAGCGAGTTCATCGTCGTCGCAGTGCCCATCGTGTTGCAATAGCCAACCGACGGGGCCGCAGCCGCCGCGATTTCCATGAACTCGTTGGTATCAATCTTGTCAGCCGCCAGATCCTCGCGGGCCTGCCAGATTACGGTGCCGGACCCCGCACGCTCGCCCTTCCACCAGCCATTCAGCATAGGTCCGACTGACAGGGCAATTGCCGGTATGTTCACCGTTGCTGCCGCCATCAACAAGGCCGGAGTGGTCTTGTCACAGCCGATGTTCAGAACCACGCCATCCAACGGATACCCGAACAGGCTTTCGACCAACGAAAGGTATGCAAGGTTGCGATCCAGCGACGCGGTGGGCCGCTTGCCGGTTTCCTGGATCGGATGCACCGGAATCTCGATACAGGTGCCCCCGGCGGCGATAATGCCGTCACGCACACGCTTCGACAATTCAATATGATGCCGGTTGCACGGGCTCAGATCGCTGCCGGTCTGTGCTATGCCGATGATCGGCTTACCCGACTGCAGTTCTTCGCGCGTCAGGCCGTAGTTCAGGTAACGCTCAAGATAAAGCGCTGTCATTTCCAGATTGTCGGAGTTCATGAACCATTTGCGCGACCGCAACTGATCCTTGGTTATTTTATGTGCCATGAGCCAGGCTCGTCCCGTCGATGGTAAGTGAAAATTCCCCGCTAACCTCGCGCTATCGGGCCAGAGGGTCAATCTCGAAAATTGACTTATTTTCGAGATTACAGTCTCGAATCAACTTTGGCATGATAAATCCACGGTGCGCGCTGATATGCTTTGGGACCGCGTGACAGGCTCAAAATCGCCTCTATATGAACATCTGCACGACGCATACTCATTCAGGAAGGACCACTTGGCATGAGCAGGAACCGCCGAATTACACTGATCGGGACCGGGTTGATGGGTGCCCCCATGGCCCGCAATTTGCTAAGCGCGGGGCACCCTTTGACAGTATGGAACCGCAGCGCCAGCAAAGCGCAACCGCTTGTCGATCTGGGCGCAGCGACCGCGCCCTCGGCCGCAGATGCCATAAATGGCGCGCAGATCATCATCACGATGCTTTCGGACGGCTACGCCACGCAGGCGCTTTTGGAAGATCCCGCCTTTGCAGCCGCTCTTGAAACCGGAATGATCTGGATCGACATGTCCAGCGCCAAACCCGAACATGCGCGCGAGCAATCCGCGCTGTTGGCCGCCAAAGGCATTCGCCACATCGATGCCCCCGTATCTGGTGGAACCAAAGGGGCCGAGGCTGGAACGCTGGCAATCATGGCCGGGGGTGACGCCGAGGTGGTTGAAGAGGTCAAAGATATCCTGTCCGCCATGGGCCGCCCTGTGCATGTTGGGCCCAGCGGGTCCGGACAATTGTGCAAGCTGGCGAACCAGACAATCGTTGCCGTGACGATCTCGGCCGTGGCCGAGGCCACATTGCTGGTGGAACAAGGTGGTGCCGACCCCGAAGCGCTGCGCGCAGCGCTCAAAGGCGGGTTCGCCGACAGCGTCATTCTGCAACAACACGGCGAACGCATGTCCGAAAGAAATTTCGTGCCGGGCGGCTTGTCGAAATTCCAGCTCAAGGATCTGGACAACACTCTGGCCGAAGCCGCATCGTTTGGACTTGCACTGCCCTCCACTCAATCCGTGCGTGACCGTTTTGAATATCTGATCGAAGAAATGGATGGCGCGGACCTCGATCATGCCGCCCTGTATCTCGAGCTCAGAAATCGGAACAACCTGACATGACACGTATTCTGATCATCGGTGGCGGCGGGATGTTGGGTCAGAAACTCGCGCTTCGCATCCAGTCCGAAAAACCGTTTGGACCAGCCGCAGAGGTGACTCTGTTCGATATGGCTTTTCCAGAAAACCACAACTCGGACAACGCTGTCTTTGGCAACGTCTCGTCACCCGAGAGTGCAAAATCATTGGCTGCTACTCGCCCGGATGTGATCTTTCACCTTGCTGCAATCGTCTCGGGACAGGCCGAAGACGAATTTGCGTTAGGCTGGGATGTCAACATGATGGCCAACTGGACGTTTCTGAATGCACTGAAAGATGAACACGAGGACTCGGGCGGTTCATACTGCCCGCGCTTGGTCTTCGCCTCGTCCATTGCCGTGTTCGGCGGACCCTATCCGGACCAGATTGACGATGCGTTCCTGTCGGCACCTCTGACCAGCTACGGGGCGCAGAAAGCTGCCAGCGAGCTGATGATCACAGACTTCAGCCGCAAAGGGTTTATCGACGGGATATCGCTCCGTCTCCCAACCCTTTGCGTGCGTCCGGGCAAGGCCAACCTCGCCGCCTCGTCCTTCTTTTCCGGTATCATACGCGAACCGTTGAACGGTCAGGAAGCGATCCTGCCCGTACCGGACACAGTGCGCCACTGGCACGCAAGCCCTTGGTCCGCCGCCGGGTTCATGACCCACGCCGCAACCTTGGACACCGAACGGCTTGAAGGTCGCCGGGCACTGAACATGCCCGGCCTCAGCTGTACTGTCGCCGAACAGATCGAAGCACTTCGCACAGTCGCCGGGCAGGAGGTGGTCGATCTGATCAAACCGCAACCGGACCCACAGATTGCGAAGATCGTCGCCGGCTGGCCGCGTGATTTTAGCCCCCAACGCGCGCGCTCTTTGGGTTTTCAGGCGGAACAGAGTTTTGAAGAGATTATCCGGCTGTATCTGGAACAGGACTTGGCGCGCTGACCTCCAAGGTTTTTCCGGTCAGATGCCGTTTCAGGTGGTCGTGGATTTTCTGACGGGTCAATTGCTCGTCGCCAGACAGTGCGGCATCCAGAATGTTGGCGTGATGCTGGATGTTGTCGGAAATGAACTCAAACTTCCGGTCAGCGACCATCAACTGTTGCCGGAACTGCGCATAAATCTGTCCATGCATCTGCTTGAGCGTGTCTGACCCACAGGCCGAGATCAGTGTCTGGTGGAATTCATTTTCCGACGCAAACCAGATATCCACCAGGTTGCTCGGGTCGCTTTGGGCATGAATACGCTTTTCGATATGGCTCAGCTTGTGATGCGCCGCGGTCAGCCGGGCCTCCCAATCGACGCCGCCGTTGCGGATGGACAGCGCCGTGCCCTCGCTCTCAAGAAGGATTCTCAGGTGGGTTAGTTCGATCAGTTTCTGAGGCGCGCGCTGCGGCACGCGAAACCCGCGCTGCTCCTGAAAATCGGCAAGGCCGACGGCGGCAAGACGGAACAGAACCTCGCGCACCGTGCTGGCCGAACAGTGATATTCCTTCCGCAAATCCTCGGCCCGGAGCTTGGCCCCATGCTCGAATCCATTTGAGACCAATCGTGTCTTAAGGTCCTGATAAATATCGACATCGCTTGTCATTTCAATGCGGGCCCTGAACATTGCTTTGGTTTTCTCCTACCGCGAATATCGTTTCTAGGCAAGAATCTCGAAATTTTCTGTAATTTCAAATTTTACTTGTCGCATTCGATTCGGCGTCCTAACGTCAAATCACGTCGTTTAAGAGAAGGCACCAAGACCTTCAGCACACACGATCAACGTCTGGGAGGACAATATGAAATTACTGACGACAGCGGCTGCCGTGGCCGTAGCAGCGACTATGGCAGCGACATTCGCGGCGGCCGAAACAACGAAACTGCGCATTCAAACCCATTTCTCTCCGGAACAGCTGTCCGGCAAGATGGCGGCCAAGTTCATCGAGGACATCACCGAGATGTCCAATGGCGAGATCGAAGTCGAGATGTTCTATTCTTCGTCCGTCGTCAAATCGGTGGAAACATTCGACGCGGCGGCGACGGGTATCCTGGATTGCGACATGACCGGGGGTGGCTACCAGACCGGGAAGAACCCTGCGTTCCAGTTCGCTGGCGACCTTCTGGGCGGTTATCAGAACCCCTATCAGCAAATGGCATGGCTGTTGCACGGCGGCGGCCGCGATGCTCTGAACGAGCTGTATAACGGCTATGACATGGAGTTCATCGGCTGGTGGATTCCGGGTCCTGAATCGCTGTCCTCGACCAAGCCAATCGCGACCGTCGGAGACTTCAAGGACTGGAAATTCCGGTCGCCCCCGGGCCTTGCCACGAAAGTCTTTGCCGAACTTGGGGCCTCGCCCATCGTGATGGATTTCAACGAAATCTTCACCGCGCTTGAAACCGGCATTATTGACGGTGCGGATGCTGCAAACCTGACCAACAATGTGGGTCTGGGTCTGTACGAGATCGCGGGTCACACCAATTTCCCCGGCTTCCACTCGATGCCCGCCGACCATCTGGCCTGCCGCAAGGATGTCTGGGAGTCCATGCCTGCGCATCACCGCAAGATCATCGAGGTCGCAATGGACAGCCTGGCGCTGCACAACGCAACCATCAACGAAGTCCAGAACGCACAGACCGCCAAGGACCTGCGCGCCAAGGGCATCCAGCTGTATGAATGGTCGCCGGAAGACTTGGCCGCATACCGTGATGCCGTACAGGTTGGCTGGACCGAGTTTGCCACCACTCCGGAAGCAAAGGCGCTGCTGGAAAGCCACATCGCGTTCCTGCAAGATCTGGGCGCGATGAAATAACCGGCGTTTCGCTGAGACAACCTGTCGGAAAGGCTGCCCCGGTGGCCTTTCCGAACGCATCTCAGGCCCCTTTGTTTTATGAAAATCACCAAAATCATCAGTCACGTCCTGCTGTACGACATGCCCGAGGTTTTGGGATATTCTCAGCAGTATTACGACAAGCGGACCGCGCATCTGGTCGAAGTGCAGACCGATGAAGGCGTCACCGGATGGGGCGAGTGTTTTGGCCCCGGCAACGTTGCCATTGCCAACAGATCCATCGTTGAGCAGGTCATTCAGCCCATGGTGCTGGGCGCGGACCCGCTGGACCGCGACGTGATCTGGCACAAGGTCTACAACCTTCTGCGAGATCATGGGCAAGGCGGAATGCCGATACAGGCCTTGTCCGGTGTCGATATCGCCCTGTGGGACATCGCGGGCAAGGTCGCGGGCCTGCCCCTGCACAAGCTGATTGGCGGGGCGCATCGGACCTCGGTGCCATGTTACGGCTATGGAATGATGCTGCGCGATGAGCCTGTGAATGATCTGGCGCGGCGGTTCACTGACGAAGCAGCCGCCATCAAACAGATGGGTTTTGTCGCGACCAAGATGAAGACCGGCTTTGGACCCGAACCAGACGTTAAGCTGTGTCAGGCGGTGCGGCGCGGTGTGGGCGATGACTATCGCTTTATGGTCGATGCCAACCACGCCTATACCACGTCGGATGCTTTCTATGTGGGTCATGCGCTGGACGAGCTTGGAGCGTATTGGTTCGAAGAACCCATCGCGCCCGAAGATACCGATGGATACCGCGAACTGCGCAAGGGATTGAAAACCAACATTGCGGGGGGCGAGGCCGTCTATAACCGCTGGGCCTGGCGCAACCTTCTGGAGCATCGGGGTTTGGATATTGCGCAGCCCGAGGTCTGTGCGCTGGGCGGAGTTTCGGAATATCTGCGCGTGCTGTCGCTGTGCCACGCGCATTTCACGCCGGTCATCAACCACGTCTGGGGCAGCGCCATTGCTGTTGCGACGAACCTGCAACTGCTTGCTGCGATGCCCGCCATTCCGGGCGGACTGCACCCGTGGGAGCCGATGCTGGAATTCGACACGACAGACAACAAGTTTCGCGACGATTTGCTGACCGATCCGCTGGATATCCAGGGCCAGGTCAAGGCCAATGCGGGCCGCGTCGCAATTCCAACGGGTCCGGGCCTCGGGGTGGAACCCGACCGGGACTTTATTGATCACTTCCGGATCGAAGACTAACGGCAAGGGGCAAGAGATGCAGAAATCAACAGGCGGATTGATTGAATGGCTTATACCTCTGGCCTTTGTCGGCACAGCCAGCTGGGTTGTCTGGCACCTGCCCGCGTTTCTTCTGGATTGGCTGCCCTACACATCCGATTCTCTGAAATCTCAGGTCGAGGAGATTTATCTGCGCAGTGACCTGACACCCAATGCAAACGGCATTTTCGGCGGACATCTGGATTATCTCGACATACTGGCGCTTATCCTGACTCCAATCCTGGCCATTGCCGGTGCCCGCACGGTGCGTCCGGCGGCAATGGAATATGGCGGCACCAGCGCCATTGACCGTATGGCCCTGTTCATTGGCCGCGTCACAATGATGATGATCGCAATCATGACGATCGTCATGCTTTACGAAGTGTTCATGCGTTACATTCTTGAGAAACCAACAGAATGGGCCAATGAAATGACCCTGTGGTTTGCCAGCTTCGTATTTTTGATGTCCGGCTATTATGCCATGCAACAACGCAGCCATATCCGCATATTTCTGCTCTACGACGTAGTGCCGCGTTGGCTGCAACGGGTGTTTGACACGATCTCGACCGTTCTGATCGTTCTGTTTGCCTTCTTTCTGGTCTACGGCAGCTACAAGCAGGTCTTCGTCAACAAGCTTTATAAATGGGAACTTTACGGCTCGGCCTTCAATCCCCCGATACCTGCGACGCTGCAACCGATGGTCTTGATCGTCATTACGCTGGTGGCGTTTCAGGCGGTCATGAACCTGATCTCGGACTGGAACAAGGAACCCGAGATACACACGGATGAACCGGATGAAGAAGAGATCGAAATGCTGAAAAAAGCGGTGGGACAAGACTGATGGATATTGGAACAATCTCACTGATCCTGATGGTCGCCCTGATCGTGCTGCTGGCGATTGGTATGCCGCTGGGCCTCGCTTCAGCTTCGCTGGCGGTGCTGGTGCTTGTTCTTAAGTTCGAGCCAAACTTGCTGGTCAATCCGCTCTCGTTCGGAGATGGCATTCTGACCGGACGCCCCGGCACCGGGCCGCTCTATATCCTTGCGCAGAAAATATACGGGCTCTTAACGGACTATGTGCTCATATCCGTGCCACTTTTCATCTTCATGGCCTCGCTGCTGGAGCGTTCTGGCATCGCCAAGGACATGTATTCGTCGCTGAACATCTGGTTGTCGCGTACACGGGGGGGCATTGCGATTGTCACGTCGATCATGGCGGTCATCATGGCCGCCATGTCCGGCATTATCGGGGGCGAGGTTGTGCTTTTGGGTCTGATCGCCCTGCCCCAGATGTTGCGGCTTGGGTATAACCAGAACCTCGCGATCGGCGTGATCTGCGCATCAGGTTCGCTAGGTACGATGATCCCGCCTTCCATTGTTCTGATTATCTACGGGCTGATCACCGAAACCTCGATCAAGTCATTGTTCACTGCATCCTTCATTCCCGGTTTCATGCTGGCGTCGATGATCATTCTTTACATCGTCATCCGCACCCGCCTGAACCCTGATGACGCGCCCCTGCCCGAACCTGATCCGAATGACCCCGAGCCAGCCGAGAAACGCAAGCTCTTTGCCGCGTTCCTCAGCATCGTCGTTGCGGGCTTTTCCACCACGCTATTCATCCGCGCCGCGTTTTTCGAACTGTCAGGTTCCAACGCGGCCAGCCAGGGAGAGCCCGCGCGATTTGGCACAGCGGACTACCTGCCCTGGTTTGCAGGCATCACCATCGTGGCGCTGCTTTTGATCTTTTTCGTGTTCGGCAAGGAACGTGCAAGAACCGGCTGGCACATGGGCAAAGGGCTTGTCGCGCCACTGGTTGTGATCGGTGTTGTTCTGGGCTCGATCTACGGAGGGATCACCGGCATCACCGAAGCAGCCGGGATGGGTGCATTTGCGGTTCTGATCATCGCCATCCTGCGCGGCGAAGGGTCGTTCGAGCTGGTCTGGGACAGCCTGATGCGTACACTCAAATCTACCGGAACGATCATCTGGGTGACCATCGGCGCAGCATCGCTGGCCGGGGCTTATACCATCGCGGGCGGGCCGCAATACGTGGCTGACCTGATCGTGGGTCAGGATCTCCCGACCATGCTGGTCATCCTTGTGATGATGCTGATCCTGCTGTTCATGGGCGCGTTCATGGACTGGGTCGGGATCGTTCTTCTGATCATTCCGGTCTTCCTGCCCATCGTTCTGCGCCTGCCGATCGAGGAAATCGGTCTGATCGGGCAGCTGCAGCCCAGCCATGTGGCCATCTGGTTCGGCGTTGTGTTCTGTATGAACATGCAGGTCAGCTTCCTGTCGCCGCCCTTCGGTCCGGCTGCGTTCTACCTTAAATCCGTCGCGCCTCCGCATATCAGCCTGACGGACATTTTCCGTGGCTTCCTGCCCTTTATCGGCATTCAGATTCTGGCCCTTTCGGTGCTGCTGATCTGGCCCAATATCATCGCGTTGTTGTTGTGAGGAAAGACCAATGCTGACGCCGACCCAAATCTCCAGCTTCAATTCAGATGGCTATCTGGTTGTGCCCGATGTCATTCCGCAGGACATTCTGGACAGGGTGGTCGCAGAATACACGACGCTTCTGGACGGGCTCTATGCCGAATGGGTGGCGCAAGGGCGCGTGCCCAAACCTGACGGTCTGGATTTCTGGGGCAAGTTGCTGGCCGCGTATGAGGCTGGGTGCGATTATTTTCAGCCAATGGACATTTCGCTGCCCGGGGATCGCATTCAGGCGGAGACGCCCTTTCACATCGGACCTGCCGTGTTCGACATGCTGACCGCCGCCCCGCTTCTGGATGTGGTCGAGCAATTGATCGGACCCGAGCTGACCAGCAACCCTATTCAGCATGTCCGCCTGAAACCACCGTCGCGGAAATTGGCCACGGATGAAATCCGCGCGCATATCACAGCAACAGACTGGCATCAGGATCGGGCGGTTGCGCTTGAAGATGCCGATCAGACCGAGATGGTCACCGTCTGGATCGCGGTGAATGATGCAACTGTCGAGAACGGCTGTTTGCAGGTTCAGGCCAAGACCCCGGATCAGGATATCCTGCCCCATTGCGCCAGAACGCAAACGGGCATCGCCGACGGGTTTGTCGACGAAGCCGCAGCTGTCCCCTTGCCGGTCAAGGCGGGCGGCATCGTGTTGTTCCACCCGCTGACCCCGCACGCATCATTAATCAACACCACCAACGATTTCCGGTGGTCCTTCGACATTCGCTACAGCGCGACCGGCCAGCCGACCGGGCGCGGTCATTTTCCGGATTTCGTGGCCCGCTCGCGCGCACGTCCCGAGACTGAGCTTAAAGACTGGAGGGTCTGCAGAACCCAATGGGAAGAGGCCCGCGCACGACTGTCTGCACAACCGCATATCGATATTCACCGATGGTCCTCGGACTCGCCGTTTTGTGCCTGATGCCGACCCCTGGACCTACATGGATGCCGACAAGTGACGGAGAGATAACGTGAAACGCATCCTTGTCGTCGGCGGCGGGCTGATCGGTATCCGCCATGTCGAGGCGGTTCAGGCGCATGACCGGTGCAAGCTGGTCGGGCTGGCCGATCCCGACATGTCCATCGCGGTGGATGTGCCACGGTTCAAAAGCATCGAAGATGTAGATCATGCAGTCGATGCGGTCATCATCGCTACCCCCACACATCTGCATGCCGCTCATGGAAAAAGCGCTGCGGCCCGAGGCTGGCATATGCTGATCGAAAAACCTGTTGCAGGCACTGTCCAGGACGCAATGATGCTGCAAAACGCGGTCGCCTCGGCAAAAGTCCATACATTGGTCGGGCATCACCGCCGGTATCATGCCTGTCTGCAACAGTTGAAAACCATAATTGCACAAGGGGCGATTGGTACCGTCATCACAGCTTCTCTGATCTGGGCGATGCGCAAGCCCGACGCGTATTTTCAGCAGAATTGGAGAACATCCGGCGGCAGCCCGGTGATGATAAATCTTGTCCATGACATTGACCTTCTGCGCTTTGTGATCGGCGAGATTTCCCGGGTTCAAGCCCTGCGCGGCACGTCCGTGCGCGGATCGGATCGCATCGAAAGCGGCGCAGTGGCGGTGGCGTTTGAAAACGGGGCGACCGGCACCATCAGCTTTGCAGACACCGCGCCCAGCCCATGGGGGTTTGAAGCCGGAACCGGCGAAAATCCCAATATTGGCACCACCCGACAGGACATGATGTGGATCTCCGGCACCAAAGGTGCGATTAGTTATCCCTCGATGACATTGTGGCGCGGGAAGGAATGGGGAACACCGGCCCGGCAAGTGCCCTTGGAAAAACATACGGATGCGCGCAAACCTCTTGTGGCACAGCTGGATCATTTTCTTGACGTGATTGACGGCGCGCGTCCGCTGATTGATGTTGCCGACGCTGCCCGCACCCTGGCCATTGCCACGCAGATCGAGGCACAACTGGCCGATCAACACACGAAGAAACCCAGCCTGAGCAGCGCCTGAAACGTGTTTGTACCGGGCCAAGGGACAAGGCGCCTTTGCGTCATTGAGACATGAAGATTGATTTGAAAGGACACCCCATGAGCAAACCAGCAATCGGATTCATCGGCCTCGGCCTGATGGGTGGCGCGATGGTCAACCGCCTGCAGGACTGTGGCTATTCCCTGACCGTGCTCGGCAACACCAACCGCACCCATCTGGATGTCGCCATAAAACGTGGCGCGACCGAGGCAGCCGATGCAAAGGAAGTGGCGCAATCCAGCGACGTTGTGATGTTGTGCATGGGCACCTCGGATCAGGTCGAGGAACGCATGCGCGGCGACACCGGAGTGATCGCCGGACTGCGCCCCGGCGCGGTGGTCATCGACTTCGGAACCTCATTGCCCGGCAGCACGCGAGCCCTCGCTGACGAAGTCGCTGCAGCAGGTGGTCAGTATCTGGACGCCCCGCTGGGGCGCACGCCGTCACATGCGCTGGACGGGCAGCTCAACATCATGACAGCGGGCGACAAGGCGGCCTTCGACACGGTGGAGCCGGTTTTGAAGGACCTCGGAGAAAACGTATTCTATCTGGGGGCTACGGGGTCTGGCCACACGATCAAGCTGATCAACAACTTCTTTGGCATGACCGTCGCAAATGCGATGGCCGAGGCCTTTGCGATGGCCGATATTGCAGGTGTCGAGCGTAAGCAGCTGTATGATGTCATGGCAGCGGGCCCCCTGCATTCGGGGATGATGGATTTTGTGACCGCCTATGGTGTTAACGATGATCCGAACCAGCTGGCCTTTGCGATCAAGAACGCGGCCAAGGATATCGGCTACTACGACCGAATGGCCCATGATGCCGGTGTGGACAGTGTCATGTCCAAAGGCACGCTGGCAGCGTTGAACGACGCGACAAACTCGGGCCAGGCCGACGACATGGTCAGTCAGATGGTTGATTATTACGTGAACCGGTTCAAAGCGTAACCGTGGCCGTCGCGGCCAAATCCACGGCAGACCTACCACGCCTCGGCATTGTCCTGATGCTGACGGCGTGGTTGTTGTTTTCCGTTGTGGATCTGGGCGCAAAATGGCTGGCCGTTGCGGGGCTGCCTGCGTTTCAGTTGGCCTTCATGCGTTACGCGGGCCATTTCGTGATCTCGATCGGCGTTATTGCCAAAGGCGGGTTGGACCTGCACCGCTTTAAGACAGACCATCCCTGGCAGGTGATCAGCCGCGCCTTGCTGTTGATCTCGGCCACGGTCCTGAATTTCTACGCGCTGCGGTTCCTGCCTTTGACAGTGGTTTCGGCCATCATGTTCTCAAGCCCGGTCATCGTGTGCTTTCTGTCGGTATTCGTCCTGAAAGAGCGCGTCGGCCCCTGGCGTCTGGCCGCAATCCTGCTTGGATTTGTCGGCGTTCTGGTTGTTGTGCGTCCGTTCGGGACCACGTTCCATCCCACCATGTTGCTGATCGTCTATAACGCCACGGCGCTGGCGCTTTATTCCCTGATGACGCGCAGGTTGTCCGGCATCGTCGCCGTGGACACGATGCAGTTTTACATGGGGCTGACCGGCACATGCGTGCTGCTGCCCTTTGCCGTCTGGTCCTGGGTGCAACCCAGCACAGTCTGGGGGATGATTGTTCTGATCAGCCTGGGCGTTTTGGGCTGGGCCGGTCACCAGCTGCTGACCAACGCGCATCGGTTCGGCACCGCGAACCAGTTGATGCCGTTCACCTATTCCTTCCTGATCTATGTCGCGATCTGGGGTTATCTGTTCTTTGGCACGGTCCCTGATGTCGGCACTCTGGCCGGGGCCGCGCTGATCATGGGGGCGGGCCTTATCATCTGGAAGCGCGAGCAGCGTTGAGCTCTGCCCTCTCTGTTCTTTGGTCAGGTGCGATCCGTGTCGCGCACCAAGGGTGCAACATCTTGCGCCTGTACAAGTGTCAAAAGCGCGCCGGTGGGATCATCCGACAGCGCCGCTGCCCTGATTTCATCCGCCTTGGGGTCATTCACCGTCTCGCCCTTTTGGGCCTTGTCGATGCAGTAGGCTATCCAAGCGCGCACCCCTTCAATCGCCGCACGCGACCCAGTCGCGCGCAGCGTATCGAGAAACCGATAGGGCAATTTCTGGCTGCCATCCATCGCGATCTGATCCAGCCGGTGTCTCAGGTCCGGGTTTTCAAACCTCGCAACCAACGCCTGCGCATAATGTGGAACCTGACCACGAACTTCCTCGGGCAGGCTTGCCCCCGCATCCGACATCAGTTGTTGCACCGAGGCGCGCAGCCCGGGGTCCGCAATCGCCTGATGTACATAACTGTGCCCACGCATCAGCCCACCATAGGCCAGCAACGAGTGCGCCCCGTTCAGCATGCGCAGTTTCCGAAGTTCATGGGGCGCCACATCCGTCACAAGCTGAACCCCGGGCCAATCCGGGCGCGGTCCCGCGAAACGGTCCTCGATCACCCACTCCGAAAACGCCTCGGTCGGAACGGCCATGGGGTCGCCGCTGATAGCGCGCACAGCATCGGTCGTGGCGGGCGTGATCCGGTCGACCATCGAGTTCGGAAACCGCACCATGTCCCAATCCACCGTCAATCCTGCCATGGCCGCAAACCTGGCCACTGCGGCCTGCAAGACAGCGCCGTTGTTGACGCGGTTATCGCAACTCAGCACCGTGACCGGGCGATCACGATCTGCAAGGCCGTGCGCAAGAAACCCGATCAGGGTCGAGGGGCCTTCCCCCGCCAGATCGGCCGCAATCGCGGGATCGGTCACATCCAATTCATCCGACGCATTCAGATAATACCCTTTTTCGGTCACCGTCGCCGAAATGATCTCGGCCTGCGACATGGCGTCCAGCACGGCGGCCGGGTCCTCGGGCGCGACCATAACATCGCGCAGAACAGTGATGCGTGAGACCCCCCGCCCCTGAACGCACAAATCATAGTCAAACCCTTGCCGGGACAGCCCATCGCGGATCGCGGCAGAGCGCAGGCTTACGCCGATCACCTCCCAGTCGCCCGCCTTCTGGGTGTAGTCCAGCAAATGCGCGCGCGCAAAATTGCCAAGCCCGAAATGCAGGATCAACGCCATCTATCTGCCCAGCCTGTAAACATCGCGAGCCAGATCGGTGGTAAGCGCCCGCGCCAACGTCTCGGCATCGGCACGACCGAAATAGCCATTCTCTACCTGCGCGGCCAGATGTTGTGCCACGCCGCGCCGCCACAGATCATGCCGCGCCGGGATCGACAAAAAGGCCCGCGTATCGTCGTTGAACCCTGCCAGATTGTAATACCCCGCCGTTTCCACCACCTGATCGAAATAGCGCGCGATACCTGCGGCACTGTCGTGAAACCACCATGGCGGCCCAATCCTAAGGCACGGCCAATGCCCCGCCATCGGGGCAAGCTCGCGCGCATAGGTGCCCTCGTCCAGTGTGAACAGAACGACCCGCAGATCAGGAATATTCCCGACCCGATTCAACAGCGCATCCAGACCATGAACCCAGTCCATCGCGATGGGAATATCCGCACCCTTGTCGCGCCCGAACTGACGCATCAACGCACTGTTGGTATTGCGTTTGCTGCCCGCGTGGATTTGCATCGTCAGGCCATCTTCGACCGACATCTGAGCCATCTCGATCAGCATATGACCATAAAAGCGCCGCGCGTCGTCTGCCGATCCGTCTCCGGTTCGCAGGCGCTGATACAGTTGGTCAGGGTCAGAGAGCCATTCAGTTTGCACAACCTCGACACCGTGATCCGTGGCCGTCGCGCCCATCTGAGCGAAAAAAGCCCGCCGCGCGCGTAACGCAGCGATATAGCCATCATAAGTCCCGACGTCGCAACCCGTAATCGCTTGCAAGTGCGTCAGATTCTGGCGGAACGCCGGGTCGCTTCCGTCCAACACACCATCAGGCCGAAAAGTCGGCACAACACGCCCCGCCCAGCCGCTCTGACTAATCTCGGCATGGTGCTTCAGATCGTCGAGCGCGGCGTCGGTGGTGGCCAGAACCTCGATATTGAATGCATCGAACAGGGCACGCGGGCGAAAGGCCTTTTGGGTCAGCCGTTCAGAGATCTGATCATAGATACGATCCGCTGTCTGCGCAGACAGCGCGGTCTGAACGCCCAGCGTATCGCGTAGCACAAAGTCGATCCAAATCCGCGTAGGAGTGCCCAGAAACAGGTGCCAATGGGCCGCAAAAATCCGAAACACCTCGCGCGGGTCAGCATCTTGTCCGCTCTCGCCCACTCCAAGATCGGCCAGTCCAACACCCTGCGCATAAAGCATCCGAAACACATAGTGATCGGGCACCACCAGCAGCTGTGCGGGGTTTGGAAAAGCCTCGTCGCGGGCAAACCACTGCGGATCGCAATGGCCATGTGGTGACACGATCGGCAGCGCCTTGATGCCTTGATACAGATCATCCGCCATTCCGTTTAACTGCAATGTCATTCGCACCTCCACCCCGTGTTCCGTACTTTTGTTAACATGTTTTTTGTCGCTTGCATCTTTTAGCCGACCACCCCCAGAATAGTTTTCAGGCAAGGGGGGCAAATGAACATCGCGTTGATAGGTTTAGGTATGGTTGCCGGCACACATGTGGCCGCAATAAAAGCCTCGGATCGGGATCTGAACCTGACCGGCGTGCTGGGGCGCGACCCCACGCGCACCGACGCCTTTGCAAAGCGTCACGACACACGCGTGTTTTCGTCGCCAAAAGAGATCGCAGATGATCCCGGGGTTGATTTCGTCATTGTCGCCACCCCACCCGACCAACGGCTTGGGCTGGTTCAGACGATGGCCGATGCAGGCAAACCGATCCTCATGGAAAAACCCATCGAACGCAATCTGGCGACCGCGACCCAGATAGTCGACCTTTGCGAACAGGCATCTGTGCCTTTGGGGATCGTTTTTCAGCACCGTGCGCGTGCGGCATCCATGCGGCTGAAATCTCTTCTGGATGCAGGCGGTCTTGGCAATATCGCAACCGTCGAAATCCGGGTGCCGTGGTGGCGGGATCAAAGTTATTACGACGCGCCCGGTCGTGGCACGTATGGGCGGGATGGTGGCGGGGTCATGATCTCTCAGGCCATTCATACGCTGGACCTAGCCATGTGGCTGCTGGGCCCGATCACTGGTGTTCAGGCCGTGATGCGGACCACAGCGCTGCATCAGCTTGAAGCCGAAGACTGGGCCGGCGCTTTGTTCGAGCTGCAAAATGGCGCCGTTGGGACGATGATGGCCACAACTGCCGAATTCCCGGGCGCGGCCGAGACTATAACGATCCAAGGAACCAAGGCGAAGGCGCATCTCGGATCGGGCGTTTTGACCCTGACGGACCTGACCGGCGAAACAACTGTTTTCGGCGAAATCGCCTCGACCGGCGGCGGGGCCGATCCAATGGCGTTCACCCATGAATGGCACCAAACCGTAATTGAAGATTTTGCGCAGGCCATCACACTCAACCGCCCTCCAATGGCCACTGGGCGAAGCGCGCTTCGCACGCATGCGGTGATTGATGCCATGGAACGCGCCAACCAGTCGGCTACCCGAGAAAGGGTATCGACATGAGCCTAACCTGCGTCGCCATCGGGCTGGATCACCGCCATATCTACGGCATGACCGAGAACATGCAGAAAGTCGGGGTTAAGTGTATCGGTTATTGGACGCAGGGCGCGCCACAAACCTTACCCGGCTTTATCAAACGCTTCCCCGATATCCCCCGGCTGAGTAGCCTCGATGCCGCGTTAAATACAGGCGCTGATCTGGCGCTGATCTCGGCCATTCCTGCGGATCGGGCCGATCTGGCGACACAGGCCATGCATCACGGTATGGATGTCATGAGCGACAAACCCGGATGCACGACACTGGATCAGCTGTCAGAAATTCGCGCTGCCGTCAAAGCAACCGGGCGCATCTGGTCGGTGAACTTTTCGGAACGGTTCGAAACTCCGGTCAGTACCCGCGCGTCCGAACTTGTCGCCTTGGGCGCGATTGGCAAGGTGGTGCAAACAATCGGCCTTGGCCCTCACCGCCTGAACCGCGCAACGCGCCCCGACTGGTTCTTTCAGCGCGACAGATATGGCGGCATCCTCGCCGATATCGCCTCGCACCAGATCGATCAGTTTCTGCACTATACCGGGTCGGCCTCGGCCGAGGTGACCAATGCTTATGTGGCCAATTATGCCAACCCGGGTGATCCCGGCCTGCAGGATTTTGGCGAACTCAACCTTCGCAGTGACGCCGGAACCGGCTATATCCGCGTTGACTGGTACACGCCCGACGCCCTGCCCAATTGGGGGGACGGACGGCTGACGCTGCTGGGCACCGAAGGGTATATCGAGCTGCGCAAATACGTGGATGTCGGCGGGGCCAGCGGAACCGACCATCTGATATTGGTGAACGGTGACAGATGCGAGAAGATCGACGCCTCGGGCGCGGGTCTGTCCTATTTCGCGCGTCTGGCGGAGGACATACAGAACCGCACCGAAACCGCGATGACGCAGGCGCATTGCTTTACCGTGATGGAACTGGCCCTCCGCGCGCAACAGATGGCAGAGACCAGATGATCAATGTCGCAATCCTGGGGGCTGGTATCGGTGCTCAGCATTTGAGCGCCTTGGTGAGCCTGCCCGACCACTTCAAGGTCGCCGCCGTAGTTGATCAGGACTTGTCACGTATCGAGAGCCTGCGGGATATGGCTGAATTTGCGGCGCTTTCTGACGTGGATTTGGCTTTGGCCGATCCGTCCATAGATGTCATCGACATTTGCCTGCCGCCACATCTGCATGTCCCCGTCACCCTGAAAGCACTGGCTGCGGGCAAACATGTTGTCTGTGAAAAGCCACTTGCCACTTCCTTGGCGGATGTGGACCGGATTGCTGCGGCAGCGCAAGCGGCAAATCGTCAGGTTTTTCCCGTGTTTCAATACCGTTGGGGCCCGTCGCTGAGCCAGTTGCGGCATCTGCAGGCAAAGGGTCTGACGGGCGCGGTGCAGGTCGCGTCGCTGGAAACGCACTGGTCGCGCGGGGCAGATTATTACGCAGTTCCATGGCGTGGCACCTGGGCCGGGGAACGCGGCGGGGCGGTTCTGGGCCATGCCATTCACAACCATGATTTGCTGACCCATATCGCAGGCAAGGTCGCGGCGCTGTCGGCCTTTGCCACAACCCGCGTCAACCCGATCGAGACCGAGGATTGCGCGGCAATCACATTCGAAATGACCTCGGGTGCCCTGTGTACCAGCAACATCACATTGGGGGCCGCGACCGATGAAACCCGCTTGCGGATCGTGTTTGAACACCTGACCGCCACCTCGGGAACTGAACCTTATGCACCGGGCGCAGCACACTGGACGTTCAAGGCGCGGCATCCGGACCAGCAGAGCACCATCGATACCGAGCTTGCAAACCTCGCCGACGAACCCGTTGGCTTTGCCGGTTTTTTCACCGAGATCGCCAAAGCGCTTAAGGAGCAAGGCAACTCGGCCGTGACGCTAGAGGATGGCGCGGCCTCGGTCGCGTTGGTGACTGCGATCTACCATGCTGCGCGAACGGGCGCGCGCGTCTCCCTGCCCCTCGCCCCGGATCACCCGCTTTATGAAGGATGGCAACCGTGAAACAATGCTGGCGCTGGTTTGGCCCGAACGACCCGATTGCCCTGTCAGACCTGCATCAGGTTGGCGTTCAGGGGATCGTAACTGCGCTGCATCACATCCCGCCCGGCGCACCATGGAACGAGGCCGACATACAGGCCCGGCAAGACCTGCTGGCCGCCAGCGGGTACGGCTGGGACGTGGTTGAAAGCTTGCCGGTATCCGAGGCTATCAAGACCCAATCCGCAGATATGGCGCAGCATTTGGACGCCTACAAGACCAGCCTGCGCGCGCTGGCGACCCGGGGCATTCAGACCGTGTGTTACAACTTCATGCCGATCCTGGACTGGACGCGCACCTCTCTGCGCGCGCGTCAGCCCCATGGCGGCAATGCAATGCTGTTCGATCTGACTGATTTTGCTGTGTTCGACCTGCATATTCTGAACCGTCCAAACGCGCCGGATGACTATCCTGACCCGGTTCTGGACGACGCAAAGATGCGCTTTTCCGCATTGACCGACGCCCAGAAAACCCAGCTTCAACACAACATCACCGCCGGTCTGCCCGGTGCCAACGATCAGTGGAGCATCGATGACGTCCGCGCCCTGCTTCAAACATATGACGGCATTGACGCGGATCGCCTGCGCGCCAACCTTGTCGATTTTCTGGCCGAGGTTGCGCCGCTGGCACAAGAACTGGGAATAAGGCTGTGTTGTCATCCGGACGACCCGCCCTTTTCTCTGCTTGGCCTTCCGCGCGTGATGTCCAGCGCAAAAGATTATGGTGCGGTCTTGCAGGCGGTGGATCTGTCCGCAAACGGGGCGACGCTGTGTACAGGATCGCTGGGCGTGGCGATCGATTTTGACGGTGCCGAGTTCGTAAAACAACACGGCCCGCGCATTCATTTCGCCCATCTACGCAACACCAAACGCCTTGCCAGCCCAGACCCGCAAAGACCCAGTTTCTTTGAGGCCGCGCATCTGGAGGGTGACACCGACATGGTCGGAACGGTGCGCGCCCTGATGGAGGAACAACGCCGCCGCAAGGTTGAAGGCCGCGCCGATTGGCAAATTCCGATGCGCCCCGACCACGGGCAGGAATTGCTGAGCGACCTGAACGGGCACAGCACGCCCGGCTACCCGTTGATCGGGCGGATGCGCGGCCTGGCCGAGTTACGCGGTATCATGGCAGCTTGCACCTGATCCCCGCAGATTGCAGCGCCCAGAAAGCTATGCTTGCGTCACGGCGCCATGCGCCGTTTACTGGCTTTACCTAAACGGGCAGCGGGGTGTCTTCCGGACTCGCCCGACGTTGACAACCGACGTGTGAAATCCCCGCGAAAACCGATGCAGTCGCATCATTTTTCGAAACGTCGGCCCGGTTAAATCCAGGTCGAAAAAAACGGGAGGTTTTTTATGAAAACCGCAGGTGTAATCGGTCTTGGTGATATGGGCAGCGGTCTGGCCAAAAACCTGATCAAGAACGGCTTTGAAACGTCAGGCTTCGACCTCAGCGCCGAGCGTATGAGCGCATTTACGGATATGGGCGGCTTGGGCAAAGCCACTGCCGGAGAAGTCGGAGCCCATGCGAGCAGTGTTTTTGTCATGGTCATGAATGGCGATCAGGCACGCGAGGTCATATTGGGCGAAAACGGGCTTGTCGCCAACATGAAGCCCGGCAGCACAGTTATTTTGTCGGCCACGATCACACCGTCCGAAGCCCGCGCCATTGCGGCCGACATGGACGGGTCTGGCATTGACCTGATCGACACGCCTGTTTCGGGCGGGTTTCCTGGCGCGCAAGGTGGCACCCTCACCATGATGGCCGCTGCCCCGCCGGATGTATTGGATAAGAATGCCGAAGTAATGCAGGCCGTTTCGGCCACAATTCACCGCGTTGGAACGCAGGTCGGGGACGGCCAGACCGTCAAAGCCTGTCTGCAATCCCTGATCGGTGCCATGTTCTCGGCCACGTTCGAAGCCGCAGCACTGGCCGCCAAGGCCGGGGTTAGCGGAGAGGTCCTGCTAAATGTCTTCTCAACCTCCAGCGCAGGCTGCGGGATCGTGAACAACGCGCTTGAAAAGATCATCGACCGGCAGTTTGTCGGCACCGGCAGCCATATCGCGACCATGCATAAGGACCTGACGATCTCGTTGGCGGTCGCCGGCGAACTGGGGGTTCCGATGCACACCGCCGCCTCAGCCATGCAGGTGTTTCACGCCGGGAAAACCAAATACCCCGATGGCGACAACTGGATATGCACCCGCGTGATCGAAGAGATCGTCGGCGCCGAACTGCATCGCTAAGCCAAGGGAACACCACATGAAACTGGGAGTAATTTGCGACGGCATCAGCCGCGACCTGCGCCACGCCGTCGATGTCATGGATGAATTCGACCTGGAATATGCCGAGTTGCAATTCGTCGGAGATACCGAGGTTGGTGACCACTCAAATTCTGAAATCGCCGAGATCGATGCGTTGCTGCGGGCCCGGGGCAAACCCGTCTCGTGCCTGTCACGCCATGTCTTCGCCGGTATGACCGCCGCAAACCGTCCGGGCGATGACCTGCACACCAAACATATGGATGCGCTGAAACGGGTGATCGACATGGCCCACGTCGTGGGCTCGCCCCTGGTGCGTATCATGACCCAAAGGAAAGAGCAGATTCTGTGGGGCAAAAACGGCGCCGAAAAATGGAATGTGGCCCACGGTGTCTGGGATACGATGGCCCCGATGATTGCCCCTGCGGTCGAATTGGCCAAAGCCGAAGGCGTCGTGCTGGTCGTTGAGACGGGGAACGGGACACTGGTGAATTCGAACTACACCGCCCGCAAACTGATTGACGAACTGGACGCAAAGGACACGTTGAAGGTTTTGTGGGACCCCGGCAACAACTGCTGGTGCCACGAGCTTGCCTATCCCGATGGTTACAAAGAACTGCACGGTGGCTATCTGGGGCATATCCACATCAAGGATGTTCAGGTCGACACGCCAAGAGCGACTCTCGAGGTGCGGCGCTTGGGCGAAGGCCAATTGGGTGATCTGTTCCAACCCATCGCGGGCGCCTTGCGGAGGGATGCCTATGACGGGGTCATCTCCTTCGAAAGCGTCTATCATCCCGGAAACGGCAACTTTGAAGACGGCTTCCGCCTGTGTGTTAACAGGTTCAAAGAGGTTTTCGGCTGATTGGCGGAACATCCATGGCCTAACGCCACGCGTGGTGAACCCATGCCGTGACCGCCGAACAGGCGACATGAGGCCGGTACCGAAATGTCAGGATAGGGTGGCGGAGAGACAGGGATTCGAACCCTGGAGACGGTTTCCCGCCTACACACTTTCCAGGCGTGCGCCTTCGACCACTCGGCCACCTCTCCGTGCGCGCGATGTTTGGACTATCGCCTGGGGATTTGCAAGGGGCGATTGTGGCGAAAATCGCCCCTTGCATCTGGAACAGTGATCAGGGTCAGACCTCGTCTCCGTCCCCATCGGACAAATCGCCCTCGGTCATTTCTGTCGGCGACGATGGTCGCGTTCTTTTTGCGACAGGTTCGGGTTTTGGCTCCTCCGCCCTCTCGGAAGCGCGTAAGACCTCGGGGTTGCGCAACCAGACATCGCGCTGCGCGAACGGAATTTCGATGCCTTCTTCAACAAAGCGGCGATTGATCTCGTGGTTCATATCCGATTTCACCGAAAGCACCCAGTTCACATCCCGCAGGATGGCGCGGATTTCGAAATCAAGCGAATCCGCCCCAAACCCCTGGAACACAACGCTGGGTGCCGGGTTGGCAAGAACCATCGGATGGGCATTCGCAATCTCACCCAAAATCTGTTCGACCCGCATGGTATCGGTGCCATAGGCGACGCCCACCGGCACAATGACCCGCCCGATTGTGTTCCCGCGCGTGTAGTTCGTGACGACACCACTGATCAGATCAGAGTTCGGAACGATCACATCCGTGCGGTCGAACGTTTCGATCCGGGTCGAGCGCACCGAGATGTCGCGAACATATCCCATCATCCCGTTCACATCGATCCAGTCACCCTTGGAAATCGGACGCTCAACCAACAGGATGATGCCTGAGACGAAGTTCGACACAATGGTCTGCAACCCAAAACCAATGCCGACCGACAGCGCACCGGCGACAATGGCCAATGATGAAAGATCGAATCCCGCCACGACAATGGCCGAAAGAGACGCAAGGAAAATACCGACATAGCCGGTCCCCGCGACAATGGCGTTCTGCCCGCCGGGATCAATCTTGGTTTTCGGCAAAAGCGAACTGCGCAATCCGCTTTGCAGCAGCCGCGTCAGGCCATAACCGATGGCAAAGATCACCAGGAAGGTGAAGAAATTACTGGGCGAGATGGTCACGCCACCGATGTCAAATCCCAGCAGCAGCCGCGACCAGGCCTCCATCAGCACTGTTTCCCGTGCCCCCCAATACAGCGCCAGAACCGGAAGGGCCAAAATCGCCATCACAAAGCCGATAAGAACGGCAAACAACGAATCCTTCGCCGCATCGCCTTGCCCGCTGATCCAGCCATAAACCGCAGTCAGGAAGCGTTGCACGATGATCAATGCCGCAATCAGAACCAATGATCTGACCGCCGGATAAACTATGGCTTCGGCGGCGTTGGTATAGCCCGCCACAGCCAGCACAGGGCTAGCCATGCCAAGCAGGAACAGCGCACGGCGCAGAAACTCAATCAGTTGCCCCAATCCCGCGCCACGCGTCTTGGCCGAGGGATCATCGGGATCGACCGGGACTTCGCTGGTGCGCACCTGACGCACACGCAACAACACCAGCGCCGTCGCGACTGTGACCGGGAACCCGACCACAGCACGGGTTGCATCCGACACGTTTTCGATCTGATCGAACAGGTTCACCAACTCGTGCAGGATCAGCAAACAGGCCAACAGATCCAGATAGACCCGCAATTCGGCGACACGTTTCGCCGCCAGACGTTTGAACCCCTGTGCCGCTTGCAAAACATAAACTTGCCGACCGATCCAATCGTAATAAAGGATGATAGCCGCCCAATAGGGTACGTTCTGGATCACCAATGTACCGCGCAGGCCCAGCACACCGACCATGACCGTGGCTTGTACGAGCAGCCAGACCCCAAACCAAGGCAGCAGAATACGTAACAGTGAGGTCAGGAAGGTCCAAACCCCACTGCCCTGCCCCCCAAGTTGACGCAGGTAATTGCCAGCCAGTTCAGACCAGTGCCGCCCGTAGAACAGCAATATTCCCGCCACCAGTACCAGCAGGAAGATACCCAACCCCTGATCCCGGAGCTTTTCATGCACGACGTCAGTTTGCAGATTTCTGCGCGCTTCATGAAACAGGCTGCGCGCGGCTTCCGTCGCATCCACCCACGCCGGTGCCCAGTAGACCGGGTTTATCGGGGACGGGCCTCGTTCCAGCAGCTCTCTCGCCTGCCGGTTTCTGAGCAACTGATCGATCTCGGCAATCAGACCATTGGCCCGGCTAAACGCTTCTTCCGAGATGATCCTAGGCACCTGAAGCGCGTTCAGCTGCTCTCCGAGAAGCGTCCGCAGATTGGCAATGTCTTCGGGTTCGTTGGCGTCACCTTCGGGCTTGGGCCCAAGCGCATCAATCTGCGCATCCAACGTCTGAATACGTTCGGTGTTTGCGCCCCTCGCCCGATTGAAATCCTCTCGGTAAGAGTTTATTTCGGCGCGCAAATTTTCCAACGCAGCGTTTGAGGCTCTGTTCGCCTCGATCACCGCTTCGGCACGGTCCGCCGTTTTGACCCAGCCCTGATAGTACTCGCTTTGTCGATCAGTCAGCTGGGCGGCTGCAGGTCCCCCCAGACAAACAAACGCAATCAGGGCAAGGGCCAGAAACCAGCGGACCTGCCGCAGCATCACACGTCCTCGAACACGCCGGGAATGCTGCGGGGTGCTTCGGTCATCCAGTCGGGGACCGGCAATTCCTTTTCGCGCAGGAATTCGGGGTTGAACAATTTGGACTGATAGCGCGTGCCATAATCACAAAGGATGGTCACAATCGTATGGCCCGGCCCCAAATCCTTGGCCAGACGCACGGCACCGGCCATGTTGATCGCGGTCGACCCGCCCATGACGAGACCTTCCTCGCGCAGCAAATCGAAGATATAAGGCAACGCTTCATTGTCCGTCATCTGATAGGCATAATCCGGCGTGAACCCTTCAAGGTTTTTGGTAATACGCACCTGCCCGATACCTTCGGCAATCGAGCTGCCCTCCATCGCGATTTCACCGGTGGTGTAGTAGGAATAAAGCCCGGCCCCCATCGGATCGACCAAACCGATCTTGACGCCTTTGGGCTGTAGCGCGTCGGCAACACCGGCCAGCGTCCCGCCCGAGCCCACGGCACAGACAAATCCATCAACCTTGCCGCCGGTCTGCTCCCATATCTCGGGGCCTGTGGTTTCCACATGCGACTGACGGTTGGCGACGTTGTCGAACTGGTTGGCCCAGATCGCACCGTTGGGTTCGCTTTGCGCCAACTCTTCTGCCAGTCGGCGCGAGTAATGCACGAAGTTGTTGGGATTTCGGTATGGTGCGGCAGGAACCTGCACCAATTGTGCGCCGGCCAAGCGCAACATGTCCTTTTTCTCTTCCGACTGAGTTTCCGGAATTACGATCACGGTCTTGAAGCCCATCGACGCCCCAACCAACGCCAGACCGATCCCCGTGTTACCAGCCGTGCCTTCGACAATGGTGCCGCCCGGTTTAAGCTCGCCCCGCGCAATGGCGTCGCGGATGATATAAAGCGCAGCGCGATCCTTGACCGATTGGCCCGGGTTCATGAACTCGGCCTTGCCGAGAATCTCGCACCCGGTTTCTTCACTGACGCGGCGCAGGCGGATCAGAGGTGTTTTTCCGACTGCGTCGGCAAGGTCTGTTGCAATGCGCATGGCGCCCTCTTGTCATTTGGTATCGCGACAGATTTACCGTTGCGCCGCATCAACCACAAGCCGGGATCACCCGGCGCGCAAACGTTTCCTGTTACGCGCTAGCCAGTTCGCCAGCATCAGCATGGGCAAATCCTTGAAAACATGCGTGTCCGCCATGTCCATGAATTCCTGAAACGGTAATATTCTGCTGCGAATATCCTCGCCCTCAGACTCAAGCCCACCGTTTTCCACCGTGTGAGTCAAATCTCCTATGCCTATGTAAAGATACACAAACTCAGTCGAAGACCCGCTGGATGTATAGGCGCCCCCGGCATGTTCCAGCGCGTTCAAAGCAATGTGCGCCTCTTCCTGCGCTTCACGATACGCAGCCTGTTCCGGCGTTTCCAAAGGATCGATCAGACCGGCCACAGGTTCCCACACCCACGGCGCGGGATCGCCGATCATGTACAGAGGAGCGCGGAATTGTTCGATCAGCAGAACCGTGTCGCGCACCGGATCATACGGCAATACAATCACCGCATCGCCCATGACCAGGCTGGCACGGCTAAGAACGGGGCTCATTTCACCGCTGTTCTGTCTGTGCTGAAGCTGGACGCTTTCCATCGAAAAGAAGTCGACATAGCCGTGATGGCGGCTGTGCAGCACGACATCGCGCGCTGTTTGCCGAACCTCATCGGGTTTGCGCGTCCGCGCCATAAGTCGCGCCCAGGCACGTCCCCGGATCGCCGGGAAGCTGCGCTCAATCCGGGCGGCATCGGTTCGTCCGAAATAGGCCATCACCTCTTCGGCGGCCAACAGAGTCAGCGGCCCCCAGGTCTCTTGCCAGTCGGACAAAGACCAGAGTGACCCGGGCATCCATACCCCCGGAGTGGGAAAAAACACCTGCGCTGAATGAACCGAGCCATCGCTCACGATGACAGTCTGATCTCGCAGATCATAATCAAAGCCCCCCTCATAGAAGGACAGCCTTTCAAGATCAGTCGCCGTCAGATCACGCACCAGAACGCCGGAGGCCCAAGCTCCGGCTTCTTCAACGATCATCGGAAATGACTGATCTTTTACCTCATAGACCGCATGATCGGCCAAACTGGCCTCAAGCACGGGTAAATCACCCGACGCCCGTCCCAGAACAAGCTCCAGCAATGGCACGTGGCGCAGGGTGCCGTAGAAAAACAGATCGGACAAGGTTCAGAGCCTCTTGATCGGCGCTGTCGCCCTATCTCCAGCGACGCGCGGCAACTTCGGTGAACAGGCCAGTGATCAGTGCTCCGATCGCAAGGGTCCACAAAATCTCAGAAATCATGAGTTGTCGGCTGAAATCCAGACCGATCTCAAAGATTGCAAGCAAGGCCTCGAACGGCCCGCCGAATTTGTGACCCATCGCCTGATCGAACATCTCATACGTGCCTTGGACAAACAGCCCCCAGAACACTAAGGCCGCAACACCAGTCAGTCCGTTGTTGATTGCGGCCGTCCAGCCTCGTCCAGCGCGTTTGCCCATGATGGCCCAACCGCACGCGACACCCAACGCCATGTTCACATAGGTGAAGTAGCCATAGTTTTTGCCCTCTTCCCCGTTTGCGATGACCATCGTCGACACAAGAAACGCCACCACCAACAAGCACAAAGCGGCGACAAGTCGTGAAGCAGTAGGCATTTAATCTTTCCGTCTGTTACCCTGGTTTTGCTATTGTGATCTGTGTCACATCGCAATTGCCGGTGTCAAAGGCCGCGCCGCAAGCGGTCAAATAATAATTCCACATGCGGCGAAAACGCTCATCAAAGCCAAGGTCGGAAATCTGGTCCCACTTAGAGTTGAATGTCTCATACCACCGGCGCAGGGTAAGATCATAGCTGGGCCCAAATTCCTTGGATCGCACGACGCTCAGTCCGGCATCGGCAATCTGTTCCTTAAGGACCGAAGGTGCGGGCAGCATACCACCGGGAAAGATGTATTTCTGAATGAAATCAACGCCGTTCTTGTAAATCTCCCAGCGATGATCGGCCACTGTGATGATCTGAAGGGTTGCGTTGGCTCCGGGTTTCAAGCGATCGCGAACAGTCTCGAAATACACCGGCCAGTATTTCTGCCCGACGGCCTCAAACATCTCGATCGAAGCGATGCCGTCATATTGACCCCGCTCATCCCGATAGTCCTGCAATTTGAACTGCACCTTGTCCGAAAGACCAGCCTTTTCAATACGTTCCTGCGCGTACTTCAACTGTTCCTGGCTGATCGTCAGACCCGTGACCCGTAAGTCACGCTCTTTGGCGGCATATTCGGCAAACCCGCCCCAGCCACAACCGATTTCGAGTATGTGGTCACCCGGTTTTGCACCCATTTCATCAACGAGGCTGGCGTATTTCGCAGTCTGGGCCTTTTCGAGGCTCTCCTGTCCGGTCTCGAAAATAGCGCTGGAATAGGTCATGGTGTCATCCAGCCAGAGCCCATAAAATTCATTCCCCAGATCATAATGGTACGAGATGTTCTTTTTGGCCTGCGTACGATTGTTGCGGTGCAACCAGAACCGCAGGCGCTCGTAAGCTCGTACAAGAAACTGGCCTGTGAAATCATCGTAAACGGTTTCAGTTCCCAAATGGACCAGATCCATAAAGGCGCGCAGGTCCGGGGTGCTCCAATCCCCTTCCAGATACCCGTCTGAAAACCCCAACTCGCCTTCTCGGACCAGTCGGGCAAACACATCTTCGGAATGAATGTCCACATGCGCGATGGGCCCGGGCTTGGACGCTTCGGCGCGAAACACCCGGCCGTCCGGCAATGCAATGTCAAGACGGCCCGAATCCATCTTGCGCAGCATCTTGAAGACCTGTGTAAAGTATCGAGGCAGGTTTTTCTGCCCATCTGTTCTTGTCAGATACATCCGCTCTCCCCTCTGCGGTCGCAGCTCAAAGCTAGGGCGGGATTCCGTTTATGGCAAGTTTTCAATTCGTTACTGGCTTTTTTCTGGAGTCGTACAAAGCCAACGCGCGCCGCCGCCCTTCGGCCAGATCCACGACAGGTCCCGGGTAGGTATCGCTTGGGCCAAGGCCCCAACGACGTGGAATTGCGTCAAAATAGGCCAGCGCCGTTGCCGAAGGTTTGTCTTGTCCTTCGGCGATCCAGCGCCGGATATACTGCGATTCAGGGTCGAACTTCAGGGCCTGCGTCGCGGGGTTGAAGATGCGGAAATACGGTGCTGCGTCCGGACCCGAGCCCGCAACCCATTGCCATCCCATCGCGTTGGCGGCGGGGTCCCAGTCGATCAGGCAGTCCTCGAACCACTGCAGACCGATTTTCCAGTGTGTTTGCAGATGTTTCGTCAGGTAACTTGCGACAATCATTCTGGCACGGTTGTGCATCCGACCGGTGACGTACATCTGCCGCAACCCAGCATCAACCGCCGGTACACCGGTTCGTGCCCGGCACCAGGCATTGACATCGGGTGAATCGGGATCCGTGCGCCAGGGGAAATCATTCCATTCCGATTTCCAGTTCGCCGACAGCAGATGCGGCCAGTGATACATCAGGTGATAGGCGAACTCGCGCCAGACCAGTTGCCGCAAATATGGTTCGGTGCCCGGCATACCCAAATTCGCCGCATGCTGCACCCTGTGCCAAACCGTTCGCGGACCGATTTCGCCCAATGACAGGTATTCCGAAAGGTTCGAGGTGCCGTCCACATCCAGTCGATCGCGCCGTTCTCCATAATGGCTGATGTGATCCAGAAACGCGTCCAACCGGTCATGCGCCGCATCCTCACCCGGCAGAACATGGGCTCGCACGATCTCCGCGCCCCGATGCATCCGCTTTCCTAGATGCCAGACATCCAGCGCATCGGAACGTGGCCAGCGATGCGGAGGCCGCAGCCGAACCGGGGCGGGTGCCGGGGGCGCCACATCCAGCAACCGGACGGCACGCCACATCGGCGTAAAAACCTTGTACGGCTGCCCCGATTTTGTGGCGATTTCCCATGGTTCAAACAACAGGTGACCGGCGAACGAGCGGGCCTCGACGCCCTGCCCGATCAGGTCCGCCTTGATTGCCCGGTCACGCCGGATGGCGTCGGGATCATACACCCGCGTCCAATAAACGGAAGTTGCACCGGTCTCGGCCAGCACATCTGCCAGAACGGCACTTGCCGAGCCTCGGCGCAGGATCAAACGGCTGTCAATCTGCTTCAGCTTGTCGGCAAAAGCATCCAACCCCAGACCCAGACGCCATTTCGGCGCAGCCCCCAGTCTTTCCGCCTGTTCGTCCAGAATGAACAGCGGAATGACCGGACGCCCGGTCTGAACCGCCGCGTCCAGGGCCACATGATCGCTTAGACGCAGATCACGCCTGAACCAGAGTAGGATCGCTTTATCGTTGCCGTGCATGAAAGCCTGCCGCTTTTCTTCAGTATACGCAGCAGCTAAATCTGCGGATCACAAAACGCGTTCAAGCGCCTCCAAAAGCTGATCAATTTCCTGCCTTGAGGTGTAGTGCGTAAAGCTCAGGCGCAACACACCCTGCGCCTCGTCAACACCCATGGCCTGCAAGGGCCGACCGGCATAGAAATCCCCACCTCCGGCCATGATCCCGTACTTTGCCAGTTCGGCCGCAACAGGTTCAGCCGGTCGGTTCAAGGCCAGCGCAACGGTCGGTGCCCGCCGGTCGGCATCTGACGGGCCGATCAGGCGCACGGCGTTGCGGGACTTTACGGCGTCCAGTACGGGTTGCAGCAATGCGACTTCCCGGGCGCGCATCAAATCGTGAACAAACGCGCCCCGCGCCGCCGCGCCAGAGGCTGGCCCGCCATGGTGATCGTTCAGCAGATCGACATAGTCAACCAGACCGGCACAGGCGGCAATCTGGGCATGATCGGGGCCCGCGGGGGTAAACCGTTTGTAAAGCACATCTCCGTTAAAGTGATGGGCCTGATTGGGCAGCAATTGTCCCAGCGCCCGCCGGATCACCATGCAGCCCTGATGCGGACCATATGTCTTGTAAGCCGAGAACAGGTAGATATCAGGACCCAGATCGCTCACATTGGGCAACCCGTGCGGCGCGTACGAGACGCCGTCCACACAAACAAACGCGCCCGCGGCATGGGCGATAGCGGTGATTTCCGTAACGGGGTTCAACTCTCCCACCACGTTGGAGCAATGGGGAAAACAGACCAGACGCACCTTGTCGTCCAGCATATCTTCAAGCGCCTGAGGGTCCAGCGAGCCGGTATCCGGGTCAATCTGCCATTCCCGTATCTCGACGCCGTCCTCGGCAAGGCGGCGCCAGGGACCGGAATTTGCTTCGTGATCCTGATTTGTCACCACGATTGCATCACCGGGCTGCATCCACTGGCGAAAAGCTTGCGCCAGCACATACGTGTTTTGCGTGGTCGATGGACCAAAGCTCAACTCATCGGTGTCCACGCCCATCAATGCGGCCAAACGGGTGCGGGCCTCGTCCATTTCTTCACCGCCCAGCCGGCTGGCCTCATAGGCAGCATAGGGCTGTACCTTGCGCTGATGATAAAAGCGAAACAACCGGTCCAGAACCGGCTTGCAAGTGTATGATCCACCTGCATTTTCAAAGAACGCCTGACCTTGCAGGCTGGGTTCGGAAAATGCGGGAAACTGCGCGCGCACGAACTCAATATCCAAACCGCTCATCGCGCGGACCTCCTGACGTCTCAATTCCACTGATTGTCCGGGGCAGTAAGCCCATAGCCGCCTGCCGCGTCAACGAAAAAGGCCCCGGTTTTCACCGGAGCCTTGTTCGTTTTCAAACCGTCGGCTCAGATCAGCTGCGGCGACGTTCGTTCATGAGGCCAATGAAAAGCGAAACGCACATCAGCACCAGAACGATCGCGAAGGGGAACCCGGTCGCAATAGCTGCAGCCTGCAGCGCACCCAAGCCTCCGCCCAGCAGCAGCACGATGGCAATCGCGCCTTCCAGAACGCACCAGAACACACGCTGTGCGGTCGGAGCGTCTGTTTTGCCGCCAGCGGTGATCGTATCGATCACCAGCGAGCCCGAGTCAGAGCTGGTTACGAAGAACACGACAACCAGGATGATGCCGACAAAAGACAGCAGCGAGGTCATCGGGAACTGTTCGAACATGGTGAACATCTTCAGTTCCAGCGCCGCGTCCGACAGGGCCTGACCGGAACCGGACAGAACCTGATCCAGTGCGGCACCGCCAAAGACGGCCATCCACAATGCGCCAACCACGGTCGGGATCAGGATCACGCAGGTCACGAATTCGCGGATGGTGCGACCGCGCGAGATACGCGCGATGAACATACCAACGAACGGCGACCAGGAAATCCACCACGCCCAGTAGAAGGTGGTCCAGCCCTGCATGAAGTTGACGTCTTCACGGCCAACCCAGTTGGACAGGGCAGGCAGCGCAACCACGTAAGCGATCAGGCTGTCAAAGAACCCGGTCAGGATCGCGATCGTCGGACCAAGGATCAGAACCAGGAATAGCAGGGCTGCGGCCAGAATCATGTTCGCCTCGGACAGACGCTTCACGCCTTTGTCCAAACCAGCCACGACCGAGACCAGAGCAAACGCGGTGATCAGACCGATCAGCAGTACCTTCATCCCATCGCTCACCGGTACGCCGAACAGATAGTTCAGACCGGCCAGCGCCTGCGTCGCCCCCAGACCCAGCGAGGTTGCCAGACCAAAGATGGTCGCGAAAACCGCAAGAACATCAATGATGTGACCCAGCGGACCCCATGTCGCTTCGCCAAAGATCGGATAGAACACCGACCGCATGGTCAGCGGCAGGCCACGGTTGAAGCTGAAGAAGGCCAGCGCCAGAGCGACAACCGCATAAACCGCCCAAGGATGCATCCCCCAGTGGAAGATGGTTGCAGCCATGGCCAGCTTTTTCGACGCCTCAGGGTCCTCCAGACCCGCACCCAGCGGGGCCCAGTCCGTGCGCACGCCGTCTTCGCCAACGGCAATACCGCCGACGGACGAACCGTAGTGCGAAATCGGTTCTGCAACACCCCAGAACACCAGGCCGATCCCCATGCCTGCCGCAAACAGCATCGCAAACCAACCTGCGTAGGAATAATCAGGTTTTGCGTCATCACCACCCAGTCGGATCGACCCAAATGGTGTGACGATCAGCATGAGCGAGAACAACACAAAGATGTTGGCTGCAATCATGAACACCCAGTCGAAGTTGCTGGTCAATGCCGGACGAAGCCAACCGAAGAACTCCGACGCCTGCTCGCGGAAGACAAGCGAGAAGAACACGAAGGCAATGACGGTTAGACCCGAAACGACAAAGACCGGATTGTGGACGTCCAGACCAAAAATCTGAACATTGTCCTGACCGACTTCATAGTCGGTATCCGTATTATCGGACATTTCTCTTCCTTTCTTATTACGTACGACAGTCTTCGGTTAAGGAAGTTGAAAGCGGCACGACTGCTGAGACCGTCCGATGACAAAAAACGACATTCTTGCACTGTTTTGTCAGATTTCCGACATCACGGATCGGTGAGCCCGACACTATGCTCCGGGAATCACGCCACGCCTTTAATTATCGGAATATGAACTTGTAACGAGCACCCGCAACACGGGTCAGCGTCAGCCCTGAACCTTGGTATAGGTCCCCTCGCCCGCCAGGATTCCACGGAACCCGCCGGGCTCATCCAGACCGAAAACGATCAAAGGCAAGTTATTGTCCCGCGCCAGCGCAATGGCCGAGGCATCCATGACGCGCAGGCGCTTAGTCAGAACGTCGTCATACGAGATCGTATCATAGCGTACGGCATCCGAATTGGTTTTCGGATCCTTGTCATAAACACCATCGACACCGTTCTTGCCCATGAAAATTGCCTCACATGCCATTTCATTGGCGCGCAGGGTCGCAGCTGTATCGGTGGTGAAATAGGGGTTACCTGTGCCTGCAGCGAAGATACAGACACGCTTCTTCTCAAGGTGCCGCACGGCGCGGCGACGAATATAAGGCTCGCATACCTCGTCCATGCGGATGGCGGAAATAACCCGGGTAAAGACCCCCTCGCCTTCCAACGCCGATTGCATTCCCAGCGCGTTCATGACGGTGGCCAGCATTCCCATATAGTCAGCCGTCGTCCGCTCCATCCCCTGTGCCGAGCCGCTGAGGCCCCGGAAAATATTGCCGCCGCCGATTACCATGCAGATCTCGACCCCCAGATCATGCACTGATTTGACCTCTTGCGCGATGCGCTGAACGGTTGGTGGGTGCAGACCGAATCCCTGATCCCCCATCAGCGCCTCGCCCGAGATCTTCAACATCACGCGTTTATACGCTGTTTTGGGGGCTTCTGTTGTCTCGGTCATGGGGGAAAGGGTCATGTTGCGCTCCGGGCTGCGACGGGGTTATTTTCCGGCGCAAAATGGAGCAAAACCGCTTCAGGTTCAATGCGGATAGTCAGGAACTGGGCAAACTATATGGACGACAATTCTGCCGTACGGCTTTGGGATCGCCTGCCGCCCATTCCAAACGACAAACCCGTGCTGATCGCCGGCCCGACCGCGTCCGGAAAATCGGCACTGGCGCTGCTGATCGCCGCGCGCCTGGGTGGCGTCATCGTCAATGCGGATGCCAGTCAGGTCTATGATTGCTGGCGGATCATCTCGGCACGACCGTCTGTGGACGAAGAGGCCCGGACGCCCCACCGGCTTTACGGCCACATCGCTTATGACCAGAGCTATTCCACCGGCCATTGGCTGCGCGAAGTCACGCCCATGCTCGACGCGGGTTCCCGCCCGATCATCGTGGGCGGCACGGGGCTGTATTATTCCGCGCTGACGGAAGGGATGGCCGACATTCCGCCAACACCAGCCGACATTCGGGCAAAGGCGGATGATATGCCGCTTGCAGAATTGATCGCCGGAGTTGCCGATGAAACGCTGCTGCGTCTGGACCTGCAAAACCGGGCCAGAGTTCAGCGCGCATGGGAGGTACAGAAGGCAACCGGTCGCCCCCTGCACGAATGGCAGGCCCAAACCCGCCCCCCGGTTCTTGCACTCGAACACACCGTTCCCATTGTCTTCAACGCCGACAAGACCTGGTTGCTGAACCGCATCAACCAACGCTTTGACAAGATGCTGGAACAGGGGGCCTTGGCCGAGGTCGAGGCCATGAGGGACCGGTATGACCCCGCCCTTCCAGCCTGCAAGGCCATTGGCGTCCCAGAGATTATGGATCATCTGAACGGTCGCCTCAGCCTTGACGACGCGCGAGAGCGGGCCACGGTTTCAACCCGGCAATTCGCCAAACGCCAGCGCACCTGGTTTCGCGCGCGCATGAAGAACTGGCACTGGATCGATGCCACGCCCTGACGGTGACAGTCCGCCCGACTTTGCGGAAGTTTGATTGCGCAAAGGCGCAAGGGTTCATCCGCTTGCGTCCCGCGCGCCATGCCATCGCGATCCAAATCCGCATGCAGAATCGCTGGCGTTGTTAGGTTTCAGATTGCGACATCGCCTGCACTACTTTCACGAGAGATGTCGTTTTTGGATGATCTATGACGATTCCGAACATTGACCTATATTCAAATCTGGTGCGGAATGCCGTCATGGGGGATGACCACAACGAGAATAACAAGCTCTTGGTCCAGCTGACCGGCGGCAGCCTGTTCAGGTAACGCAGATCGCAATCAAAAGAATTCAGTGTCACAGGGAGACATCTATGGAAAACCAGACAATCAATGGAAAGCCGATGCATTGGGCGGCCGAGATGCACGCCAGGGAATACCGCGAAGGCAATCTGAGCCGTCGCGAGTTTCTGGCCCGCGTCACCGCGCTGGGCGTTGCCGTTCCGACCGCATATGGCATGATCGGTCTGCAATCACCCGCGGCAGCAGCCGAACCGCAGCAAGGCGGCACCATTCGTTATCAGATGGAAGTACGCGCGCTCAAAGATCCGCGCACCTTTGACTGGACGCAAATCGCGACCTTTACGGCGGGCTGGTTGGAGTATCTTGTCGAATACAACAATGACGGCTCGTTCAAGCCCATGCTGCTGGAAAGCTGGGAAGCGAACGAAGACGCGACCGAGTACACGCTGAATGTGCGCAAAGGCGTCAAGTGGAACAATGGCGATGACTTTACCGCCGAAGACGTCGCGCGCAACATCACCGGCTGGTGCGACGCAACGCTCGAAGGCAACTCGATGGCTTCGAGGATGGCGTCGCTGGTTGACGAAGCGACCCAGCAGGCCTCCGAGGGCGCGATCACCGTGGTGGACAGCCACACCGTCAAGCTGAAATGTAACGCGCCCGATATCACCATCATTCCGGGCATGGCCGACTATCCCGGCGCAATCGTTCACAGCAGCTTTGATGCCAACACGATGCTCGACAACCCGATCGGCACCGGCTTTATGAAGCCCGAAAGTCACGAGGTCGGCGTCAAAGGCGTTCTGGTGCGCAACGAGGACCATGACTGGTGGGGCTACGAGGCCGGCAAAGGCGGCTATATCGACCGGATCGAGTTCATCGATTACGGCACCGACCCGGCCGCGTTCCTGGCCGCCTATGAGGCCGAAGAAATCGACATGAACTGGGAATCGGTCGGTGAATTTGTCGATATCTTTGACAGCATCGGCCTTGTGCGCTCGGAAATCCCGTCGGGCTTTACCATCGTGATCCGCCCGAACCAGCTGGCCGAAGATGCGGATGGCAACAAGATTTATGCGGACAAGCGAGTCCGTCAGGCGCTTGCCATGGCGGTGGACAACGAGGTTTGTTTGGAACTGGGCATGTCCGGCTATGGCATCCCCGCGGACAACTGCCATGTTGGTCCGATGCACCCCGAATATGACTCGTCGGTCACCCGTATCCCCTATGATCCCGCCGGGGCAAAGGCCCTGATGGAAGAAGCGGGCATGGCTGACTTTGAGCACGAAGTGCAGTCCATCGACGATGACTGGCGCCGGAACACCACCGCCGCCGTTGTGGCCCAGCTGAATGACGCGGGTATCAAGGCCAAGCACACGGTTCTTCCGGGCTCGACTTTCTGGAACGACTGGACCAAGTACCCGTATTCGTCGACCAACTGGAACCACCGTCCGCTGGGTACGCAGATCCTGGCCCTGGCCTACAAGTCGGGCGCGGCTTGGAATGAGTCTGCTTTCTCGAACGAAGAATTCGACACATTACTGGCCGAAGCAAATTCGCTTTCGGATGTGGACCAGCGCCGTGAAGTGATGGGCAAGATACAAGCGATCATGATCGAAGAAGGTGTGGTCATCCAGCCCTATTGGCGGACGGCAATGCGTCACCATCGCGACAACATGGTCGGTGTTGAAAAGCATATCGCGGACCTGCCGCAGCTTTACAAGTTCGGCCTGACATCCTGAGCCGCAACAAATAAGGGCCGCGCCACACAGGCGCGGCCCTTCGTCCTCAATACGGCGACCAGCAGAATAGCAACGCGTCGGGCAAGTTGCGCCCAACGCCAGCCGACCAACAGGGGCTAACATGGGACTTTTCATTCTAAGGCGCGTCGGGATCATGCTGATCACAGCATTGTGCCTGACATTCCTGGTCTTCTTTCTCACCAATCTCTACCCGAACCTGGAAAAGCTTGCGAAAACGCAGGGCAATTTCCGGATGTCGGATGAACAGGTCGAGAGTTTTCTGGAAAAAGGCGGGTATCTACAGTCAACGCCGATCAAATACGGCGAATGGCTGGGCGTTCTGCCCTCATACCGGCACACGAATGAGGACGGCACTGTTCAGGGCCGATGCATTCTACCGGGCAAAACCGCCGAAGAGTCTCCTAATTTCTGCGGCATCCTTCAGGGCTATTGGGGGTATTCGACCGTCTTCAAGGAAGAGGTCGGAACCGTTGTCGGAACCCGTCTGGCTCTGACCGGGCGGCTGATGTTCTGGGTGATGCTGCTGATGGTCCCCTCGGCGCTGATCCTTGGCATTCTGGCGGGGATGAAAGAGGGTTCGGCCACGGACCGCACGCTTTCGACCTTTGCCATCACAACCACCGCGACACCGGAATACGTATCAGGCGTGATCTTCATCGCGATCTTCACGTCCTCTGCCGTAGGGCTGAAATGGTTCAAGGGCACAGCCACGCAGGCAATGGAGAACCCGACGTTCGAGAATTTCTTCTTACCCGTGCTGACAATCGCGCTGTATGGCATGGGCTACATCGCCCGGATGACCCGCGCCTCGATGACCGAGGTGATGACAGCGCAGTATATCCGCACCGCGCGCCTGAAAGGTGTGTCCTTCCCCAATATCGTCATGAAACACGCGCTGCGCAACGCTCTGATCGCGCCGTTCACCGTCATTATGCTGCAGTTCCCATGGCTGCTGAATGGTGTGGTGATCGTCGAGACCCTGTTCAACTACAAAGGATTCGGCTGGGCGCTGGTGCAGGCGGCGGGGAACAATGACATCCAGCTGTTATTGGCGATCTCGGTCGTGTCGGTCTTTGTGGTGCTGGTGACGCAGCTGATCTCGGATATCGGCTATGTCTACCTCAACCCGCGCATTCGCATTTCTTAAGGGAGGGTCAGATCATGGAACCACTTACCTGGACCGGCTCTATCGCCTTCCTCAACCCGCTATTCGCTCTGGCATTGGCGCTGATGGCCTTGTCCATCGTCGTCTGGATGCTGGCCAGCATCGTGCTGCCCGAGGACCAGATGACCGTGAACCCCGATGGCACGCTCACCTCAAGCTCGGGCCTGCGGAACATGATACAGGCCGCGCTGCGCTATAGCTTTCTGGCCAGCGTGGGGATTGCCGTCGCCTATGTCGTGCTCGGTATCCTGATGGGAACAAGCGCCGGGATCATCGGTGCGATTTCACAGCAATTCCTGCCCGTCTGGCTGTCGCTGGTCATCCTCTATGCCATGTCGATCGCGTTCAAACGCAAGCTGGGTCTTTATGGCAAATTGTTCGACAGCCCCATCGGCATGATCGGCTTTGGTCTGGTGATGTTCTGGGTCTTTACCGGCATTTTCGGCGCAATGGACCTGATCGTCACGCATGACCCGCTGTCGCAGGTTTCGGGCATGAAGAACAAGGTGCCCGGCACCCCGCTGGCAGGTGCGGAGGAAGGCGTCTATTCCTGGTATCTGCTGGGTGGCGATAACCTTGCCCGCGACGTCTTTAGCCGCATGGTCAAAGGCGCGTGGATCGTGGTGCAGATCGCACCGCTGGCGACGATGTTTGCCTTCATGGTCGGGATAACTTTGGGCCTGCCCGCCGGGTATTACGGCGGTCGTCTGGATACCCTGCTGTCCTTCCTGGCGAACCTGATCCTGGCTTTCCCCGTGATCCTGCTGTTCTATCTGCTGGTCACACCCGAGATCGTTGCGACCGGGGTGCCGAACTATATGGCCGCGATCCTGTTCATCTTCCCGATCATCTTCCTCGGCGTCCTGTTGAATTCGCGGTACTACACCCGGCCGAATTTCCGGACGCCTTTGTTGATCGGCGTTCTGGGCGTGGCGCTGTGGTTCTACCTGTCGCTGATCTCGACCGGAGGCTACATCATCAACACCGACAGCTACCGCATCTGGGGCCTTCCGACCTATCTGGACCTGTTCGACATTCCGGGCGGCATTCTGGTTGTTTTTGTCTCGGTGGTCTTCGTGAACTCGCCCACGGTGTTCCGCATCGTGCGCGGGCTGGCGCTGGACATCAAAACCCGTGACTATGTGGCGGCGGCGCAAACACGCGGCGAGGGTCCGTGGTACATCATGCTTTGGGAAATCCTGCCCAACGCGCGGGGTCCGCTGATCGTCGATTTCTGTTTGCGCATCGGCTATACCACCATCCTTCTGGGGACTTTGGGTTTCTTCGGGTTGGGCCTGCCGCCGGAAAGCCCGGATTGGGGGTCCACGATCAATGAGGGGCGCAAGCTTTTGTCGATCTATCTGCACCCTGCCCTTCCGCCTGCTCTGGCCCTGTTGTCGCTGGTTCTTGGTTTGAACCTGCTGGCCGATGGTCTGCGCGAAGAAAGTCTGAAGGACTGATTGAGAGCGGCCGGGGGGCCAGCCCCCCGGACCCCCCGGGATATTTTTAGCCAGATGAAGGGGATCCCGCATTTGGTGAGGAGCAAGCAAGATGAACAAACTGGCGGATTATGACGGGCCTATTCTGGAGATCGACAAGCTTTCGATTTCTTTTTTCACCCGGCTGAGGGAAATTCCCGCCGTTATGGATTTCTCGGTCAGCGTGCAGCCCGGGGAGGCTGTGGGTCTGGTCGGCGAATCCGGCTGTGGGAAGTCCACTGTGGCGCTGGGTGTCATGCAGGATTTGGGCAAGAACGGACGCATCGTTGGCGGCTCGATCAAGTTCAAAGGGCGTGATCTGGGTGAAATGAGCACCGAGGAGTTACGCGATATTCGCGGCAATGAGATCGCGATGATCTATCAGGAGCCGATGGCCTCGCTGAACCCGGCGATGAAAATCGGCAAGCAGCTGATGGAAGTGCCGATGATCCACGAAGGCGTGGGCGCGGAGGAGGCCTATGCCCGTGCGCTAGAGGTGGTCACTGATGTGCGTCTGCCCGATCCCGAGCGGATGCTGAATTCCTTCCCGCATCAGCTGTCAGGTGGTCAGCAGCAGCGGATCGTGATTGCGATGGCGTTGATGTCTAAACCCTCCCTGTTGATCTTGGATGAACCAACAACTGCTTTGGATGTGACGGTTGAGGCCGCGGTGGTTGAGCTGGTCAAGGATCTGGGCAAGAAATACGGCACTTCGATGCTGTTTATCTCGCACAATCTTGGGCTGGTGCTGGAGACCTGTGACCGGCTTTGTGTGATGTATTCAGGTGAGGCGGTCGAACGTGGCTCGATCAAGGATGTGTTTGACGAGATGCAGCACCCTTATACGCAGGCGCTGTTCCGGTCGATCCCTCTGCCGGGGGCCGACAAGAACGCGCGCCCGCTGGTGGCCATTCCGGGAAACTTTCCGTTGCCGCATGAGCGCCCGCCGGGATGTAATTTTGGCCCGCGCTGCGATTATTTCGAAGAAGGTCGGTGCGACGCCAAGGACATTCTGATGGAGGCTGTGCCGGGGAATGACCGGCATCACACACGCTGTCTGAAGTTCCAGGAGATCGACTGGAATGCACCGATCACCGTGGGCGAGCGGAAAGACAAGGGTGAGATTGGCCGGGCCGTTCTGAAAATGGACAACCTCAAAAAGTATTACGAGGTCGCGGCGAATGCATTATTCGGCGGGGGTGAGAAGAAGGTTGTGAAGGCCAATGAAACGTTGAGTTTTGAGGCCCACGAATCCGAGACCCTGGCCATTGTCGGGGAATCCGGTTGCGGCAAGTCTACCTTCGCCAAGGTGTTGATGGGTCTTGAGACGGCAACCGACGGGCAGATATTGCTGGACAATCGCAATATCGAAGATGTGCCGATTGAGGAACGTGACGCCAAAACCGTTGGCGAGGTTCAGATGGTGTTCCAAAACCCGTTCGATACGCTGAACCCGTCGATGACCGTAGGTCGTCAGATCATCCGGGCGCTGGAGATCTTCGGCGTTGGGAATTCCGAGGCAGACCGCAAGAAGCGAATGCTGGAACTGCTTGATCTGGTCAAACTGCCGCGCGCGTTTGCCGACCGGATGCCACGACAATTGTCAGGCGGACAAAAACAGCGCGTGGGTATCGCCCGCGCCTTTGCCGGGGACGCCCGAATTGTGGTTGCGGATGAGCCCGTCTCGGCGTTGGATGTGTCAGTGCAGGCGGCGGTGACTGATCTGTTGATGGAAATTCAGCGCGAGCACAAGACGACCCTGCTGTTCATCAGCCACGATCTGTCCATTGTCCGTTATCTCAGCGACCGCGTGATGGTGATGTATCTGGGCCATGTGGTCGAACTGGGCACCACCGATCAGGTCTTTGCCCCGCCCTATCACCCCTATACCGAGGCATTGCTGAGCGCGGTGCCCATCGCGGACACATCCGTTGAAAAGCAGCATATCGTGCTGGAAGGCGATATCCCCTCGGCCATGAACCCGCCGCCGGGCTGCCCGTTCCAGACCCGATGCCGCTGGAAGTCCGAAGTGCCAGACGGGCGCTGCGAGTCCCATGTTCCACCAGTTCAGACCCTGGCGGATGGGCATCAGGTCAAGTGCCACCTGTCAGAAGATATTCTCGCCCGGATGGAACCCGTTATCAAAATCGCGGCGGAGTAATTCACAGCGTACTGAAAAGGGGCCGGTTCAAGACCGGCCCTATGACGTTCGATGGGCGTTGTAACGGAAACACGCGGAATATTGGATACGCGCAAGAGACAGCCCATTCCTGAACCTCAACCCGTCAAGACATTGTTTCCGAAATGCATGAACTCTTGGTTCATGCCCGATATCTCAGCGGCTTCCAGCGACAGGCTGGCACTGTCCAGCATCTTATGGCTTTTCTGTCCCTTGACCCATTCATCGGCAGATTGCAGCGTCGTTAGCGTATAAGACGTGACTTCGTTCAAATAGTGGGTCGGAATAATAATCTTGGGCTTCAGTTTAGAAACGATGTCATTGCCCTGATCATAGCTCAGGATGTGCTCTGAGCCGTCGACAGGTAGTGTCAACACATCAACCTGACCAATGGCATCCCAAAACTCCTGCGGTGGGTTGTGGCGGTTATCACCCCAGATCAGTGTCCGAATACCCCCGGTCTCGACCAGATAAACTACCATATCCATATGACCGACATTATTCGGCGGGCATGCCTCGACCCCAAACTCTGCAAGTGCGTTCGTCCAGTCATACCAACCGGGTGCCACACATGCGTGCTTGTCCGCAAATCCGGTGATTTTCACATCCGCGAACTCGAATTTACCGACCATCCTGTCCAGAACCATTGTCGAATTTGGCCGCTCAATCGCGTCATGGTCGAAATGCGCATGTGTGGACAATGTAATATCAACCGGAATTTGCGGAAACTCGTTTCTGAACCATAAACCCCAGGCGCCAGATGGGTCATCCCGCCATGGGTCAAACAGAACCGTAGCACCGTTGGGTGAGGTAATCCTGATCGCACAGTGACCAAAATAGTCGATACCGACTGCTCCGCTGCTGGCAGTACCGGTCGAACCTTGCAGATCGATGACATGATTGTTGTTGCCGGGCTGCAGCCATGCCTGCGATTGCGCATCGGCTGGTTTAGACGTCAACAACGACGCCCCTGCCCCAACTCCGGCGGCACCGGCGGCCATGAAAAACGAGCGCCGCGACACTCCTGTGGCCAGCTTGTCCTTTTTACCATTCATCAATGTTGGCTTGAGATCTTTCCGATCCATTCTGGTTCCTCCCTTGAATTCGCAACACCGGCGTTTACCGGCCAATGCGGCAAGCCTAGCAATTGCGTTTGGGGAACCTCAGACGGGAAAAACACGGGGGGAATATGGGGGCTTTCCCCATATAACCCGCTCACGAAATCGTGAGGAGATGGCTGCGCAAGTTCTGGTCGCGCCCTTCCAGCCCAAGCTTTTTGCGAATGTTGTTGCGGTGGAAATCGATCGTCGATGTCTCTCGGGACAAGGCCCTGGCGATGTCCTTGGTGGTTTTTCCAGACATGACCAACTGCGCAATTTCAATCTCGGTCGGCGTCATGATCGCAAAGGCATCCGTCAGCTTATCAGACAGGGTCGAGGTAATCTGCTTTAGGTTCTTATCCGCAAGATCCAGGTAGATTTGAGATGCTTCATTACCGCTGACATGGTCCCGAAGCTTGTCAAGATACGGCAAGACCATACCACGCACCTGGTCCACAATTTCCTGGTCTCGCGACTGGCGGTCTGCATCCACGTTGCTGAGTAAAACCCGCAGCGCGGTATTTGTTTCGCGTAACTCACGCGTCCTTTGTTGCACGCGGATTTCAAGATGCGACAGCGTTTCGGTCAGTTTCTGCTCCAGTGCGCGTCTCAGGTAAACCTCTTGCAACAATGCCAAATCGGCTTCGACCATTCGTGCGAACTGAGCAAGGCCCTTACGGAACAACAAAGCTTGGCGATTGCGGTTGCGGTCCAACACACAGATCGTGCCAAAGACCCTGCCATCCGGCCATTTCAAAGGTAGACCAATGTAAAAGGACATGCCGTGTTCCATATCCTCATTATCCATCCACAGCGGATCACAATCGGCGTCCTCGACCACAAGCTCATCATCGCGCTCAAGAACGCCCTGACAGTATAGCTTTGGATGGAGATGAAAGGTCATCCCCTCCGGATACGGATTTTCGGGGTGATCAGAAGTGACAAGAACGGCGTGTTGCGGTGCGTCAGTCTTCATGATCAGGCTGGCTGGCACATCGGCAAGTTGCGCGACAAGGTCAACAAGGCTCTGCCAGTTTTCGATGGTTTCCTGTGGAATTTCCGGACGATCAACGGTCACTTGGCGGGGCGCCTTTTGCGGTTTCGACCGCTTGAGCTTACTATGCCGGTCCAGCAGCGATCAACAATCCGTCCTGCCGCAACGCGGCACCGCCGGATTACCCGCCCCAGATCACCTTCACGTAGTTCTGGGTTTCGGCGTAGGGCGGGATTCCGCCGTATTTCTCAACAGCACCCGGGCCCGCATTATAAGCGGCCAATGCAAGGGGCCAGGATTTGAATTTCCGGTATTGCGTCGACAGATACCGCGCGCCGCCTTCAAGGTTCTGTATCGGATCATGCGGGTTCACACCCAAGGCCCTTGCCGTTTGCGGCATGAGCTGGGCCAAGCCGAGCGCGCCTTTGTGGGATTTGGCCTGAGGGTTCCAGCCACTTTCCTGTTGCACCAGACGCAGAAAAAGCTCTTCCGGGACGTTATGCTGACGGGCCACGCGGCGGGCGTGATCCAGATACTGGCCTCGGTAGTTTCCGGTATAGCGCTTGTTAAATCCGGTGTGCTTTGTTTTCGGCTTCAGCCGTTCTGAGCCGCGATATTGACTGGCAGCGCGTCCATCAAGCACCTTGGATTGCTTGAGAAATATTGCCTGTCGGTTCTTCGTCGACAGCGTTTCCGCTTGTGCTGCAACAGACACAAGACACAGTCCCAAAACCGAGATACCACCAACCAGAAAGCGCATAGATGCCTATCCTGCCCGCTCAACAACCAGACGGATTATAGGTATTCCAGATGGAAATGAAAGCTTGGTAAACGGGTTCGAAAAAATTTGATCGGACCCGTTGCGTCGATCAACCATGTTTTAACCATGACGCAGGCCGTATAGGGTCGGCACGAGAACACAGGCGTCAGATTCGGGCGCGATCCAGTCAGAAAAGAACGAGGGAATATATGGCGGGTTCAGTCAACAAGGTCATTCTGGTCGGCAATCTGGGCCGAGACCCCGAAGTGCGGTCGTTCCAGAACGGGGGCAAAGTGTGCAATCTGCGCATCGCCACCTCGGAAAACTGGAAAGACCGGAACACGGGTGAACGGCGCGAACGGACCGAGTGGCACTCGGTCGCGATCTTCTCGGAGCCACTGGCCCGTATTGCCGAGCAGTATCTGCGCAAGGGCAGCAAGGTCTATATCGAGGGCCAGTTGGAAACCCGCAAGTGGCAGGATCAGTCCGGTCAGGACCGCTATTCGACTGAGGTCGTTCTGCGCCCCTATCGCGGGGAGCTGACACTGCTTGACAGCCGTGGCGAAGGCGGCGGCGGTCAGGGCGGCGGCTATGGTGGCGGACAGGCCGGCGGCGGCTATGGCGACCCATATGGGGGCCAGTCCAGCGCGCCCGCACCTGCATCGGGCGGAATCGATGACGACGAGATTCCGTTTTAATCGATACGGAGACACAACATGGCATGGTCCTTCTCACTCGGCCGGTTACTCGGTTCGGAACTGAGGGTCCATGTCACCTTTTTTCTGCTGCTCGCATGGGTCGGGTTCGCGGCTTACAGCAGTGGTGGATGGCCCGCTGCCATTAACAACCTGCTATTTGTCCTGACCCTGTTTGCCTGCGTCGTCGCGCATGAATTCGGGCACGCGCTGATGGCACGACGGTTTGGTATCCGAACGCCCGACATCACCCTGTTACCCATTGGTGGTCTGGCCCGGTTGGAACGGATGCCGGAAAAACCCATGCAAGAAGTGTGGGTGGCCTTGGCTGGCCCGGCGGTCAACGTGGTGATCTGGATTATTCTGATGATCCTCGGCGCACGCATTCAACCGGACACGCTGAGCCAGATCACACCCCCCCGGCTCGACCTGCTGAACCGCCTTGCCTACATCAATTTGTTGCTGGCCGCGTTCAACATGATCCCTGCCTTTCCAATGGATGGCGGGCGTGTGTTCCGGGCGTTGCTGTGTCTGAAAATGGATCGCGTGAAGGCCACTCGGTTTGCCGCCATCGCTGGGCAGATCGTTGCCGTTGGTCTGGGCTTTTTTGGACTGACATCAGGAAATCCAATTCTGGTGCTGATCGCTGTGTTTGTCTTTGTTGCGGCCAATGCGGAAAGTCAGGATGTGGCCATGCAGTCGGTCGCCCGGCGTGTCCTGGCCCGCGATGCCATGATCACCGAGTTTCACGCCCTGTCGCCTTTGGATACGCTTGCGATTGCGGCCCATGCCGTCATTCACACGACGCAGCACGAGTTTCCGGTGCTGGATCAGGATGGCACGCTGTTGGGCTTTGTCCCCCGAAACCGGCTGCTTGCCGCTTTGGCAAGTGATCATCCCCGCTCGGATCCGGTGACGTCGGTCATGGACACGGATATCCCCCGGGTTAGCTTGACCACAGGTCTGAACAAAGTGCTCGAAGGGCTGCATCAGGGCGCACCCGCAATTGCCGTTTGCACGAAGGCGGGTCAGATGGTGGGCTATATCACGCGTGAAAACATCGGCGAGTTGATGGTGATACAGGGACGCTGACGGACTTAGCGCGTGTTCAAGGCATCTTCCAACACAGTCAGAACTGCATCACGCGGCACCTCGGCAGTCACAAACGCGTCGCCGATTCCGCGGGCCAGAATAAACCGCAACTGGCCGTCGATGACCTTCTTGTCCTGCCCCATCAAATCAAGCAAGGCAGGTGCGTCCGGCAGATCTCCGGGGATGTCGGCCAGATCGGTCTTCATTCCCATGGCCCGCAGATGCGCGCGCACGCGACTTGGGTCTTCCTGAGAACACAGACCAAGGCGCGAGGACAGCTCGAACGCAAGCGCACACCCTATGGCCACACCTTCTCCATGCAGCAATCGGTCGGAATATCCTGTCGCGGCTTCGAGCGCATGACAAAAGGTATGGCCAAGATTCAATAGCGCCCGGTCGCCCTGTTCCGTTTCGTCGCGCGCGACTATATCGGCTTTCATCTGAACCGAGCGGGTTACGGCCTGCACCCGTGCGGCCATGTCACCAGCAGACAGGGACGGGCCATTCTCTTCCAACCATTCAAAGAACGAGGCATCGCCCAATAGACCGTATTTGACGACTTCCCCATACCCGGCCAGAAAATCGCGTGCTGTAAGCGTGCCCAGAACCGCGGTATCGGCCAGAACCAGAGACGGTTGGTGAAAAGCACCGATCAGGTTTTTGCCATGGGGCGCGTTGATCCCCGTTTTACCGCCGACTGAACTGTCCACCTGAGCCAGCAATGAGGTCGGGATTTGAACAAACCGCACCCCACGTCGCAGCACAGCCGCCGCAAACCCGGCCAGATCGCCGATGACCCCCCCGCCCAGGGCGACCACGACGTCGCGCCGTTCGACCTTTTCTGACAGCAGCCATTCGACTGCACGTTCGAAATGGGGCCAGCTTTTGGTGGCCTCGCCCGGTGGCAGCGCCAGAGCGCTCATCTCGATCCCCGCGGCCCCCAGGCCATCGCGCAGCGCGTCCAGATGCAAATCAGCAACCGTTTCATCCGTCAGAACCGCAACGCGCCGACGCGGCAACAATGGTGCAATGCGCGCCCCGGCCTGCGCCAGAAGATCAGGACCGATTTCAACGTCATAAGAGCGCTCGGCCAAATCCACATGTACTGTTTGATGCATTTACTTCTGTTCCAATACGTCCGGACGTGTCAGCAGCGCTGCAACAACCCGGTCCACCATATCCTCGATCGCGGTCTCGCCGTCCGACTGAGCCACCAGGTCAGCCTGACCATAAACCGGCACGCGGGTCTCATAGAGATCACGCAGTGTCGCAAAAGGGTCCGACGTGCGCAGCAAGGGGCGTGTGTCCTTGTGGCGAACCCGGTTCCACAAAACTTGCAGGTCGGCCCGAAGCCAGACCGATACCCCTCTGGCCGAGATCATCCGGCGATTATGTTCCGACAAGAATGCTCCGCCACCGGTCGACAGAATGCCCTTTTCATTGTCCAGAAGGCGTCCGATCACCTGACTTTCTTTGGTCCGGAAAAACGGCTCACCGTCGCGGGCGAAAATCTCGGGGATGGTCATGTTGGCCGCCGATTCGATCTCGGCATCGCTGTCCAGGAATGGCACCCCGAGCCGCGCGGCCAACGCACGGCCCACGGCTGTCTTACCCGCACCCATCATACCCACCATAACGACCGTTTTGTGCAGAATTAATTTCTGCGCAGTGCTTGTCCGGGACTCGTTATGCTTAATTTCGCTCATTTCGTCGTGAATGACGTGATCTTGGCAAAAATGCTAGCTATAACTTGGACAAAAGCAAAAAATGAGGCAGCGTTCACCTATGGGTCGTCTGATCAAATTTCTCGTGTACTTGATCTGCCTGTGTTTTATCGGGCTGGTTGGATATGCCTATATCGGGCCTTACTTTGGTGCTGATTTTTCGGCACCGCAAGATGAAATTCGCGAACCGGTAATTCTGAATGCAGACTAAAGCCACTCTGCTGGCACTTGTTTTCAGTGCGGTGCAGGTTCAGGCAGAAGAACCGCTTTCGGTCATCGACTGGCTCAGCGATCCACCCGAACACTTGCCCGGAACGGTGCTGCTGGAACCGCCAATCTCCCAAACCGGGGTACTGCCCGAAGTGCAGGTTACGCCATTGGAAACCCTGTCACCGCCGCTTGGGTTGGTTTCGTCTTCGGTGACCGGTCTTCCGGTTGATATGTGGCAGGCCAGCGATCCGATGCGCCTTGCAGACCTGATTGCGCGCGTTCCGGTGAAATCGAACCCCGCCATGCAGCGGCTTTTGTTTACGCTTTTGTTGTCCGAGGCGCGCGCCCCTGCGGATGCATCTGTGCGGGATGAATTGCTGTTGGCGCGATTGGATCGCCTGATGCAGCTGGGGGCTGCGGACCCGGCGCAATCTCTGGTACAACTGGCGGGCCCCACAGATTCCCAAGACCGGTTTCAGCGCTGGTTCGATGCCACCTTGCTGACCGGTGACGAAGATCGCAGTTGCACCGCGTTGATTGCGCAGCCGCATTTGTCACGCGACTACGCGGCTCAGATATTCTGCAAGGCCCGTCGGGGGGATTGGACATCGGCCGCCCTGACACTTGAGGCCGCGCACGCCCTGCAGCTTTTGCCCGACGAGGAGCTGGCGCTGCTGGATCGCTTCCTCAGCCCCGAACTGTTTGAAGACGCCGCATATCTGCCGCAGCCGGATCATCCTGATCCACTGACCTTTCGCCTGTTCGAGGCCATTGGTGAACGTCTGCCCTCGGCCTCCTTGCCGCGCGCCTTTGCCAATGCGGATTTGCGGGATGTTGCCGGCTGGAAAGCCCAGATCGAAGCCGCCGAACGGCTGACGCGGATCGGTGCACTGACGTCAAACCAGTTGCTGGGATTGTATACGGAACGCAAACCCGCGGCATCCGGCGCGGTGTGGGACAGGGTGGCGGCAATCCAGAACTTTGAAAGTGACCTGGAAGCGGGCGACCCTGATCGCATTGCAAAGTCACTGATGACAGTTTGGGACCAGATGACCCGGGTCAGCCTCGAGGTACCCTTTGCCGAACTTTTTGCTCCGCGCCTGGCGTCGCTCAGCCTACCGACACCCGAGGCCGAAGATTTACGATGGCGTATTTTGCTCTTGTCTGAGCTTTACGAGGACGCGGCGAAGGACACACCCGGGCAGTCCAGCGCAAATGCCTATCTTGCCGCGTTGTCCGCTGGCGATCCAGGCCGCGCGCCCTCGCCATCGCCTCTGGCGGACGCGATTGCCGAGGGGTTTGCGTGGTCTGCGCCAATCCCGTCCGACATAAACCTGTTGTTGACCAACAATCGTTTGGGCGAAGCCATTCTGGAAGCCATGCAGCTGTTCGCCCACGGCGCGCGCGGAAACCTTGTGGACCTGACCGCCGCAATCGCCACGCTGCGCCGGGTGGGACTGGAAGACACCGCCCGGCGCGCGGCCCTGCAGCTGATGATCCTGAACGGAGCGTGATCATGCGCGCACCGGACAATCAGGATCAGTGGATTTCCACCTTTCTTGAGGCGCAGGCAGCCGAGCTGGGCGCGGCCACAAACACATTGCTGGCCTATGGGCGGGATTTGAAGGATTTCTCGGATTGGCTGAGCCAACAAAATTCGACATTTGACCGCGCCGACCGGGATCAGATCGAAGGTTACCTGATCGATTGCGACGCTCAGGGCCTGTCCAGTTCGACCCGCGCGCGGCGCCTTTCGGCAATCAAACAACTGTATCGCTTTGCCTTTGAGGAAAACTGGCGCGAGACCAACCCGGCCATACAGATCAAAGGACCTGGTCGTGCCAAACGCCTGCCGAAAACCCTTGATGTGTCCGAGGTCGACCGGCTGCTTGAAGCCGCCCGCAAGACCGGTCGCACCAAAGCGGACAGGCTGCGCAACACCTGCCTGATGGAACTGCTTTATGCCACCGGCATGCGCGTGACCGAGCTGGTGTCACTGCCTGTGTCTTCGGCCCGCGGCGACCCACGCATGCTGCTGGTGCTGGGCAAAGGCGGCAAGGAACGTATGGTCCCCCTGTCCCCACCTGCCCGCGACGCATTGGCCGCCTGGCTGGTAGTACGTGACGAGGCAGAGGATCAAGCGGTAGCCGATGGCGGACAGCGCTCTCGGTTTCTGTTCCCATCGCGCGGGAAATCCGGGCACCTGACCCGGCACTGGTTTTTCCTGCTGATCAAGGATCTGGCGGTCGGGGGCGGTGTCTCACCGCAGAAAGTGACCCCTCATACCCTGCGGCACGCCTTTGCGACGCATCTGCTGGCAAACGGGGCCGATCTGCGTTCGATCCAGACCCTGCTCGGGCATGCCGATGTCGCGACGACCGAGATTTACACCCATGTTCTGGATGAACGGTTGTCCGAACTGGTGCTGGAACATCACCCGCTGGCAAAGGATGAACCAACCGACAAGGGCTAACCCCTTGATCGGCGGGTGTCGCGCCCCCATAACGAATGCATCAACAAGAATATTCTAGGACCGATGGAACCCACTTCTTCCCTGCTCGACGGCGCTTTTTGGATCACCGCAAGCTCTATCCTTCTATTGCTCGTGTTGTCGGGCTTTTTCTCGGGCTCGGAAACCGCCCTGACCGCGTCATCGCGCGGCAAGCTGCGCACACAGGCGGACAAGGGATCACGCGGCGCGCAGAAAGCGCTGGAGATCACTGACGACAACGAGCGTCTGATCGGGTCGGTCCTGCTGGGCAACAACCTTGTGAATATTCTGGCGGCCTCGCTGGCAACCGCCCTTTTTACAAGGCTGTTCGGTGAAAGCGGCGTGGCCCTGGCGACTTTGGTAATGACGCTTCTGGTGCTGATCTTCGCCGAAGTTCTGCCCAAGACCTATGCCATCACAAATGCCGAGAAGGCTGCCGCTCTTGTGGCACCCGTCATCAGTGTCGTGGTCACCGTATTTTCGCCGGTCGTGGCCGCCGTGCGGCTGTTTGTGCGCGGTGTTTTGCGCCTGTTCGGTGTTCAGATCGACCCGGACAGCAACATTCTTGCCGTGCGCGAGGAAATCGCCGGAGCGATCCAGCTGGGCCATTCCGAAGGGGTGGTCGAGAAGGAAGACCGCGACAGGATTCTGGGAGCGCTGGATCTTGGGGACCGCGTCGTCGAGGAAATCATGCTGCACCGCTCGAATATCGAGATGATTGATGCGGACGACGACCCCGAGACGATCCTCAAGCAATGTCTGGAAAGCCCTCACACCCGGCTGCCGGTTTTTCGGGAAGAACCCGAGAACATCATCGGAGTGGTACACGCCAAAGATCTGTTTCGTGCCATGTACGCACAGGCAGGCGGGGCGGATGACAGCAGGGAACGGCTGAAAAGTTTTGACATCACCAAGGTCGCCAATGATCCCTATTTCGTACCGGAAACAACCACGCTGGACGATCAGATGCGCGAGTTTCTTCAGATGCACAGCCACTTCGCGCTGGTGGTTGATGAATACGGCTCGCTGCGTGGCCTGATCACGCTGGAAGATATTCTCGAAGAGATTGTGGGCGAGATTGCCGACGAGTTCGATATCGAGGAAGAAGTCCCCGTGACCCGCACCGACGACGGTCAGTTCCTTGTGGAAGGTGCTATGACGATCCGCGACGCCAACCGTGCGCTGGATTGGTCTCTGCCCGACGAAGAAGCCAACACGCTGGCCGGGCTGGTGATCCACGAGGCGCAGATGATCCCGATTGTCGGGCAGGTCTTTTTGTTTCACGGTTTTCGGTTCGAGGTCACGGCGCGTGAAGGCAATCGGGTGACCGCGCTGAAGGTGCGTCCACTATAGCGACACAGTGTCGCTGATGGTTTCGGCAACCGACGCGACAGGTGCGACCTGCGCGCTTTGATCTCAGATGACATATGCGACCAAGGCTGTCGTGAACGGAACAGTAATGCACTGACCGCGCCCACAGTCTTTGCCAAAACACAGGGGGCTCGCGCGTGAAGACCACTACGCAGGTTGCAGTCATTGGCGGAGGTGTCGTCGGATGTTCCGTCCTTTATCATCTGACCAAACTGGGCTGGTCGGATGTTATGTTGCTGGAACGGTCGGAATTGACCAGCGGTTCGACCTGGCATGCGGCGGGTGGGTTTCACACGTTGAACGGCGACACCAATATGGCCGCGCTGCAAGGGTATACGATCCGGCTGTACAAAGAGCTGGAAGAGATCGCCGGCATGTCTTGCGGACTGCACCATGTGGGCGGAGTGACTCTGGCAGACAATCAGGACCGGTTCGACATGCTGCTGGCCGAACGCGCCAAGCATCGCTTTATGGGGCTTGAGACCGAAATCGTCGGGCCGGACGAGATCCGCAACATTGCTCCGATCACCAATACCGACGGTATCATCGGCGCGCTTTATGATCCGCTGGATGGTCATCTGGATCCATCGGGGACTACGCATGCCTATGCCAAGGCCGCACGGATGGGGGGCGCTACCATAGAAACCCATTGCATGGTGCGCGAAACGAACCAGCGGCCGGACGGAACTTGGGACGTGGTCACCGATAGCGGCACGATCCACGCCGAACATCTGGTCAATGCCGGTGGTCTCTGGGCGCGCGAAGTTGGTGCGATGGCCGGCGTCTATTTCCCGCTGCACCCGATGGAGCATCAATATCTGGTCACCGATGCGATCCCACAGATCGAGGCGATCATTGATGCGGGTGGCGAGCACCCGCATGTGATGGACCCGGCTGGCGAAAGCTATTTGCGACAGGAAGGGCGCGGCCTGTGCATCGGGTTTTACGAACAGCCCTGCAAGCCCTGGGCCGTCGATGGAACGCCATGGGAGTTCGGCCATGAACTGCTGCCCGACGATTACGACAAGATCACCGACAGCATCGAATTCGCGTATCGTCGCTTTCCGGTTCTGGCCGAGGCCGGGGTGAAATCAGTCATCCACGGCCCATTTACCTTTGCGCCTGACGGAAACCCTCTGGTCGGGCCTGTGCCGGGAATGCGCAACTATTGGTCGGCCTGCGGGGTAATGGCCGGGTTCAGCCAGGGCGGCGGCGTTGGCCTGACGCTGGCGCAGTGGATGATCGAGGGCGAACCCGAGCGGGATGTGTTTGCCATGGACGTCGCCCGGTTCGGCGACTGGATCAGCCCCGGATACACCCGTCCAAAAGTGATCGAGAACTATCAGAAACGCTTCAGTGTGGCCTATCCAAACGAGGAGCTGCCGGCCGCCCGTCCCAACCGGACGACGCCCATGTATGACATCTTTTCGGATCTCGGCGCGGTCTGGGGGCAGCAATATGGGTTGGAGGTTCCGAACTATTTCGCCCGGGACGGCGAACCAGACTATGAAACCCCGTCGTTTCGCCGTTCGGATGCGTTTGACGCCACCGGTCGCGAGGTCCGGGCCGTCCGCGAAGGTGTCGGTATCAACGAGGTGCATAATTTCGGCAAGTACCGCATCACCGGACCCGGCGCGCGGGACTGGCTGGATCGGATCATGGCTGGTCGTATTCCGAAACCCGGTCGCCTGTCGCTGACGCCAATGCTGTCACCCAAGGGCAAACTGATCGGCGATTTCACCATCTCATGCCTCAGCGAGACCGAGTTCCAACTGACCGCCTCGTACGGCAGTCAGGCCTTTCACATGCGCTGGTTCCAGCAGAACGCACAGGACGGCGTTGCGATCGACAATGTCAGCGACCGACTGAACGGCTTCCAGATTGCCGGGCCAAAAGCGGCCAAGGTTCTGGCCATCTGCACGCGCGACGACATCAAAGCTTTGCGCTTTCTTGACGTGCGCCGCATGACCGTCGGCATGACCGACTGCATCGTTCAACGCGTCAGCTATACAGGCGATCTGGGATATGAGATTTATTGCGATCCAATGGCGCAAAGACAACTTTGGTGGACCTTGTGGCAGGCTGGTCAGGCCTTTGACATGACACCTTTTGGCATGCGCGCCATGACGAGCTTGCGGCTGGACAAGTTCTTCGGTTCCTGGATGCGGGAATTCTCGCCCGACTACACAGCCGCCGAAACCGGGTTGGACCGGTTCATTGCTTTCTCGAAAACGGCGGACTTCATCGGCCGTGACGCAGCCGAGGCAGAAAGGGTGACCGGCACAGTCCGTAAGCTGGTCGCATTCGAGGTGGACGCATCCGATGCCGATGTGAACGCCTATGAGCCGATCTGGCTGGATAGGCAGGTTATCGGGTTTTGCACATCGGGTGGATATTCCCACTTTGCGCAGAAATCCGTCGCGATGGGCTTTCTACCAACCAAACGTATCAAAGACCGGCTGCGGGTCGAGATTGAAATACTCGGCCAGATGCGCCCGGCCCACGTGATCTCGACCCCGCTATTTGATGCGGATGGCGTGCGAATGCGGGGATGACAACCGACGGCCGCAACGCCACAGTCTGGCAATGACACAGATTCCCATCATCCTGCTGGCCGCAGGCCAATCCAGCCGCATGGGCGGCACAGACAAGCTGATGCAGCCCGTTGATGGCGTGCCACTGCTGCGCCGCTCGGCGCTGAGGGCACAGGCCGTTGCGCCCACGATCGTCGCCCTGCCCCCATCCCCGCATGCCCGTTATGAAACGTTAGACGGGTTAGTGGTCAATCGGGTCGAAGTGAAAGATGCCGCCGAAGGTATGAACGCCAGCCTGCGCCGGGCCTTGTCCGAAGTGCCAGAAACCGCGCCCGCTGTCATGGTGATGCTGGCTGACCTGCCCGATCTCACATCCGATGACTTGCGGGGCGTATTGCGCGCCCGGGATGAGAACCCGGACTGTGCTATTTGGCGCGGCGCAACAGATACAGGCGCGCCGGGCCATCCCGTTGTATTCGACCGCGCGTTGTTCGACGACCTGTTGAAGTTGTCCGGCGATGACGGCGCGCAAAAGATCGTAAAGGCGAACAACGACCGGGTCCATCTGCACCGTTTGCCATCCCGGCACGCGCTGCTGGATCTGGACACGCCCGAAGACTGGGCCGCATGGAGATCACGCCCGGAGGCTTAAAATGACACGGCCCGGTCGAAATCGACCGGGCCGGCTGCCCAATACAGGACTACCACTTTCATCAATCTCCCAAAGCGCAACCGGATCGCCTGACAGGCATTCCGATTTTTTCGCTGCCGAACCTAAACAAGACCCCCTCGTTAACATGCCGCTCTGCGCTACAGAGACTGAGATGTGCCATCAACACCCCCTAGTGTTTCAGGCCCCCTCACTTGGGCAAGAACATCCTCGCCGATTGAGTGCTTTCAAACAACGTAAAATTGGAAGAAACGGTTAATTTCGAGTGTCGTTGCAAAAAATCAGGGCAACGGCGCAACACCACACTTTCGCCCTATGGTTGTGGCACCGCGCGTGGCTTGTCCATCACCTGGACAACATGCTCAGACATGAGCTCGATTAACCACGTATTTCAGAAGGCTGTCTGGCGGTTATTTGAGCACTTTAGATAAAAGATACTCTCATAGGTTGCATCATTATGAGAGCACGCGTCTTACCTTTTCTTTGTTAACAAATCTGAATCAATGCAACTGTTTTCTTACAGGCTTGCATTTTTGAGCAACAATTCACCGATTCGACGCCGCGACTGCCGTTTGATTCTGTCCCGATGCATGTTGTCAGCCTCGCAGACTTCACTGCGGCAAAGTGGCAAAATTAAGGTTTCTTAATCTTTTGAACAGGAACCACCAATACTCGTAGCGCATTTCGTCTCACAAGCGCGGACGCAACCGCCAAACACAGACAGGAGACAAAATGAGCATCCGAAAATCCTCACTGCTTTTCCCCCGCACTTCCAACATGATTGGCGTTGGCGCCCTGGGTGCCGCCATGTTGGCCACCACTGCGCTGCCCTCGATGGCGGATGAAGCACTGGCCGACCTTGTTGAAACCGTGTCGCCTTCGGTTGTGACCATCATCGCAAAACAGGACACAACGCCCACCCCGGCGCAGGGTCAGCAGTTCGATTTCGAAGGGCATCCTTTTGGCGAGTTCTTCAAGCGGTTCGGCGGCCCTGAAGGGTTCCAGACACCGCAGCGCGGCCCAAGCCAGGGGCTGGGCTCGGGCTTTGTGCTGGACAAGGATGGCTATATCGTCACCAACCACCACGTGGTCGACGATGCCAGCACCATCACGGTGCGTCTGAACGACGACCGCACTTTCGAGGCCGAGGTTGTGGGCACCGACCCGCTGACCGATATCGCGGTTCTTAAAATCGACGCGGGCGAGGATTTGCAGGCCGTTCAGATGGGCGACAGCGACGTCATCCGCGTGGGCGAAGACGTGGTCGCAATTGGCAACCCCTTTGGGCTGAGTTCAACCGTGACGACCGGGATCGTGTCGGCCAAGGGCCGCAATATCTCGGAAGGGCCTTATGCCGAGTTCATTCAGACGGACGCGGCCATCAACAAGGGCAATTCCGGCGGCCCCCTGTTCAACATGCAGGGCGAAGTTATCGGCGTAAATTCAGCTATCTACTCACCCAGCGGTGGGTCAGTGGGTCTGGGCTTTGCCGTCACATCGAACATCGTCGATCACATTACCGCCGACCTGCGGGACGATGGTCAGGTCAGCCGCGGCTGGCTGGGTGTGTCGATCCAGAATATCAGCCCTGAGCTGGCGGCTGCCATGGGAATCGACGCCACCTCGGGCGCGCTTGTCTCTGACGTCGTCGCCGACAGCCCCGCGGATGGTGTCCTGCAGCAAGGGGATGTCATTCTGTCGTTCAACGACGAAGCCGTGGACTCCAGCAGCGATCTGCCGATCCTTGTGGGCACCACAAAGGTGGGAACCGATAGTACTCTGACAGTGCTGCGAAACGGCAAGGAAGAGCTGCTGCAGATCACCATCGGACAACATCAGACCGCCTCGGCCGAGGCGGACAGCGTGGTCGAGGACAAGTTCGAAGGCACCTCGCTGGGCGTCATGGTGGCCCCCCTGACCGAGGCTGCGCGCGCCGAGATGGGTGTGGACACCAATGTTGACGGGGTCGTGGTGACCGAGCTGAACCCCGACGGCCCGGCGGCCAAGGCCGGTTTGCAACGCGGCGATGTGATCGTCCGCCTGGGCAATCTGGACACGGCAACACCGGAAGCTCTGAAATCCGCATTAGACAGCGAAAAGACCGACCCTGCGCTGGTTCTGATCAACCGGGCAGGTAACCAGATCTTCGTCGCCGTCGAGATCGCCTGACCAAAACCAAAGCGCGCCACATGATGGGGAAATATGGTGCGCTTTTCCAGCGGTGCGGATTGTCCACGTACCGCCGGGACTGCCGGGTGCGGCGTCGCACCCGGCATGTTTTTTTCAGCCAGCAGATATGTTTAAATTGCCAGTGAAAGGACCCCCAGCATGAGCAGACGACTATTGATCGTTGAAGATGACCAGGACACGCGGGACTTCATCGCAAAAGGGTTCAGCGAAGAAGGGTACGTGGTCGAAGTGGCCGCTGACGGCCGCGAAGGGCTTTACCACGCAACCGACGGAGGATTCGACGCGGTCGTGCTGGATCGCATGTTGCCGGGGCTGGACGGATTGTCCCTGATCAAATCCATGCGCGCCGCCGGTTTGAAGACACCGGTTCTGATGCTGACCGCGATGAGTGCAGTTGACGAACGCGTCAAGGGCCTGCGGGCCGGGGCGGATGACTATCTGGTCAAACCATTCTCGTTTCAGGAACTGCACGCCCGGATCGAGGCGCTGTTGCGGCGTCCGCAGGAATCCGAAGAAACCCCTACCCTGACCTGTCGTGATCTGGAAATGGATCTGCTGACCCGCAAAGTCACTCGCGACGGGCGAGAGATCACCCTGACCCCGCGCGAATTCCAGATTCTGGAGTTTTTCCTGCGCCGCAAGAACCGCGTCGTGTCGCGCACGATGTTGCTAGAGGGCGTCTGGGACTACCATTTTGACCCAAACACCAATGTGGTGGATGTGCATATTTCGAAACTGCGCCGTCAGCTGGACGAAGACGGGGCTTCTCCGATCATTGAAACCGTCCGGGGGGCCGGCTACATGGTCTCGGATGGATAACCTTCGACTTTCCTTAAAGAATTCCCGAACCCGACTGGTGCTGGCCAGCATGGTTCTGAGCACATTGCTGACCGCAACCGTTCTGGCCATGGTTTATGTCACCGCCAACCGCACCATCTCGGGCGAGACGCGTTCGGTTGTATCCGCCGAACTGACCGGCCTTGCGGATGAATACGAGCGGCGCGGCATGATCGGCCTGATCACAGCAATCGAACGCCGCCTACCCACAGCCGCCGAGCGCGATGCGCTGTATCTGCTCACCGGACGTCAGGGCACCAAACTTGCCGGGAACCTCACACGATGGCCTACAGGCATTGTGGCGGGCAGCGGCTGGGTCGATCTGGAGCTGCACCGGGGCGAGGCGGATCAGATCGTCCCGATCTCTGCCGCCTCAATCCGCCTGCCGGGCGGTGAACGGCTATTGGTCGGGCGCGACGCGCTCGCCCGGCAGCAGTTTGACCGTGTTTTGCTGCGATCTGTGGCACTGGCACTTGCAACCGCATTAGCGCTGAGCCTTCTGACCGGATGGCTACTGACCCGGTTGGTCTTCTCGCGGCTGAAAGATATCGCGGACACGGCGGATACGATTGTGTCCGGCGATCTGTCTCAGCGAATGCCGATACGCGGCACCGGGGACGAGTTTGATCAGGTCGCAGGTACCTTGAACAACATGCTGGACCGGATTGAGGAACTGATCAGCAATCTCAGAACCACATCCAATTCCATCGCGCATGACCTCCGCTCGCCCCTGTCTCGGTTGCGCCAGCGCGTTGAAGCGTTGGCCGAGCCCGGCAAAACGGATCAGGAGCGCGAAATCGACACCGCGCGTGCATCCGGAGAGATCGACCACCTGTTGCGCGTGCTAAGCCAACTGACCGAGATTTCCCGCGCCGAAGCCGGGCTGGGCCGCGAACAATTCGAAACCGTCAACATCCTGCAGCTGGCTGCAGACGTGGTCGAGCTTTACGACCCTGTCGCCGCCGATCAGGGCATCCGGCTTGAGGTCACAGGCACCGCCCCTCCGATACAGGGTCACCGGCCGCTTTTGTCGCAAGCGCTGTCCAATCTGTTGGAGAATGCGTTGCGCTATGCCCCGCCGGACAGCGAGATCACGATCCATGTGGGCGAGGATGGACCAGATACACTGCTCAGCGTTCGCGACCGCGGGCCGGGCGTGCCCAAGGCCGACCTTCCGCGCCTACAGATGCCCTTTGTCACGCTCGATCCGGCGCGAACGGAACGCAATGCGGGTCTGGGTCTGGCCTTGGTCGCCGCCATATCGCATATGCACGGCGGCCGGTTTGTGGCGCGGAATTGTGATCCCGGCCTTGAAACAACGATCCGGATCAAACGGCAGCCTTAATCCGGTTTACCATTGATCGCCATATTCTTGTTTTTATAGCGTTTATCATCCGTCACCTCGGGTCCGAACCAATCGGGTACGTGGAAGCTCAGCGCCTCGGCCTCGGTCGTGAACTCAACCTCGACCAGACGCAGCGGAGCGAGGTCACCCAGAAACACGTCCAACTCATAAATCATTCCGTTAGGTAGTGATCCGGTGAACCGCTCTTTTTCGACCCGGCGCCCTTCGGTCTCGGGCCAGAACATCTCGAATTGAGCCTGCGGTATCTCCGACTCACGCTCAGTGCGCACCATGCCGCCGGCCCCTTTCAGAGTGAGATAATAGGTGTCGTTCTTTTGCCGCAGCCGCAGCTCGGTCGAATCCTCGGGCGCGGTAAGATACCCCTGCCGCACCACCGCTTTTTGCGCCCGCATCAGGTCGGGTGTCCGAGCGACCAGAAACTTGCGTTCGATCTCATTGCTCATTTGCGCGACCCCAATCCCGCTTTCAGCTCTTTGAACAGGGCATTATACGCCGCACCCGCCGCACTGCGACCGGCATAGGTCAGCACCGGCGCACGATGCAATCCCATACGCTCGATATCGGCGACAAATGGAATCTCGGACTTGAGAAACCGTTTTTGGTACTGTTTCCGCATCGCCTGCATTGTCTCAAGATGCAGGGTCTTGCGTTTCTGGACCATCGAAAAGAAAGCACGCAGCTTTTTCTTCGGGATTTTATGTTCGTCGAAAAAGCTCACCAACTGGCCGAACGTGCGCTCGGACAAGGTGGTGGGAATGACCGGCACAACAATGGTGTCGGCGGCCTTGAAGATATTCTCGGACAGGGTCGAGAAATTTGGGGGGCAATCCAGGATAATCACGTCATAATCCCCACCGACCGAAGTCAGCGCCTTTTTTAGACGCGACCGTTTGTTGCGCATGCGGGACAGGAAAATATCGAAGTCACGAAAGGTCAGATTGGCGGGCAGAACATCCAAACCCTCGTAGTCACTGGCCCGGATTGATTTGGTGAAGCGCTTCACGTCCTCGAAGAACCGGGCCTCGGTCAGTTTCTTCGACGGTTTGACCCGAAAATAAAAACCCGACGCGCCTTGCGGGTCCAGATCGCACAAGAGAACCTGCAATCCCGCCTGCGCGCAGGCATAGGCCAGATTGACCGAGGTCGCGGTTTTCCCGACACCGCCCTTGTTGCTGTAGCAAGCAATAATCTTCATCCCTCAACGCTCCTTCCGGTGAAACAGGTCCTGAAACAATGCCCTGATTTTCTGGCTGTCAAAATGCGCGAAATTGGCCATCACGCGATCTCGCTCGGCGGCTTGTCTTTGGCTGAGCACTGCAATCAGTCCGCCAACAGCCAACGTCACTTGTATGTCCGCCTTTGTGTGCGTAGCGGACCGTTGGCTTACATACGTCATCAATGCGTCCTGCTGCACCGCATAGTCATTAAAATAACCCAGGTTGTTTTGAAGCTTTTTCAAGGGTCTGATAATCGTCTTGAAAGCACGTGCTTCGAATAACGGGGCAAAAAACTCCATCAGATAACGCAGTTTCTTGCAATCAATGCGCAAAGCATGAATGACGTCATCCGGTGTGTCCACCGTGATGCGGCGCGCAATTTTGCAAACTTTACCATAGCGTTTCCAGATCAGCGCACAGGCGTAATCATAGGCGGCCCGGTCCGCATTTGGACCTGGCTCAAGGTGGTTCACATCGGCAAACAGCGCGGTCAGGTCGTCCATTTTTTGGGTATAAGCTTTGCTTTGCAAATGTCTGGACAGGTTGATCAACTCGCGGTTCCGCTCGGCTTGAAACGCGCCGAACATCGCGTCGACCCCTGAATGAAGTTTTGATGGCACTAAATTGTAAAAACTGTCTTTTTCCAGCAGATACACATCCAGGTCACGCAACCGACCGGTTGCGGCCATCAAGTCAGAAAACTCTTGTTTCAGCACCCGCGTTTGCTGCTCGGAAAACACCCCTTTGAACAGGCTCAGAACCGAGCGGATGCGGCGCAGAGACACGCGGTAGTCGTGCAGGAATTCAGTGTCGATATCCGCGACAGCCCCCCATTCATTTTGCCGCGCAACCTTCAGAAAAACCTCTACGATATCCTTGGCCACCTGAATGGATGGTTCATGTGTGCTCATCACAATCTCGGGTTTGGCATTGTATGGCATCACCGACGGAAAAAGGGCCTCTATGACGCGCCCCGCATCTCGTGTGGGCCGCATCCCGCGCAGCGCATCGCAAACAACCGCGCCGGATTTTTCGTATCCCCGCAGCGAATGGATCGAGAGAACCGTGACCTGCCCATCAGATGAGGTAAGCGAAATCATCTCGCCCCGGACATGTATCTTTTGCAGATCATCCTGAACGACAAAAAGAGTTCGCTCTAGCTGACCCTCGCCCCAGCTTATCAGTGCACGCAGTTTGGGAACCCCACGGATTGCGTTCTTAACCGGGCCGTCAGGCAAGTTCTGCACGACTTGCCCCTTGGCGTGCATCGACTGGGTCAGAATTGGCCTTCCATCCTCGATCAGATGGGTCTCGCCGCCACTTTCCAGGAGAACCTGATTGGATTTTCGCAAGGACTGGTCGTGGCAATCCAACAGCTGGAACGGTTGTGGTGCCGCGCCGGTTTGCCGTTGAATGGTCAATGTGTTCAGACGATCCGACAGCGCGCTCAGATTCAACGCCTGCGGGAAGACATAAACCGAACCGTGTCTTCCAGTCATGATCCGCCCCTTCCAGATGACCCGAGGTTGTTCTCGGCCCGCACATCAATGGTAATCTGACCGCTGGCGCTTCCAAGCAGTCTGGTCACCAGGCGCTCCGTCTTTGGAAGGAAACGGTCATTTGATCACATGAGTACGCGTTTGGAATAAGCGTGCAAGTGGCATCTTCGACCCGTGTGTCGGATCTCCAATCCGTCCGGTCCGGCGAAACTGTCGGGTGACAGCGCCACGGCGCAGCGGTAAGACTGAGGGCATGTCTGATCCGGTCTCATCAATCCGCAATCTCGGCCCTGCATTCGAACAAGCCTGCACCCGTGCGGGCATCCATTCTGCGCAGGAATTGCGTGAACTGGGGGCGGATGCAGCATATGCCCGGCTGCTGCAATCCGGATCGCGCCCGCATTTCATCGGCTATTACGTTTTGGTGATGGGCCTTCAGGGACGCCCATGGAACGATTGTAAAGGCGATGAGAAAAAGGCGTTACGTCAAAGGTTTGATGCAATCAAATCAAGCACCACGGTCGCACCGAAAAACCAGATGATCTCGGAATTGGATGCGATTGGCGTTCGCATCTCGGCCAGTGACCTGGAAACTCAATAAAAAAGCCGTCCCCAACACGGGAACGGCTTGAAGCTTAGTTTTTTCGCGGCTTAGCCGACCAGTTCGATGCCCGAGAAGAAATAGGCGATCTCAACCGCAGCCGTTTCCGGTGCGTCCGAACCGTGAACCGAGTTTTCACCAACCGATTCAGCGAACTCGGCGCGGATGGTGCCGGCTGCGGCGTCTGCGGGGTTGGTTGCGCCCATGACTTCGCGGTTCTTCGCAATGGCGCCTTCGCCTTCCAGAACCTGAACAACGACCGGTGCCGACGACATGAATTCGCACAGTTCGTCATAGAACGGACGCTCGGCGTGGACTTCGTAGAACTTGCCTGCCTGTGCTTTGGTCATGTGGATGCGCTTTTGCGCAACGATGCGCAGGCCAGCCTCTTCAAACTTGGCATTGATCTTGCCGGTCAGGTTACGGCGGGTTGCATCGGGTTTGATGATCGAGAATGTGCGTTCCAGTGCCATGTCGGCCTCTCCTTACTATAAGGCGCGACCCCCGCGCCGAAATCCATCGCGGGCCGCCTAGCATGGTCTGTCGCTTATGAAAAGCACTATGTGGGCCAAGGTTCAGATCGTATCCGGCAATGGATCTTGCAGGTCCACCCAACGAACGTAGAAGATGGCAACAAGACCCGCGAAACTGCTGACAAACATCATACACAGAACCAGAAACGGGGCGTTGGCTGCGGTGACATATGTGCCTGTGGCAAAGGTCAGCACAGCGCCCAGCGCCACCGTCATCGCCCCGGACAGACCTGCCGCGCTGCCTGCCAGCTGCGGGCGCACGGACATCAGACCCGCCGTTGCGTTGGCCACCGTCAATCCATTGCCGAAACCCACCAGAACGGCCGAACCAAAAAAGGTCCAGACATTGCCGAACCCGGCGGCAAAGCTCATAAACCCAAAAACCGGGCCGACCGAAGCAATTATTCGCCCCGCCAGAATCAGGGTATTCAGCCGGGTATGCCCCGCCATTCGTCCGGTCAGGTAACTGCCCGCCATAAAGCCCAATGTAATAATCCCGATCCCCAAGCCCAGCAGAGCCGGGTTCAGGTCAAACCACGTGGCCGCAACCAGCGGCGCGCCGGTAATGAAGGCGTAGAACCCCCCGATCGAGAACGCCGCACAGAATGAATACCCCCAGAACCTGCGAGAGTTGAACAGGTGCGGATACAGCCTCATCTGGGTGGCGAATGTGGCCGTGGTGTTTGTGTTGGTCTCACCCAGATCGACCCAGACCAGCGCCAGCAGGCTGGCTCCCATCAGGACATAAAGTGCAAACCCGGCCCGCCAACCGAACAGCATCTCAAGCACACCGCCCAGCATAGGGCCCAGCATCGGAGCCAGTGCCATGGCCATCGAGACATATCCCAGCTTGCTTGCAGCTTCGTTCGGCGGGTGCATGTCACGGATTGCCGCGCGGGCCAGTACCTGTCCCGCAATCACCGCGCCCTGCAACATTCGGAACCCAAGAAACACCCAGATCGACCCGGCAAGCGCGCATCCGATTGATGCCAGAACGAATATCCCCATGCAGATCAACAGAACCGGGCGACGTCCGTACCGGTCTGACAGTGGCCCCATGATCAGTTGCAGCACCGCCGACAACGCCAGATATCCCGCCACTGACAGATTGACCAACCCATAACTGGCCTCCAGGTCGGCGCCGATATGCGGCAGCGACGGCAGGAACATGTTCAGTGACAGCACCGACAGCGCCGTGATCAGAACCAATGTAATCAGTGATGGGGGCGACTGAGCCGCGCGCATGGGAATAGCCGTTTAAATATGCCAACCGGCACAGCGCTAACACATCATCCGCAAGATGAACATGGCCAGAACAGCGTTGGACCTGATGCAGAGGGTCACTTTATGCGTTCAATTGTCAATTCGACGTGTCCCGAGTTGTTGCCATAGGTCGCCCAGGCGTCATTGGCGAAGGCGTATAGAAAGCCATCTTCCTTAGGGGGCAGTGTACAGCCCTCTCCGATTTCAAAATACTGATGGGTATCCAGCTTCATGGAACCCGGGTCGACTCCTTTTCCATTCGACACCATCCCGATCAGCGAAAACCAGGGGGCTTCGGAAAATCGTCGTGAAAACGAATTGTCCGCGTTTCGCGTCTGCCTGAACCGGCGCAGCGTCCTGCGGTAGGACTCGGGGATCTTAGCCAGAAGATAGGCGGCTTTGGCCGGTTTGAAGCCGGGATTTGCTCCGCGCGGTGAGGCTGTAATTCCCGCGTCCAACCATTCCCCCCGCGCGGTCAGGGCGTATTCCTCGCCCTTTTGCACAAAAACGCCTGTTCGGTTCCATCTCTCTCGTGCGCTGATCCGCAGAGTTACGGATGCATTCAGGTCAAGATGGTCGCAAGGCCAGTAGTCCGGCTCACCCAGGGCTGGCAGGTTGTTGCGCGCAATCGCCTCGCCGCTGAGGCTGGACAGGTCGTCCCGGTGTGTGACGAAGCTGGGGGTCGAGCGTGGGCGGGTGCGGCGAAACCGGAACACGCCCGAGACGGAGTCGTGCAACAGTCCTTGCGGGTTCGCCGTCAACGCGGTTTTCGGGTCTCTGCGAAAATGCAGCCCCTCGTCTTCTGCCTCCATCATCATCCAGCGCAAAGTCGTGTCGCCTAGGCTGTGCTGTGCATACCCGCCCCCCACGTCACCATGCACACCGGGAAACCAGACCTGTTTCACGCGGCTTTCATCGATCTCGGTCCAAAGCGTCGGCGTAAAATCCAGTCGACGCTCATCTATCGCCACAGCGTGGCGGGCCTGTTTTACGCAATCTCCCAGCTTGGTGTCGTGAAACGCGTGTTTACGCGGATCGCCGATCAGCGCATTCAGCAAACCCAGATCGTCCGGAACACCAAGCGAGCCGACCGTATCCCAGACCCCAAGGAAATGAATGTCGATTTCCCTGTAATCCAGTTGAGGCAGTGGTGTTTTCGAGTTTTTCAACCACACGTGCTTTTGCATAAAGCGCAGATCACCATCGCGCTTTTTTGCCTGATACCAAAGCAACGAGGCGGTGACCGCGTCCCATTTCTCTTTCTCTGCAAGTTCGGGATCGGTCAGATCGCACAACCCGATCTGACCAAGCATCCCCGCCAGGCTGCGCGCCGTATAGGCGCCACGGCTGAAACCAAGCAAATAGATATTGTCCTGCGGACCCTCGTAGGTTTCAGCCAGAAATTTGTACGCACTTTTGATGTCATCTTCGAGCCCAAGGCCAATCGCGCCCCCCAATGCGCGTTTCAGAAAACCCCCGCTGGTGCCCACGCCATTGCGGTAATAGGATTTTTGCGGAACTCCGTTCCCGTCCTGCTTGGCGACATCTGCATAGAATTTTCGTACATTGGTCGGGGCCGGCAGCCCATCATCGCTGTTATCCGCCGAATTCCAGGTTCCGTCGCAGCAGACAATGATGTTGGCCATGGCAGGAAACCTCCGAAATATATGCGGCTGTAAGACTGTTTTTGTGAATACAATAAAGCCTAACACGGCCGATCCGTCTTTCAAAACCTGTCTATGTCTTATGACGGATTGACCCGGCTTTCTGCTTGAGCCACACAGCCCCCATGCTACGGATCGAAGACATCACCTATGCCGTCGAAGGCCGTCCCCTGTTCGACGGGGCCAGCGCGACTATTCCCGATGGCCACAAGGTCGGCCTTGTGGGTCGCAACGGAACCGGCAAAACCACGTTGTTCCGCCTGATCCGGGGTGAGCTGTCGTTGGAATCGGGCAATATCGCCGTTCCCAAACGCGCGCGCATCGGGGGTGTGGCGCAAGAGGTCCCCTCGTCCGATGTCTCGCTGATCAATACCGTTCTGGCCGCCGATACCGAACGCAGCGCACTGATGGCCGAGGCCGACAGCGCCACCGACCCTGCCCGCATCGCCGAGATCCAGACCCGGCTGGCGGATATCGATGCCTGGTCGGCTGAGGCGCGGGCGGCCTCGATCCTCAAAGGTCTGGGGTTTGATGACGAAGATCAGCTGAAACCCTGTTCGGATTTCTCGGGTGGCTGGCGAATGCGCGTCGCTTTGGCGGCGGTGCTGTTTGCGCAGCCCGACCTGCTGCTGCTGGATGAACCAACCAACTATCTCGACCTCGAGGGCGCGCTTTGGCTGGAAAGCTATCTGGCCAAGTACCCTCACACCGTCATCATCATCAGCCACGACCGGGGGCTGCTGAACCGCGCTGTGGGGTCGATCCTGCATCTGGAAGATCGCAAGCTCACCTATTACGCGGTGCCTTACGACAAATTCGCCGAACGCCGCGCCGAACGTCTGGCGCAGGCGGAATCGGAAAACGCCAAAGCCAAGGCCCGCATCGCCCATCTGCAAAGCTATGTGGACCGGTTTCGCTATAAGGCGTCGAAAGCCGTTCAGGCCCAGTCGCGCCTGAAGATGATCGAACGCATCCAACTGGTCTCAACCCCGCAAGAGGCCGCCCTGCGCGCGTTTTCCTTCCCCGAGCCCGAGGAATTGTCGCCCCCGATCATTCAGATCGAAGGTGGCGTGACCGGGTATGGCGAGACCGAAGTTTTGCGCCGCCTGAACCTGCGCATCGATCAGGACGACCGCATCGCCCTGCTGGGCAAGAACGGTCAGGGCAAGTCAACGCTGTCCAAGCTGCTGTCGGACCGCCTGCCGTTGATGGCGGGCAAGATGACCCGCAGCAACAAGCTGCGCATCGGCTATTTCGCGCAGCATCAGGTGGATGAGCTTTACGTTGACGAAACCCCGCTGGACCACCTGCGCCGCCTACGCCCGGATGAGGCTCCGGGCAAGTGGCGCTCGCGTCTGGCCGGGTTCGGATTGAATGCAGATCAAGCCGAAACAGTGGTTGGCCGTCTGTCGGGCGGGCAAAAGGCACGGCTGTCGCTGCTGATCGCCACCATCGACGCGCCGCATATGCTGATCCTCGACGAGCCGACCAACCATTTGGACATCGAAAGCCGCGAGGCGCTGGTCGAGGCGTTGACCGCCTATTCCGGTGCGGTGGTTCTGGTCAGCCACGATATGCACCTGCTGTCGCTGGTGGCCGATCGGCTGTGGCTTGTTTCCGAAGGTACCGTCAAACCTTTTGACGGCGATCTCGAAGCCTATCGCAACCTTCTGCTGGCGCGCGACAAGCCGGTGAAAGAAAAGCCAAAGGCAGCCAAGCCAAAACGCCCCTCGCGCGATACGTTACTTGCGTTGCGCGCCGATCTGCGTAAGTGCGAAGACCGGATCGAGAAACTATCGGACATGCACGAGAAGCTGTCGGCCAAGCTGGCCGATCCGGCATTGTATGAAGATGACCGTGTCAACGATCTGGAAACCTGGAACCGCAAGTTCGCCGAAGTGGTCGAGGCCATGCAAAAGGCCGAGGCCCTTTGGGTGGCCGCCGCCGAACGGCTAGAACAGGCAGAGAAAGCAGCATGATGGACAGTCTATTTCTGATCACCGCATTCACAACGCTGTTTGTGGTTCTCGATCCACCCGCCCAGACACCGATCTTTGTGGCACTGACGCAGGGCATGGACTGGCACACCCGGCGCTCGATTGCGATCAGGGCGTGTCTGACGGCGGGTATCATATTGGCCGTTTTTGCAGCCTTCGGCGAGGCCGTTCTGGGTTTTGTCGGTATCTCGATGGAAGCCTTCCGGGTGGCCGGTGGTGTGCTGCTGTTTCTGACCGCGCTGGATATGTTGTTCGAGCGGCGGACAAAGCGGCGCGAAAACAGTGCCGAAGAAGAAGAACACCCCGACCCTTCGGTCTTTCCTCTGGCAATCCCTCTGATTGCCGGTCCCGGCGCGATTGCCACCATGATCCTGCTGGCCGGTCAACAGCCCGGAATTCAGGGGCTGGCAGTTGTCATCGGCGTCATGCTGGTCGTTCTGGCGATGGTGTTCGTGATGTATCTGTCATCCGGCGCCGTGGCGCGCGTACTGGGCAAAACCGGCCTGAACGTGCTGACCCGGTTGCTGGGCATGCTGCTGGCTGCACTGTCGGTTCAGTTCATTCTTGACGGTCTCAAGGCCTTTGGTTTTGCATCCTGAATCCCCATATACCTGTCGGGGTTATTGGTTAGGGTAGCAGCATGGATGGCGATAACATTGCGCGTTTGGCATATTTGAGCCTGCTTGGGGCGGCTGTGGTGGCGTGGTTTGTCTCGCAGAACCGTCAGAATCTGAACAAGACGCTGCAACAGGCGATGGCCTGGGTGTTCATTTTTATCGGCGTTATCGCTGTGGTTGGATTGTGGGAAGATATCCGGACCACCGTGGCCCCTGTCCCGCAGATGACAGTAACGGGTCAGACGATCCAGGTGCCCCGTGCACCGGACGGTCATTACTATTTGCCGGTCGAGGTAAATGGCGAAACGATCAACTTTCTGGTCGATACCGGTGCCAGCCAGATTGTTCTGAGCGCGCTGGACGCCGAGCGCATTGGGATCGATCCCGACCAGTTGAACTATTTCGGCCGTGCGCTCACCGCGAATGGCGAGGTCCGCACCGCTCCGGTGCGACTGGAGACGCTGACGCTGGGGCCGATTACGGACCGCAATGTCCCGGCATCGATCAACGAGGGTGACTTGCACCAGTCACTGCTGGGGATGGATTACCTGCACCGGTTCTCGAATATCCAGTTCGCCGAGGGTCGCCTGGTCTTGTCGCGCTGAGGGCATTTCCAGATTGAGAACAAAATGAGAACATGCTAATCTGACGGCATGTCCACAAATCTTCTTGGCCGCAAACCCGCGCGTGCCGCACCAGGGCTGGTGCTGCATCCTCAGATCACCCTGCAACTGGCCCGCGTGCACGAGGCTTGCGGTCCTGCCCGGCGCAGCTTTGCCATGTGGCTGGCTGGTCAGGCGCAGGGTCAGGTTCTGTGGATTTCCCCCGCGTGGGAACCTGGTCAGTTGAACCCCGACGGGATGATGCCCTTCGCCGATCCTGCCCGGTTCCTCTTTGTCCGCCCCACCCGGCCCGAGGACCTGCTGTGGTGCATGGAAGAGGCGCTGCGCAGCGGGGCGATCCCGCTGGTCATCGGCGATCTGCCCCGTGCGCCGGGGCTGACGCCGGTCCGGCGGATGCATCTGGCCGCCGAACAGGGCGGCGCGATGGGACGTGCTCCGCTGGGCTTGCTGCTGACACCCGGAGATGGCGGCGCGCAGGGGGTTGAGACGCGCTGGCACATGGCTGCCGATCATGCCGGAGAGGCCCGCTGCTGGACCCTGACCCGCCGCCGCGCCCGCGCCCTGCCCCCGGTCAGCTGGCAGGCCACCCAGACCAAGCCACGCGCCGGGCTGAACCTGCAAAGGATCGGGGTTGACGCGGCTTTGGCGTGACACTCTTCAGGTGATCACGCAAGATGTGACTGGCCAAAGACCCGGCCCCGCCCTAGCGTTCCGGGATGACCCACGCAATCCACGATAGCCGCTATTCCTGGCTGCGCCTTCTGATCACGCTCGCCATTGCAACGGTGGCGAATGTGGGCATGTGGGCGGTGATCGTGGTGATGCCTGCCATCGAAGCACAGTTCGACGCGGGCCGCGCAGCCGCGTCGATGCCCTACGTTCTGACAATGATCGGCTTTGCGCTGGGGAACATGTGGCTGGGGCAACTGGTCGACCGGCTGGGCGTGACCAAGGCCCTGATCGGGGCCGCCGTCCTGAGTGCAATAAGCTATCTTCTGGTGGCCCTCGCCCCGAACATGACAATGCTGTCGCTGGCGCATCTGTTTCTGGGGCTCGGCACCTCGATCGGGTTCGGGCCGCTGATCGCCGATATCTCGCACTGGTTCATGAAACGGCGCGGCATCGCGGTCGCACTGGTGGCCAGCGGGAACTATCTGTCCGGAGCAATCTGGCCCACCCTGCTGTCGGGCATTCTGGCACGCGACGGCTGGCAGCAGGTCTATCTGACTCTGGCCGTCATCACGCTGATTGTGGTCGTCCCCCTGTCTCTGCTTTTGCGCCGAAACGTCCCCCCCGAGGCGCATCAGACCGCCGCCACCAACGCGCAGATCAACGCCAGCAGCGTCGGAATCTCGCCCCGCGCACTGCAGTATATCTTGGGTCTCGCCGGGATCGGCTGTTGCGTGGCGATGTCGATGCCACAGGTTCATATCGTCTCGTATTGCGTCGGGCTGGGCTATGGTCCCGCCGTCGGGGCCGAGATGCTGTCGCTGATGCTGCTGGGCGGCGTGGTCAGCCGTGTCATCTCGGGGATGGTGGCCGATAAGCTGGGCGGGCTTATGACTTTGCTGATCGGGTCGATCCTGCAATGCATCGCCTTGTTCCTGTTCCTGCCCTACGACGGGATGGTCTCACTTTACATCATCAGCCTGATGTTCGGATTGGCACAGGGCGGTATCGTGCCCAGTTATGCGCTGGTCGTACGGGAATACATGCCCCCGCAAGAGGCCGGTGCCCGCGTCGGGTTTGTCATGATGATGACCATCATGGGCATGGCATTGGGCGGCTGGATGTCCGGCTGGATTTACGACTTAACCGGAAATTATCAATTGGCCTTTATCAATGGCATCCTTTGGAACGGGGTCAACATCGCAATCCTGCTGATGCTGTTGAAACGGTCGCGTCCCCGCAGGCAAGAGGTTCTGGCATGACTTCAACCACACGACGCACGCTGTTGGCCGGGCTTGCCGCTCTGGCGCTGACCGGCCCGGGTCTGGCCGCGCCACTGGCTTACGAGCTGGTGCAGGATGAGACCTCGGTTGATTTCACCTTTGACGTCTCGGGCATCGCCCAGTCGGGAACCATGCCGATCAAATCCGCCGACATCCAGATCGATCTGAACGATCTGCTCAACAGCCGCGTTGATGTGGTCCTGAATGTCGCCAAAGCCCGCACCAGACTGCCTTTCGCGCGCAAACCGATGCTGAGTGAAAGCGTCCTGCACGCCGAAGGGTTTCCGACGATCCAGTTTGTCTCGACCGGTGTGCAACTTGGTGAAGACGGGCGAATATCCGGCGGGGCGAAGATCAGCGGAGATCTGACCGTGCGCGGCGTCACACGCCCGATTGTTCTGAAGGCCGATCTGTACCGCCCGCCGGGCAGTACGTCAGATAACCTGGATGACCTGTCCATCCGTTTGACGGGGGCGTTGAACCGGCATGACTTCGGCGCGTCCGGCTATGCCGATCTGGTGCAAGACACCGTGGGGCTGGACATCCGGGCCGAAATCAAAAAGGCCGAATAGGCTAAAAACGACGCGAGAACGTCGATAAGCCGCGCGCATCGGCAGGGTGATGCGGCAAGCTTAACCCATTATGCGTACGATCATTTCCTTCGCTGCCCTGTTTCTCTCGGTCATTCTGCTGCAATTGTCGACGGGCGGAGTTGGTCCGTTGGATGCGATCTCGGGCCTGACGCTTGAGTTCTCGACCGAGCAGATTGGTCTGTTGGGGTCGGCGCATTTTCTGGGTTTCTTCATCGGCTGCTGGTGGGCCCCCCGCCTGATGGGCAATGTGGGCCATTCCCGGGCTTTTGCGGTCTGCACCGCGCTGGGCGCGATGGGGCTGCTGGGGCATACATTGACAGACGATCCCCGTAATTGGGCAGTCCTTCGGATTGCCTCGGGCACCTGCGTTGCGGGATGCTATACGGTGATCGAGGCTTGGCTGAACGCCAAGGTGACCAATGAAACCCGCGGGCGTGCGATGGGCACCTATCGGATCGCCGATATGGGTGCCTCGCTTTGCGCGCAGCTGATCATCGCAGTACTGCCGCCTGCCTCTTATGTGTCGTATAACATTCTGGCGATCCTGTGCTGTGCCTCGCTGTTGCCGCTGACCTTGACACGGGCCAGCCAACCCAAAACCCCGGACGCACCGCGCCTGAGACCCAGGCTTGCATGGCACAGCTCTCCTCTGGCCGTGGCGGGTGTGATCGTCGCAGCGCTCAGCTCGGCCTCCATGCGTATGGTAGGGCCGGTTTATGGGCAAGAGGTCGGCCTGGGCGTTGATCAGATCGCGTTTTTTCTTGCGTCTTTTGTTCTGGGCGGCGCGCTGGCACAGTATCCGCTGGGCTGGCTGGCCGATAAATATGACCGTCGTTGGGTCTTGATCTGGCTGTCCGCAGCCGCGGTTCTCAGCTGCGGCATTACCATGCTGGCCAGTTCGGCAGGAACGGTCGGCGTCATGCTGGCCGCCGGGTTCTTCGGGCTGACCACTTTCCCGATCTTCTCGGTTTCGTCAGCGCACGCAAACGACTTTGCCACGACCGAGCAGCGGGTCGAGCTTTCCGCTGCTCTGATGTTCTGGTACGCGTTGGGGGCGATCGCCTCGCCCTATGTTTCGTCCTCACTGATCCAGCAGTATGGACCCGGAGCGCTGTTTGCCTTTGTCGCGTTGGGTCATGTTTTCCTGATTGTGTTTGGACTGGCCCGAATGCGGTCGCGCCCCACACCAGACGAACGCACCAATTATGTCTATGCCCCGCGCACGTCCTTTACTATCGGGCGCTTGCTGAAACGATCGCGCGAAGAATAAAGGGCCGGGAAATCCCGGCCCTTGCTTTGGTTATTGGGTCGGAGGCATCTCATCCTCCAGCACCTCAACGGTGTCGGCCGGGTCGGGCGTTGCATCCAGCGCCCCGTTGACCACGCCACCAACGCCATTCTCCATCGACAGGCCCAGTTCCTCGCCCAGTTTCTTGAGCGCGGGCATCTGCACCGCCATCCCCATGATCGAATCCAGAGCTTGATTGACCACCGGCTTGTCTCCGCCCGATGCACTGCCACCAGTCGTACCACCAATACCACCAACCTGATGGATCTTGATCGAGTCGATCTTCTCAGCCGGTTTGACCATTTCCGAGATGATAGAGGGCATAGTCTCGATCCGTGCCAGATCCACCTTCATACGGATCTGAGCGGACGACAGAGCGTTGTCAGCCTCGACAATCGCACGCTTACCTTCCGCTTCGGCCAGCATGTCGTTCTTCTTGGCCTCCGCGCGAATATTCAGCGCATCCGCTTCGGCCTGAGCTTCCTCACGGCGCGCTTCGGCGCGGTCGGCAGCGGTCTCTTTCTCGGCCTGCGCGGCCAGACGGATCGCGGTGGCCTGACGTTCGGCTTCACGGGTCGCTTCGATCAGAACGATCTGCTTCTGACGCTCGGCCTCAGCCACTTCACGCGCAGTCGCCACGGCTTCGGTCGCCTTGGTCGCCTCGGCGCGGGCCAGATCAGCAGAGGCACGCGCGCGGCTTTCCTCTTCGGATTTCTGCGCGATGATGATCTGACGTTCCTGTTCGGCCACTTCGATCTCACGCTCTTTGGCGATCTCGGCGTCGCGGATTTTGCGCTCCCGCTCAATCTCAGCCGCACGAATGGCCTCTTCACGCGCGATCCGGGCGCGCTCGGTTTCACGGACCGAGTCCTCGGTCCGCGCCGCGATCTCGGCCTCTTGCGCCACGCGCAGGGTTTCGACCTTCTGCGTCTGCTCAATCCGCGCCTGCGCTTCGTCCTGTTCGATCAGCAACTTCTGGCGCTCAGCCTCCATCGCGGCGCGGCGCACTTCGACCTCGGCCTCGGCATCAATCTGGGCGCGTTCTTTCTTGGAAACCGCGATCACCTCGGCCAGTTTACGCATACCAACGGCGTTAAACGCGTTGTTCTCGTCCAGAGCTTCGAACGGCGTCTGGTCCAGCGCAGTCAAAGAGACAGATTCCAGCGACAGACCGTTTTTCAACAGATCCTCAGACACCGCATTCTGCACCTCCTGCACAAAGTCGGCGCGGTTTTCATGCAGACCGTCCATGGTCATCTGAGCGGCCACGGCGCGCAGACCATCGATCAGCTTGCCCTCGATCATCTCGCGCAGTTGCTCGACGTCGAAGGTGCGATCACCCAGCGTTTGGGCTGCGCGCGCGATCCCCTCTTCGGTGGCCATGACCGAGACGTAGAATTCAACGCCAACATCCACGCGCATCCGGTCTTTGGTAATCAGGGCAGCCTCGCCGCTGCGCTGCACTTCAAGGCGCAGGGTCTTCATGTTGACCGGGCTCACCTCATGCAACAGCGGCACAATGATGACGCCACCATCCATGATGACTTTCTTGCCGCCTGCTCCGGTTTTGACCAGGCTGACTTCGCGGGTCGCGCGACGATAGAGACGGCCCAGCACAAGACCGATGAATAAAAGTACCGCTAAAATGGTCACAACTGTGACGGCCAGGAATTGAAGTTCCATGCAAATCCTCCTTCTTGGGGTTAAAAAAACTTGGTTAGTCAGACATGCCGACCAGAACGAACCGGTCGCGCCGTCGATCACGCAGAACAAGGACTTCGGTTCCCTGATCCAGCGCATCCTTGTCCTGCAGCGGTTCTGCGCGCAGGTAATGAGTGTTTCCGAACCGATCCATCACGCGCACCTCGGCGGGACGGCCTCGGGATGCAGTGCCCTGCGTGATCACGCCCCGACGTCGGGCGAGCATCCGTTCGGACATCGCTTCGGTTTCGGTTTTGGGCAGAAGGCGGGCAAAAACGCCGCCAAATCCACGTGCGAACCACAGGCCGAAGGCGCAGGCAGGGATCGCGGCCATCCAAGTCGGCAGGTCAAAGTCCAACAGGTCACGCAGGGCCAGTTGCAGACCCATGCCGGACAGACCAAAGCCTGCAAGCAGAACCACCAACCAGATCATGAACGGCATCTTGCCAATGCCCAGCCACCCGAAAGGCCCAGCTGATGCGCCCTCGGGCATCTCGGCCTCAACCTCGGCCAGTTCGAAATCGCCCAGGTCGATATCCGCATCGATATCAAGATCAAAATCAGCGACGTCCAGATCGGGGGCATCGATTACTTCCAGATCAACGTCGCCCTCGCCCGTCATCAGACTGCCGCCCAGCATCAGCGCAATCAGTTCCAGCCCCAGAAGGCCGAACAAGAGCGCAAGCGCAATGGTAAAGGGCACAAACGCACCCTCAAGCAGAAAGCTGAACATCAGCACAATGTCCCTTTTATTGTATACTTTGGTATGCAATTAAGATGGGAGGTCATCTCATTAATTTCAAGAGTTTGTGATTCTATATTTCAACCTATGGATAATCCCGCCAATCCCAGAGTTGCAATCCGGCAGCGCAAAACAAGTCTGTTTTTGAATTCCCGGGGGACTAAAACGACAACACCATGAAAGCCGGGCTTTTGCTGGGCGGTCACATAAGGTAGACGAGCGCGCAGTTAGATACGTGGAAACGGAACATGGCTCGGATTCTCATCACCTCGGCGATCCCCTACATCAACGGGATCAAACACCTCGGCAACCTGATCGGCTCGCAGCTGCCCGCCGATCTTTACGCACGCTATCAGCGTGGCCGGGGGAACGAGGTCATGTTTTTGTGCGCCACCGACGAACACGGCACTCCTGCTGAACTGGCAGCAGCCAAGGCGGGCAAGCCGGTTGCCGAGTATTGTGCGGATATGTACGCGGTACAGGCCGATATCGCCAAGCGTTTCGGGCTTAGCTTCGATCACTTTGGCCGCTCGTCCAGCGATCAGAACAAGCATCTGACCCAGCATTTTGCGGGCAAGCTGGACGAGGCCGGGCTGATCCGTGAGGTCAGCGAAAAGCAGGTCTATTCCATTGCCGACGGCCGCTTCCTGCCGGACCGCTATATCGAGGGCATCTGCCCCAATTGCGGCTATGACCGCGCGCGCGGTGACCAGTGCGAGAACTGCACCAAACAGCTGGACCCGACCGATCTGATCGAGCCGCGCAGCGCGATCAGCGGCTCGACCGATCTGGAGGTGCGCGAGACCAAGCACCTCTATCTGCGCCAGTCGGCGATGAAGGATCAGCTGGATGCGTGGATCGACAGCAAGACCGATTGGCCGATCCTGACCACATCCATCGCCAAGAAATGGCTGCATGATGGCGACGGGCTGCAGGATCGCGGCATCACCCGTGATCTGGACTGGGGTGTGCCGGTCAAGAAGGGCGATCAGGACTGGCCCGGCATGGAGGGCAAAGTCTTCTATGTCTGGTTCGATGCCCCCATCGAATACATCGCCTGCGCCAAGGAATGGGCTGATTCCACTGGCAAACCGGATGCCGAATGGGAACGCTGGTGGCGCACCGACAAAGGAGCGGATGACGTGCGCTATGTCCAGTTCATGGGCAAGGACAACGTGCCCTTCCATACGCTTTCTTTCCCGGCCACCATTCTGGGTTCGGGTGAGCCGTGGAAGATGGTCGATCACCTGAAATCGTTCAACTATCTGAACTATGACGGTGGCCAGTTCTCGACCTCGCAAGGTCGCGGCGTGTTCATGGATCAGGCACTGGAAATTCTGCCTGCCGACTATTGGCGCTGGTGGCTGCTAAGCCATGCGCCCGAGAGCAGCGACAGTGAGTTCACATGGGAGAACTTCCAGCAGTCCGTGAACAAGGACCTCGCCGATGTGCTGGGCAACTTCGTCAGCCGGATTACCAAATTCTGCCGTTCGAAGTTCGGCGAGGCTGTGCCCGAAGGCGGTTCGCACGGTGAACGCGAACAGGCTTTGATCACGGAGCTCACGAAACGCGTTCGGGCCTATGAGGGCTTTATGGAGGCGATGGAGGTTCGCAAATCCGCTCAGGAACTGCGGGCCATCTGGGTTGCTGGGAACGAATATCTGCAAGCCGCCGCGCCGTGGTCGAAATTTAAGGAAGACCCCGAGCAGGCAGCGGCACAGGTGCGCCTGGGTCTGAACCTGATCCGTCTGTATGCCGTACTCAGCGCACCGTTCATTCCCGATGCCTCAGCCCGGATGTTCAGCGCGATGAACACGCTGGACACGGGTTGGCCTGACGATGTCGAAGCCGCGCTGAACGCCCTGCCCGCGGGTCACGAGTTCACGGTTCCCGATGTATTGTTTACCAAGATCGCCGATGAACAGCGCGAGGATTGGCAATCCCGCTTTGCCGGTACGCGCACCTGAGCCATTCAAACGCACATGAGACCAGAGGGGAAACCCTCTGGCCGTTACACCTGCGTTTGACATTACCTTTGTTCCGTCACCCGCTGATTTGCGAGGTGTGGCGGTAAGCCTGCGCTGCGAAAGCATATTTTCTGCACGCAAACGCCTGTCGTGGCGACCAACACGCTTGAGTAATTCGGGCAAACCCGCCATCCTCAAGCCAAGCTCAGATGACTCGGTCGGCTAAACCCGATTGGCGTCGCGCCCTGATTTACCATGACGAGGCAATTATCATGTCCCCTGTACCGATCTTCGCAACATCCCGCTCCGGCAGCTTTTTGCGTGGGATTTTAACCTGTTCGGCGATGGTGATCTGCTCGAGCCTGGCGCAGACCGCCTTTGCACAAGGTGCCGAGGACGCTGCTCCGCCCAAAGTGTCCATCGCAGCCGCCTACACGCAGGAGATTACCGAAGAGGCTGTCTTTATCGGTCGGGCCGAAGCGCTGAACAAGGCGGATATCGTGGCCCGCGTCAGTGGATTTCTGGATAGTCAGAATGTCGAAGACGGCGCATTGGTGAACGAAGGCGATGTTCTGTTCACAATCGAACCCGATCTTTATGAGGCCACGCTTGAAGCGCGAAATGCCGACCTGGACCGGGCGCAGGCAAATCTGGAGCTGGCCAAGGTCGATTTGGCGCGCAAGGAAGAGCTGTACAAGCGAGACGCCACACCGGAATCCGAACGCGATATCGCGCGAGCCAATGAATTGGTGGCCGAAGCCGAGGTCAAAGCAGCGAAGGCCGCAATCCAGCAAGCCGAACTGGACCTGAGCTATACAGAAATTCACGCGCCCTTTACTGGGCGTATCGGACGGGTTGCGATCAGTGTGGGTGACGTGGTCGGACCTACGAACCCGCCTCTGGTGAATATCGTCAGCGAAGCTCCGATTTACGTCAATTTTTCACTAAATGAAAAACAGTTTACCAGCGTTCTGGAAGTGGTAGGCGAGAATGCTGCCAGCCTGGCGGAGAGCAACAAAAGCCCAATCGTCCGCGTGACGCTCCCGAATGGGTCGGAACTGGATGAAGAAGGAAAAATTGTCTTTGTGGACAACAGGATCGACCCTCTGACCGGCGCAATTACCATGCGCGCCCAGTTCGACAATTCCAGCCGATTGATCATTGATGGGGCGTTTCTGAGTGTTCACATTGAAGCCCTGCAACCGACACTGGAGGTTCTGATCCCGCAGGCCGCGTTGCAGCGGGACCAGCGCGGCGCATTTGTTCTGGTCGTCAACGATCAGCAGATGGTCGAACAGCGTTACATCACCACAGGCGACAATTTTGAGACATCTGTCATCGTCAAGGACGGGCTTCGCGAAGGCGAAAGTGTGATCGTCGAGGGATTGCAACGCGTGCGCCCCGGCGTGGCCGTGGACGCTGTTGTCGCGTCTGATCAGCCGGGAGAGTAACAGATGTTCTCAGCCCTGTTCATCAGCCGGCCGAAGCTGGCGCTTGTCATCTCGCTGTTGCTGACCATCATGGGCGGCATCGGCTATCTGGTCCTGCCCGTTGCGCAGTTCCCTGACATCACGCCGCCCGTTGTAAGTGTTTCAGCCTCGTATACCGGCGCGAACGCAGAGACCGTAGAGAACACCGTTGCCGCCCCGATCGAGGCGCAGGTGAATGGTGTCGACGACATGATCTACATGACGTCGACTTCCTCCGATAACGGTTCTTACTCGCTGAACGTGACCTTCGAGGTGGGCACCGACCCTGACATTGCGTCGGTCAACGTGCAAAACCGGGTGGCGCAGGCCATGTCATCGCTGCCAACCGAGGTGACAGCCTCGGGCGTCGTCACGCAAAAATCGTCTACAAACATGCTGCTTCTGGTGACCCTGACATCACCGAACGGCACCTATGACAGTGTGTTTTTGTCCAACTATGCGTCGATCAACCTTAAAGACGCGCTGGCGCGGATTCAGGGCGTCGGCAAGGCCGACGTCCTGACCAATCTGGAATACGCCATGCGGATCTGGATGGACCCGGACAAAATGGCGGCCCTGTCGATCACGCCCGGGGATGTGATCAGCGCCATTCGGGAACAGAATATCGAGGTCTCAGCCGGTTCCATCGGCGCGCCCCCGGTGCCCGAAGGTCAGACGTTTCAATACACGATCAAGACCAAAGGCCGGCTGACATCAGCTGCGGAATTCGGCGATATCGTGATCCGCACAGGTGATGCGGGCTCGATCGTTCGGGTTCGTGACATTGCGCGGGTCGAACTGGGTGCACAGTTTTATGCCGCCTCGGGCTTTTACCAAAGCGTTCCAGCCACGGTGATCGGTATCTATCAGGCGCCGGGCGCCAACGCTTTGGCGGTGGCCGAGCGTGTTCAGACCGAACTGGACCGTCTGTCCCGAACCTTCCCGACAGATGTGGAATATGATGTTCCGTTCAACACCACGGATTTCGTCGAGCAATCGTTAAATGACGTGGTTTCCACCCTGATCCTGACCTTCATTCTGGTGATCTCGGTTGTGTTTGTCTTCCTTGGCAGTTGGCGGGCCACCATCATTCCTGCCGTGGCTATTCCGGTGTCTCTGATCGGAACATTTGCCTTCCTGCTGTTGTTTGGAATGTCGCTTAACACGATCTCGCTGTTTGCCTTGGTTCTGGCCATCGGGATCGTGGTGGATGACGCGATTGTCGTGGTCGAAAACGTTGAACGTATCATTGCCGACGAAGGCTTGCCTCCGGCCGAGGCGACACGAAAGGCGATGGGGCAGATCACTGGCCCTGTCATCGCAACAACACTGGTTCTGCTTGCCGTTTTCGTGCCCGTCACCTTCATGCCGGGTATCTCGGGGCGACTTTACTCGCAATTCGCGGTGACGATCTCGACCGCTGTGGTCATCTCGTCGATCAACGCGCTGACCCTGTCGCCCGCATTGTGTGGTCTTGTGCTGCGCGCACGCTCTGGCCCGCCCAAGGGCATTCTGGCCGTCTTTGAATCGTTCATCGGCGGCATCCGAGGCGGCTATGTATCCATTGTGCGCAAATTGCTGATCCTGCCGGTGGTCTCGCTGGCGATCATCGGCGCCTTCGCTTTTGGCGGCGTGACCATCATGTCGAACACCTCGTCGGGCTTTCTTCCGCTGGAGGATAACGGCTATCTGTTTGTAGACGTGCAACTGCCCGACGCCGCGACGCTGGAGCGGACAGAGACCGTGACCAAACGGGTCGACGATCAGATCCGAGAGATTCCCGGCGTCGCCAATACGGTTCTGGTGAACGGGTTTTCGTTGCTGAACGGCACGATCACCAACGGCGCCGCGATCTTTGTCAACCTTGACAACTGGGAGGAACGGCAGGACGAAGACCTGACCGCCGACGCCATTCTGGGCAAGGTTCTCGCCATCGCGAACGGCGAATCCGCCGCGTCAATCGTGGCATTCAATCCCCCGCCAATTCAGGGTCTTGGCATGTCAGCGGGCGTCGAAATGGAAGTTCAGCAAACCGGTGGCGGATCGCCACAGGATCTGGCCTCGGCTGTCGGCTCTTACGTCTACGCAGCCAACCAGCGGCCGGAAATCGGACAGGCCTATACCACCTTCCGGGCCAACGTTCCGCAGCTGTTCGTCGATCTGGATCGCGAGAAAGCAAAGACCCTGCAAGTGTCGGTCTCAGAGATTTTCCAGACCATGCAGGCGCAGCTGGGGTCGTATTACGTCAACGACTTTAACCTGTTTGGCCGCGTCTACCGCGTCATGATCCAGGCCGATGGCAGCTATCGTGACAATGTCGAGGATATCTCGAACCTCTATGTCCGCTCGACCAAAGGTGAGATGGTGCCGCTGGGCACATTGATCGACGTGGAAAACGTGTTGGGGCCGGTCTTGCTGAAACGGCATAACCTGTTCCGTTCGGCGACGGTGACTGCCGTCCCGGCAGAAGGGTTGTCTTCGGGGGATGCGATCCGGGTCATGACGGAAGAGTCGGAGACCGCCCTGCCCCCGGGTTACACGTTCGAATGGACCGGCACGGCACAACAACAATTGGCGTCCGGCGGGCTGGTGATTGTGATCCTCGGGCTGGCGGTGTTGTTCGGTTATCTGTTCCTTGTGGGACAATATGAAAGCTGGACGATGCCTGTCTCGATCCTTCTGTCGGTGATCGTGGCTCTGTTTGGCGCGGTAGCCGCCGTGGCAATCGTGGGCAGTGACATCAACCTGTATACGCAGATCGGGATGATCATGCTGGTGGGGCTTGCCTCGAAGAACGGGATTCTAATCGTGGAATTCGCGATGGAACAGCGCGCCAGTGGGCGTTCGATCAAGGACGCCGCAGCCGAGGCCGCGTACCAGCGTTTCCGCGCGGTGATGATGACGGCCCTGTCCTTCCTGTTGGGTGTGGTCCCGCTGCTGGCCGCCAGCGGCGCGGGTGCGGCCAGCCAAAAGGCGATCGGGGTCGCCGTGTTCGGCGGAATGCTTGCAGCCACGCTGTTTGGCGTGATCCTTGTACCTGTCCTTTACGCCGTGATGCAGAGTTTGCGAGAGCTTCTGAAGGGCGGCAAGAAAGACCCGGACCCAACTGAAACAGCGGCCTGAGCGCCAAAGCTGAAAGCCCCGCCAAGCTGGCGGGGCTTTTTTTTGATTACTGCATTTGCCTGCTAAAGCTGAGTCGCCATCCACGCATCGATCCGCGCGATCTGGGGTTCAGACAATCGTAGTCCCTGCTTGTTGCGCCGCCAGACAACGTCTTCGGCGCAGCGCGCATATTCCTTGTCGATCAGCCATTTCACCTCTGCCTCGGTCAGTGTCGCACCGAAGGCTTCACCCAGATCTTCGGGTTTTTGCGCCGACCCGAGGATGATACGTGCGTCGGTGCCATAGGCACGTACCAGGCGCTCTGCCCAGGGTCGGTCCAGAAAACCGCAATCCCGCATCAGGGCATCGACCAAAGCCTCCACCCCGTCCACCGGGAAGTCCCCACCCGGCAATGGAACACCCGCCGTCCATGGCCCTGCAAGATCGGGAAAATGCTCGGCCACCTTTTCCAATGCGCTTTCGGCAAGGCGGCGATACGTTGTGATCTTGCCGCCAAAAACATTGAGCACAGGCGCCCCACCCTCGGCGTCCACCTTCAGCGTATAATCCCGCGTGGCCGCCGTCGCGCTGCTGGCCCCGTCGTCGTACAAAGGACGCACACCGGAGTAGGTCCAGACAACATCATCGCGGCTGATTGCGGTTTCAAAATATTTTGACGCGAAGGCACACAGGTAATCCTGTTCGGCTTCGGTACAGACCGGGCGTTCCGACGGATCAGAGTGATCCTGATCGGTCGTTCCAATCAGAGTAAAATCCTGCTCATAGGGAATGGCGAAAATGATGCGACCATCTTCGCCCTGAAAGAAGTAACACTTGTCATGATCGTATAGCTTACGCGTCACGATATGGCTGCCGCGCACCAGACGGACACCCTCGCGCGAGTTAATTCGGATTTTGGTCTGGATGATATCGCCAACCCACGGCCCGCCTGCGTTAATCAGCATCTTTGCGTGGATTTTTTTGACTTCACCACTGTCGCGATCCCTGATCGTAACCTCCCAAAGATCGCCCACACGCTCAGCCGATACAACCTCGGTCCGGACCATGATTGTCGCGCCGCGCGCCTCGGCATCGCGGGCGTTCAGGACCACCAGACGGGAATCCTCGACCCAGCAATCCGAGTATTCATAGGCAGTTTCGAACTTGCCCAGCAACGGCTTTCCTTCGGGCCCCATGCGCAGATTGACCGAGCGGGTTCCCGGCAGAATCTTTCGTCCGCCGAGATGGTCATACATGAACAATCCCAACCGGATCAGCCAGGCTGGGCGCCGGCCGCGCATCCAGGGCATCACCAGCCCAAATAAACGCGAGGTCGGTGTATCGGAATCGAAACGCATATCAGCGTGGTAAGGCAAGACGAACCGCATCGGCCAGCTGATATGAGGCATCGCGCGCAGCAATGTCTCGCGTTCGATCAACGCCTCGCGCACCAGGCGGAACTCAAAATACTCCAAATACCGCAGCCCGCCGTGAAACAGCTTGGTCGAGGCCGAAGACGTGGCCGAAGCCAGATCATTCATCTCGGCCAACGTCACCGACAGACCACGCCCTGCCGCATCACGTGCGATACCACACCCGTTGATCCCGCCACCGATCACAAAAAGATCGGTCACCTCAGCGTTTTGCGACGACATAATCAGCCGATTCCCTATCCGATGGAGTTGCGCGCATTAACCGGATCGGCGCGCGCACCGTCAACTATATTTTTCGATTTCTTTCGATTTTACGCGAATAATCGCGATATCCTAAACTTCGAGTCATTTTCGCGCTGATCTTACCAAGTTTTTATTGCCTTAAGGGGAGAAAAGAACAAAAACGAAAATAACCCCATCCGGAGCACCTCATGTCCCTCTCATTCCGTCAATCCGACATTCTAGACATCGCCAGACAAGACGGTCGCGTCGCGGTCGAGGACTTGGCAGCGCGCTTTGACGTCACTGTACAAACCATCCGCCGCGACCTGACCGAATTGTCAGAAGCGGGACTGCTGGACCGGGTTCATGGCGGTGCCGTCTTGCGGTCTGGCGTCTCGAATATCGGCTACGATGACCGGCGCGCACTGAACGCCGACATCAAGGCAGAGATCGCCAAGCGTTGCGCCGACGGCATCTCGGACGGAAGCTCAGTCTTTCTGAACATAGGCACATCGACCGAGGCCGTTGCCCGGCAACTGCTGTCTCACAGGAACCTGTTGGTTGTGACCAACAACATGAATGTTGCCAACATTCTGGTCGACAATCCGAATTGCGAGATCGTGCTGGCGGGCGGCGTACTGCGCCGGTCGGATGCCGGTTTGGTGGGAAATCTGGCAGTATCGACCATTCAGCAATTCAGATTTGATAACGCAGTCATCGGATGTTCGGCCCTGGATGCGCAGGGCGATCTGCTGGACTTTGATCTGCAAGAGATTCTGGTCAGCCAGACGATAATTGCACAGGCGCGACACACGTGTCTTGTGGCGGATCATTCCAAATTCCAGCGCACAGCCCCCGCGCGTATTGCCTCGCTTGCCGATATCGACACGTTCTTCACCGATGCCCCGTTAAACAGCTCTTTGGCGCGCGCCTGCCAGGACTGGCAGACGGAGATCGTGGTCTGCAGGTACGCTGACGAAACAATGTCTGGTTGATTCGCCCTATCTGCCGAACTTCTACCGCGTTTGGTGTTTTCGAAATGCGGCATCAACTTCGGAAAACGTGCCAAATCCGTTTTACGGCCAACACCGGGCACGCGACGGCGTATATGGGTCGGGCCGCGAGAAACTGATTGACGAACGACGCGGCAACACCTGAGGATAGACACAACCTTCCCAAACGGAGGCAAGGATATGGGACTGTTGGGGCAGCCGCTGGGCTACTATGACTATCTGACATTTGTGGCACTGATCCTGCTGCTTGCAGCCGTGATGGCGCTGTTCCTGTTCATCATGGGGCTGCCCGGACGCATCGCGATCAAGCGCAATCACCCACACGCCGAAGCGGTCAAAATAATGGGCTGGATGGGATTTCTGGCCATAATCCCGTGGGTTCACGCTTTTATCTGGGCCTTCCACGATGGGGTCACGGTCGATATGCGGCGCGGCCCCGATGAAGAGAAAGACGCCATTCGCAAAGAAATCGAACGGCTGGGCGGCGAGGTCAAACCCGAATATCAGGACCGGCCCGACAGCGACCCGACGCAGAAAAGCTAACGCCCAAGGAAATCACACATTATGTTCGTCGCCCTCGGCATCACGCTTTTTTACGTCATTTTCGTTTGGTTCATCTTCTTCAAGGTCAAATGGCTGAAATTCAACATCACCTGGGGCATCGTCTCGTTCTGGGTTGGCGCGCATCTGCTGCTGATCTTTCTGGTCGCGCTGCGGTTCTTTCAGCCCTTCTCGCTCGACAGCCACGTGGTCCGGTCGACCATCCAGATTCTGCCGCGTCTCACACAACCGACCATCCTGACCGAGGTTCTGGTCGAGCCGAATACGCAGGTGACAAAAGGCGATCCGCTATATCGGTTTGACGACACGGTCTTCGCGCTGGCGGTTGAAAAGGCTCAGGCACAGCTGGTCGGGGCCGAGCAGAACGCCAAAATCCTGGAACAGGATGTGGTCGCCGCGACCGAAGCTGTTGAACGCGCCAACGCGCAACTGGACTATGCTTTCACTCAGCAAGCCCGATACGAGGCGCTTGTTCCGGCAGGTGGCGCCCGGCAGGACGAGCTGGATCGCTGGAACGAACAGGTGACCGAGGATGAGGCCGCGGTGAAGCAGGCACTGGCCAACCTCAAGAAAGCGGAACTGGCGCTCGAATCTCAGATTGACGGGGTGAACACAGGCATTCTGCAGGCCCAGGCGGAACTGGCCGAAGCCAAGTATTTCCTCGAGAACACAACGATTTATGCGCCTGAAAATGGAATGATCGTATCGCAACAGGCCCGCCCCGGGCTGGTGGTCGGCGATATTCGGCTAGGCGCAATCGCCAGTTTCGTGACCGAAGACAACCCCTATATCCTTGCCACGTTCCGGCAGCAGAACCTGAAATTCGTGGAACCCGGGCAGCCGGTCGAAGTGGCGCTGGACCTGTATCCCGGCGAAATCCTTCCCGGCAAGGTCGAGGCGATCTGGTGGGCCACGCGTCAGGGCCAGTACCTTCCCTCGGGGCGGTTGCCAGGGTTCGAATTGCCCGAGCTGCCCGGCCGCATCGCCGTCCAGATCAGCGTTGAGCTGCCCGAACACCATATCTTGCCTGCAGGCGGGCATGCAGCGGTGGCCATCTACACCGGGCAAGGCAAAAGCTTTGAATTCCTCAGACGCATCAATATACGCCTGTATTCTTTCGCCAACTTCATCAGACCACTGGATATCTGACCATGGGAAAATCGACCTTCCGACGTCTGATGGGATCGGCGATCTGCGCCGCTTTTTTGGTCGGCTGCGCGCCGGTCGGGCCGGATTTTGTTCGGCCAAACTCTCCGGTCGTGAAACAGTGGATCGAGGTCAACAGCCCCGATGCCAATGCCAGCGGACTGACATCGCGCAGCGCGCCCGTGGTGAAATGGTGGGAGACATTCAACGATCCCACCCTGAACACACTGATCGCCGAAGCCTATGCCCAAAACCTGACATTACAGGTGGCCGGAGCCCGCGTCTTGCAGGCCCGAGCCCAGCTTGGCATTGCTTTCGGAGAGCTTTATCCGCAGTCGCAGGCCATCGGAGGCTCGATTGAACGGCGTCAGATCAGCGAGAATTTGGGGCCGATTTCCGACATCAACCGGATCATTCCTTTGGACACCGAGTTTTCGACCTCGCAGGTCGGGTTCGATGCGCAATGGGAACTGGACATCTGGGGGCAGCAGCGGCGCGGCGTACAGGCCGCCCGGTCCAATCTGGCGCTGCAGGTTGCCAATTACGACGACGCTTTGGTGACACTGACCGGGGATGTGGCCGCGCTCTACATCAACATTCGGGCCGTGCAGGAGGGTCTTGGTGTCGCGCGCGAGAATATCAGGCTGCAACAAGAATCTGCCGACCTGACTCAACTGCGGTTCAACAACGGTGTCACGACCGAGCTGGACGTGCAGGAATCCACCGCCTTGCTGAACAACACCAAGGCCGTTGTGCCACAACTGGAAACCGAGTTGCAGCAGGGCAAGAACGCGATGGCGGTTTTGCTGGGCACCACACCATCGCGGGTGAACAGCATGCTCAGCCGCTCGGGGACCATCCCATCGGCGCGGTCCAATGTCGCCGTGGGCGTTCCTGCTGAATTACTGCGGCGTCGCCCGGATGTGCGGGCGGCAGAGTTGGCCGCCGCAACGCAATCGGCGCAGGTGGGAATCGCGCTGGCCGATCTGTATCCGCAGTTCATCCTGTCTGGGTCGATCGGGCTGCAGGCCTCGGGCGGGCGCGATCTGTTTTCGTCCAACAGCACGACCGGGCTGGCCAGTGCCGGGGTCGTCTGGAACGTTCTGAATTACGGACGGATCAAGAACAACGTCCGGGCGCAGGACGCGGCGTATCAGGCGTTGATCGCCAATTACCAGAATACGGTCCTGTCCGCCTATTCCGAGGTTGAAAGCGCCATGGTCGCTTACTCCGAGGCCCGCAAACAAGTCACATTCTACCAACGCAGCGTCGAGGCATCGCGCAAAGCCTCTGAAATAGCGGTCAATCAGTACCGCGATGGCATCGCCGACTATTCGCGGGTCCTGAACACGCAAACCGCGCTGCTGCGATCCCAATCCAATCTGATTCAGGCGCAGCAAGAGGTCTCGGCCAATCTGGTGTCCGTTTACAAAGGGCTGGGTGGCGGCTGGCAAATCCGGCAGAATCAGGAGTTCCTGCCAGAAACGGTTCTGGCCGAGATGGCATACCGCACAGACTGGGGTGATCTGCTGGAGCAGGCCCCGACACGCGCCAGCCTGAACTAGGGATTATTTGGTCAACCCGCGCAGGCCGCCCGAGATCAGGATATTCACCTCGTATAGAATACGCGGAGCCGCCAGCCCGCCGGGGCTGGCCAGGTAATTCGGGCTCCATTCCGGGTCGAATTTCTGCTTGAACGACCGTAGCCCCTCAAAATGATAGAACTGTTCGCCATGCTCGTAGACGAACCCGCCGATCCGGTTCCAGAGCGAGGCCAATTGCCGGTTTTCAATTCCCGAAAACGGCGCAGCACCCAGCGAAAACCAGTGAAAGCCCTGCTCGGACCCCCATGACATCATCTCGGCAAACAGCGCGTCCATCACAAAGCTGGGGCTGTCGGGCTCATATCGCATCAGGTCCAGCGACAGTTCCGACTTGTTGCCGCCCTGAAACAGATTGGCAAAGGCCATGATCTTGCCCGCTTCGTTACGCAGGACCGCGTGGTCAAAATAGGACAGGTACTTCTCATCAAACCCACCCAGCGCAAATCCCTTTTCCTCACCCGACTTGCCCGACAACCAGTGATCTGAAATAGCCTTCAACTCTGGCAGAGCCGGCGCAAGATCCTGTTTCGGAATGATCTCGAAAACATAGCCCTCGCGCGCAGCGCGGTTCCTGGCCTGACGGAAGCGTTTGCGCGATTTGCCGTCCAATGTGAAGTCCTTGAGCGGGACCCGCGCGACCTCGCCGATTTTCAGAATCGACAGGCCCAGATCAAGGAAAGTCGGCAAGTATTTGGTCGACACGCTGTAGAAGGCGCACAGCTTGCCCTCGCGGTCAGCCCGTTCGCGCAACTGCCAGATCAGCTGTTGGCCTGCCGCCTCGTCGCCTACCGGCTCACCTTTGGTAATCAGCGCGTTGCCGGTATCGGCATAGGCGAGGAATGCGCTGTCATCCGGCGCAATCAGGAATTGCTTGTCTCCGGTCAGCGAGATTTGGGATTCGGTGTCCTCACACTCCATCACCAACCGTTCGACCACTTCGGGGATCTCTGTGCGGACTGGTGCCGGTATCTCGCGCCCGAACAAGGAATTCACAGCGACCACACCAAGGATCACGGCCACCACAAGGCTGGAGCGCAAGAACCGCGAAGCATCCCCGTTCCAGGCAAATTCCCACCACAAGGCGTTTTGGTATTCGACATGCGAATAGGCAAACAAACCGACCCAGAAGATCACCGCAAGCAGCGCGACCACGCTGACCAGCCAGGGGATATTCAGACGAAACACCGACGCGCCGCTAACCCGGTAGAACGCATCGCGGAAACTCGCCAATAGCGCGATGGTCGCCAGCATCGAAAGCGCCTCATGCGTGTCCAGCCCCTTTGCCAGCGAGGCGGCAAACCCCGCCACCATCAGCAACATGGCGACAATCCACGCGCGATAGAGCTTGCGGAACAATCCGCGCGAGACCAGCAGCAGCAGGACCCCCACGGCGCTGCCCAGCAGATGCGAAGCCTCGACAAAGGACAGCGGCAGGACCTCTCGCAGAACGCCCAGCTTTTGCGAGCTGCCCGGCAATGCGCCCGAGACCAGCAGGATCACCCCCGCCACTGCGGCCACCCCGGCAGCGACCATCGGAATGATCGGGCGGATCGCGCGGTAAAGCCATGTCGCCGCGCCGCCAATCCGACGTCTGTGATGGATGGCCGATGCCCCCGCGATTGACACGGTGGCAATGCCAAACGGCAGGAAAGTATAGACGGCGCGATACAGCAAGAGCGCGGCAATCACATCAGATCGGCCCGATGCGCCGAGGCCCGCGATTAACGTGGCCTCGAACACTCCGATACCACCCGGCGCATGGCTGATGATCCCAACGGCGATGGCCGCGATATAAATCGTGAAGAAATATGGAAACCCAACACCCAAATCATCGGGCATCAGAACATACAGGGCCATAGACGCACCGAACAAATCGCCAACGGCGGACACGGTCAGCAATCCCGCCAGCTTGCCCCCGGGCAGGTTAAATCCAAACCCGCCATAGCCCAATCGGCGCCCGCCACTGGACAACCAGACAAACAGCCCCGCCAGTGCCGCCAGCAGACTCAGGCCGATCACCGTCTCGACCGTCTCGCTGATCGGCACAACCTTGGCGACACCGTCGGGATGGAAGGTCAGCAGCAATCCCAGCAGCAGCACGAACCCCATCCAGAACGCCACCCACGACGTGGCAATCACCCCCGCAACACGCCCCAGATCCAACCCGAGCGAGGCATAAATCCGGTACCGGATGGCCGTACCCGTGATGTAGGAAAAGCCCAGACAATTGGACACCGCATATCCGCTGGCCCCGGCGAGCCCAGCGACCGGCAAAGGCACTTTGCCATCAGCTACACTCTGCACGGCCAGGACGTCGTAAAAGGACAACGACAGAAAGCTGACGGCGGTCCAACACAGCGCAAAGAACATGAGCCGCCAGGATGTTCCTGCAATGTCGGTCTGAACATCCGACCATTTCACATGCACCGAGAGGTCATGCAGCACAAACAGCGCCAGCAACGTCACCAGCACCGGCACGGCGATCTTGACCAACGGCCTCTCCAAAAGCGCCGTGACGCGCGCAGCCATGCGTGCCACGCGCGACTCGTCCTGTGCGATGTCTGAGTTCATTGCGAACGCCCCTGCCCCATTGCCACTGACCATGCCGATTTGTCTAAGCATCCGTTCAGAACGGCTTTGGGCCAGAGCTTTGCACAGATTCGGTCGATGGCAAAGATCAAGGAAACGTCAGTCATGTTCGCCCCTTACGCGTAGACAGCAGCAGATTGGTTTCAGACCGTGTTACTCCGTCGATCCGCCGGATCTGGAACAGAACCTCATCCAACTCGACCAGAGTTTCAGTACCGATCTCGGCAATCAGATCCCAACTGCCGTTGGTGGAATGAACCGCCCTGACCTGCCGCATAGCCGCGATGCGAGACATGATCCGCTCGGTGCCACGCCCCTCGATCTCCAGCATCATCAAACCTCGAACGGGGCTTTCCGAAACGGCCTGTCGGGTTACCACGGTGAAACCGACAATCTCGCCGGACTGCTTGAGCCGGTGCAACCGGCTGCGCACCGTCGTCCGTGTCACGCCCAGAACATCAGCCAGTTCCGACAGCGACGCCCGGGCATCCCTGTGCAACGCATTCAGCAGCTTGTTATCCAGTTCGTCCATATTTCTTTACCAAAACGAAAGCTCGCATTTCATTTTGAGCATTTTGCTCTCTTTTCGCAACCCAACACGCGCCCATAGATAGGCTTATGGACAAAAGAGACCTCATACTGATCGGCGCCCCCATGGACGCCGGAAAACGGCGGCAAGGATGCCGCATGGGACCTGACGCCTATCGTGTGGCCGGGCTGGCCGAAGCGCTGACCGATCTGGGCCACGCCACACGGGATGTGGGGGATACGCAACCGGATCCGGTGGACACACCCGATCATCCGCACCTGTTTGCACTGCCCGACTGCGTCGGCTGGACCCGCGCACTTAGCCGGGCGGCGCAAGAGGCCGCGCAAGACGGGCTGCCCATTTTTCTGGGTGGGGATCACGCCCTGTCGATGGGAACCGTTTCCGGCATGGCGGCGCATGCGCACGGTATCAACAGACCTCTGTTCGTTCTGTGGCTTGATGCGCATAGCGACTTCCACACTCCAGACAGCACCGCCAGCGGCAATCTGCATGGCACGCCCGTGGCCTATGTCACCGGTCAGCACGGGTTCGAGGCCTTCCCACCATTGGCCGCCCCGGTCCCGACACACCGTGTGGGCATGATCGGGTTACGGTCCGTCGATCCGGCCGAACGGGCGCGGCTGGAAGAAGACAACGCGATGCTGGCTGACATGCGTACCGTGGACGAACACGGTATCAAAGCCCCGCTGCTGGCTTTTCTCGACAAAGTACGAGCGGCCAACGGGCTGCTTCACGTGTCACTGGATGTCGACTTCCTCGACCCATCCATCGCGCCCGCAGTCGGTACGACCGTACCCGGTGGCGCGACCGTACGCGAAGCCCATCTGGTGATGGAGTTGTTGCACGAAAGTGGCCTTGTCTGCTCGCTGGACCTGGTCGAACTGAACCCCTTTCTTGATGAACGCGGCCGCACCGCGAAACTGATGGTCGACCTGACGGCATCCCTGTTCGGCCGCCGCATCTTTGACCGCCCGACCCGGAGCTTCTGATGACCCAACCCTCTGACAAAGCCCTCGTCCCTTTTGTATCCGTCGACAACATGATGCGACTGGTGCATCACGTGGGCGTCGAACGCATGATCACCGAAATCGCAGATCAGATCGAAGCCGATTTCAAGCGCTGGGAAAGCTTTGACAAAACCCCGCGCATCCCGGCCCATTCTCCCCACGGCGTGATCGAGTTGATGCCAACCTCGGATGGCGAGGCCTATGGGTTCAAATACGTCAACGGCCACCCCAAGAACACCTCGGAAGGGCTGCAGACGGTAACCGCATTTGGATTGTTGGCCGATGTCTATACCGGCTATCCGACTTTGTTGACCGAAATGACCCTGCTAACGGCCCTGAGAACGGCGGCGACCTCTGCGCTGGTGGGACGCTATCTGGCCCCTAAACACGCGACAACCATGGCCATGATCGGCAATGGCGCCCAATCCGAATTCCAATGTCTTGCCTTCAAAGCAATGTGCGGGATCAAGACTGTCCGGCTGTATGACACGGATCCAAACGCGACTCAGAAATGCGCATCCAATCTTCAAGGAACTGGTCTGACAGTCATCTCCTGCACAACGCCCGAAGATGCCATCGAAGGCGCACAGATCATCACCACATGCACGGCAGACAAGAAATACGCCACGATTTTGACCGACAACATGATCGGCCCGGGGGTTCACATCAATGCCATCGGCGGCGATTGCCCCGGCAAAACCGAGCTGCACCGTGACATCCTCTTGCGGTCTGACATCTTCGTCGAATACCCGGAACAAACCCGTATAGAAGGCGAGATCCAGGCTCTGGAACAGGATCACCCGGTGACCGAACTGTGGCAGGTCATGACCGGCACAGCCAAAGGCCGCACGGACGACCGCCAAATTACTCTGTTCGACAGTGTCGGCTTCGCAATCGAAGATTTCTCATCCTTGCGTTACATCAAAAGAGCCATCGAAGGCACGGATTACTTTACAGCTCTGGATATGCTCGCGGATCCAGACGATCCACGGGATCTGTTCGGTATGCTTATGCGGGCCACATAACATCCGCAAGGTAAGGGGGCTCTGCCCCCGCCGCGGCAAGCCGCGTCTCCCCCGGGAGTATTTTTTGAAAAGATGAAGAGAATACCTGTACTTCATCTTTTTCAAAATACTCCGGAGCGCGAGGCAGAGCCTCGCAAAAAACTACCCGGCAAGCGACGGCAGATACAATACAATCCCCGGAAAGGCTACGAGCAACGCGATCGTCATCGCATCCGCAAGGAAGAATGGGGTTACGCCTTTGAAAACGTCCTGGACGCTCAGATCCGGTCGGACGCCTGCCACAACAAAACAGTTCAATCCTATCGGTGGGGTGATCAGGCAGAACTCGGCCATTTTCACAACCAGAATACCGAACCAGATGGCACACATTGGTCCGGACATGCCAAAGGCGCTTTCCGCTGCGCTGACAGTTTCACCACCGTTGAGAGCCATCACGGCAGGATAGACGACCGGTAACGTCAGAAGCAGCATTCCGATCGCATCCATGAACATGCCAAGCACAGCATAAGCCAGCAGGATGCAGATCAGAATTAGCATAGGCGACATGTCCAGCGATGTGATCCAGTCGGAAAACGCGCCCGGCAGATCCGCGAATCCCAGGAACCGGACATAGATCAGCACGCCCCAGATGATCGCGAAGATCATTGCTGTCAGTTTAGCGGTTTCAAGCAGCGCCGATTTGAATTGCTGCCAGCGCATCCCGTGAAACAGGGCAAAGCAGAACACGATGAATGCCCCAATTGCACCACCTTCGGTCGGTGTGCCCCAGGCCTGATCGCCAAACGGATTGTAGACAAAGCAGATGATGATCAGGATGACGGCAACAATGGGCAGCGCCCCCGGCAGGGCGGCAAATCTCTGTTTCCATGTAAATCCGGTGACCGGGGGGCCTACGGATTTGAACACAACAGCAATACCTACGATCAACAGACCGTAGATCAAGGCAGAGAACGCGCCGGGAATGAACCCCGCCAAAAGCAGTTTGCCCACATCCTGTTCGACAATGATCGCATAGATCACAAGGATCGCCGAAGGCGGGATAAGCGAGGCGAGTGTGCCGCCGGCGGCAACGACGCCTGCAGCAAAGCGTTTGTTGTAACCTACGCTCAGCATTTCGGGAATGGCGATACGGGCAAAAACGGCCGATGTTGCCACCGATGCGCCGGACACAGCTGCAAAACCGGCCGTGGCAAAAATCGTCGACACTGCCAACCCGCCCGGAACCCAGGCGACCCATCGTTTGGCCGCCTCGAACAGGGCTCGTGTCAGACCGGCGTAATAGGCCAGATATCCAATTAGGATGAATGTCGGGATCAGGCTTAAGGTATGCGAGGCGACCTTGGAATGCGGCACCTGCCCGGCTGTTTTTACGGCCACGGTCAGCGCCTTGCCGAACCGGTCGGGATCATAGCCGAACTTGGCCCAGAAAATCCAAACCAGACCGATCAACCCGGCCAGACCGGCAGCGAAGGCCACGCGCATCCCCACAACAACCAGAACCAGCAACCCACCGGTCACCCAAAGGCCAATGTCAATTGTATCCATGGGTCAGGCTTGCCCTTCGAATTGCTCGGCTTCCGCTGCGGCCTGAGCAGCGGCATCCTGCACCAACGGTACGGCGACCGGGCTTTCAAGGCCAAGAAGGAAGGCGCGGCCATAGCCCCAGACCTGCACCATCAGGCGTGCGCAAAGCACCGAGAAAGCAATCGGCGCCAGTAACTTGGCCGGCCAGATCGGGATGCCGATATCAATGGAGCTGTCGCGGCTCCACAAAGGCGCGCCAAAGTCGAAAGAGCGGTCGAAATGGGACCAGCTGCCCCAGACCAACGCCAGCATCAGAAGCAGGATCAACAGGACCGAGATCAGCTCGAACAGCCAAAGTGCACGTCCCTTGAGACGTGAGATCACGATGTCCATTCGGATATGCCCGCCATCCCGCTGGACATAGGATATACCGAGAAAGGCGATCAGCGGCATCGCTTGTTCGATCCAGTCCACATATCCGGGAAGCGGCGCGTTGAAGGCGTTGCGCCCGCTGACAGAAACAACTGCCAGCACCATCAGCCCAAAGACCGCCATACCGCTGATCAGCGCCAGCACGCGTTCGAGTTTTAACAAGCTGTGATCCAGACGGCTGAGTCGACTGCCGTCTTCCAGCACCGTGGCCTGTCCTGCCATCGCGGTGATCCTTTACTTCGACAAGCTCCGGGCGCCTGGAAAGCGCCCGGTTCTGCGCGATCAGTTGCCGCCGCGCTGCTGTTTCAGAGTCGCCTGAACAAGATCATAAAGATCCTGTGCCGGAAGACCTTGCGAAGACATGGTGGCGATCCATTCCTCGCGGATGGGATCAGCGGCTTTGGTGCGGAATTCGTCGATCACCGACTCGTCGATACTGACCTTTTCGACGCCTTTTTCGGCCAGAACGCCATCCCACTGCTCAAGTAGCCCGGCATAGTTTGCCAGATAGTGATCAATGGCCTCGTCGATCGAGCTGTTCAGAGCCTCGCGATGATCTGCAGGCAGAGATTCATATGCGTCGATGTTCACGACCACCGGGCAATTCACCGTGCCGGGGTTGAGGTTGGCCGTCCACCAGTCGGCCTCGTTAATGGTACCGAAGGACAGATGCGCATGCTGGGCGAAGGCGACGGTGTCAACAACGCCCGATTCCATCGCATTAAACGCTTCGGTCGCTGGCACGGATGTCGGGACACCGCCCACGGCCTCGAATGCCTGACCAAGACCACCTGTGGCACGCACCCGCATTCCGTCAAAATCCGCAAGCTTGTCGCGCGGATCACCGGTGCCGACCAGATTATACTGTGGCATGGGCGAGGTCATGATGATGCGCGCATTCCACTGCGCCATCTCATCTTTGACGGCCGGATGATCGTATACGGCGTGGCTAACCGCAACCTCTTCGTCCAGCGTGTTCACGCCGAGGAAAGGCAGTTCCAGAACGGTGATCGCGCGGTTCTTGTCCCGGTGATATCCGGCGCAGAACTGTGCCATCTCAAACGCCCCGATCTCGATCCCATCCAGGTTTTCGCGCGGCTTGGACAGACCACCATAGCTGACATTGATGGTGAACTCTCCATCGGTTTTCTCGCTCACCAGCTCTGCCAGCTTTTCCACATGTTCAGTAAAGGCGCGACGTTTGCCCCAGACCGATGCGTTCCATTCGGTTGCTGCAGCCTCGGTTACAAAAGCCGCCGCCAAAGCGGCCACAGCGGCGCCGCTCAACATCTTTTTCATCATGAAGTCTCCCTTTGGTGCGCCCCTTTCCCGAGGCGCTTGGACTTCAAGCTAGCGCCAACATAAAAATGTGCCAACCCCTGCTGCCTCTTTACCGAGCGACAGGCGGGATGTGTCATGCGCTAACAACCTGAAGATGCGTTTTAGATGCAGATTATTGTCGTTTCTCGCGGCCTGACTCAAACACTTGTCAATGACATCTATGTTTCGGCAAATTAACGTTTTTCTATAAATTTTTTCACATACATTTACAGTTTAGACCATAGATAAGAAATTTATTTACAAACTAATCCATAGATTTCGGTAATTTATTTCCTTGTTTTCATATCTCCGTATTATTCGGTATTGGGAGGAAGCGGATCGACATTGCCGGTTCTGCGGGCAAGAAAGATCCTACGAATTTCAGTCCTAGAGGGAGGAGCCTCAGAATGACCACCGCTGTTCCGGCAGATGCCAAAGTTTATCCGCCAAACGCAGAAACCGTGGCGCGCGCGCATGTCGATGCCGAGAAATATGACCAGATGTATGCAGCATCTGTGGCCGACCCCGAGGCTTTCTGGGGCGAGCAAGGCAAGCGTGTCGACTGGATCAAGCCCTTTACGCAGGTCAAGGACGTCAACTACGATTTCGGCTCGGTCAAGATCAACTGGTACGCGGATGGTACACTGAACGTATCCGCCAACTGCCTGGATCGCCACCTGAAAACACGCGGCGATCAAACAGCAATCATCTGGGAGCCGGACGATCCAAAGGACCCCGCCCAGCACATCACCTATGCCGAGCTGCATCGCCGCACCTGCCGGATGGCCAACATTCTTGAATCGATGGGCGTGCGCAAGGGCGACCGTGTGATCATCTATCTGCCGATGATCCCCGAGGCCGCCTATGCCATGCTGGCCTGTGCGCGCATCGGCGCGATCCATTCGATTGTCTTTGCCGGTTTCTCGCCGGATGCGCTGGCCGCTCGGGTAAATGGCTGCGACGCCAAGGTTGTCATCACGGCAGACGAAGCGCCCCGTGGCGGGCGCAAGACGCCACTCAAGTCGAACGCCGATGCCGCGCTGCTGCACTGCAAGGACACCGTGAAGTGTCTGGTAGTCAAGCGTACCGGAGGCCAGACCACATGGATCGACGGCCGCGACTTTGACTATAATGAAATGGCGCTGGAGGCCGACGATTACTGCGCCCCCGCCGAGATGAACGCCGAAGACCCGCTGTTTGTGCTCTACACATCCGGCTCGACCGGTCAGCCCAAAGGTGTTGTACACACAACCGGCGGCTATCTGGTCTATGCCTCGCTGACGCATGAGGTCACGTTCGACTATCACGAGGGCGACGTGTACTGGTGTACTGCGGATGTGGGCTGGGTCACGGGCCACAGCTATATCGTCTATGGCCCGCTGGCCAATGGCGCGACCACGCTGATGTTCGAAGGCGTGCCGACCTTCCCCGATGCGGGCCGGTTCTGGGAGGTTTGCGCCAAGCACAAGGTCAACCAATTCTATACCGCTCCCACCGCGATCCGAGCGCTGATGGGCCAGGGCAACGAATGGGTCGAAAAGCACGATCTGAGCGATCTGCGCCTGCTGGGCACCGTTGGCGAACCGATCAACCCCGAAGCGTGGAACTGGTACAATGACGTGGTTGGCAAAGGCAAATGCCCCATCGTGGACACATGGTGGCAGACGGAAACCGGCGGCCACATGATGACCCCCCTGCCCGGCGCGCATGCGCTCAAGCCCGGCTCGGCCCAGAAACCGTTCTTTGGCGTTCAGCCTGTGGTTCTCGACCCTCAATCGGGTGTCGAGATCAACGGCAACGGTGTCGAGGGCGTTCTGTGCATCAAGGACAGCTGGCCCGGCCAGATGCGCACCGTTTGGGGCGATCATGAGCGGTTCGAGAAGACCTATTTCTCGGATTACAAAGGCTATTATTTCACCGGTGACGGTTGTCGTCGCGACGAAGACGGCGATTACTGGATCACCGGTCGCGTCGATGACGTGATCAACGTCTCGGGCCACCGTATGGGCACCGCCGAAGTGGAAAGCGCGTTGGTCGCGCATGCTGCGGTCGCCGAGGCTGCCGTTGTGGGTTATCCCCATGAAATCAAAGGGCAAGGCATCTATTGCTATGTCACCTTGATGAATGACCGTGAGCCTTCGGATGATCTGCTGAAAGAGCTGCGCACTTGGGTCCGGACCGAGATCGGTCCGATTGCCTCGCCCGACGTCATTCAGTGGGCCCCGGGCCTGCCCAAGACCCGTTCGGGCAAGATCATGCGCCGTATCCTGCGCAAGATTGCCGAGAACGACTTTGGCGCGCTGGGTGATACGTCAACACTGGCCGATCCGTCGGTTGTCGATGATCTGATCCAGAACCGGGCGGTGAAATAATGACCATCGCAGCGACAACAACACCAGCCGCGTTGATCCTTCTCGGCCCTCCGGGTGCCGGGAAAGGCACACAGGCGCGGATGCTCGAGGACAAGTTCGGTCTGGTTCAGTTGAGCACCGGAGACCTGCTGCGCGCAGCGGTCGCAGCCGGAACCGAAGCAGGCAAGGCGGCAAAGGCCGTAATGGAAGCGGGTGAACTGGTCAGCGACCAGATCGTCATCAACATCCTGCGCGACCGCATGGCCGAGCCCGACTGCGCCAAAGGCGTCATTCTGGACGGCTTTCCGCGCACCACGGTTCAGGCACAGGCTTTGGATGACCTGCTGTCGGAAAGCGGACAGAAGATCAATGCTGCCATCAGCCTCGAAGTCGAGGACGCGGAGATGGTGACCCGAATTTCTGGTCGCTACACCTGCGCTATGTGCGGTGAAGGCTATCACGACACGTACAAGGTACCTGCCGTCGAAGGCAAATGCGACAACTGTGGCAGCACCGAATTCAAGCGGCGTGCGGATGACAATGCGGAAACCGTGGCTTCGCGGCTGTCGGCCTATCACGCACAGACTGCGCCGCTGATTGACTATTACCAGGGTCAGGGCGTTCTGAAACGCCAACCGGCCATGGGAGAGATCAACGCAATCGCGAACGATCTAGAAACGATCGTCGGCGAAGCGATGTCCTGAAAAGGGGGGAGATAAGCCTTAGGGCTTTGATCCCAAAACAGAATACTTCGAAGGACCCGCCTTGGCGGACCAGAGAAGTTTTGTCTGACGTCACGGGGCGTCTGGCACAATCGAGAAGCGGCCCAACGCACTGGAGGAGTTGGGCAACGGGCCGCCCAACGAGAAAGCGAAGGAGGAACCGCATGGCGGATCAATCTACAAACTCCGCGCAGGCTGCCGAGTCCGACAAGGGCTATTGGCAGGCCAACCTGCGCCTCATCTACATCAGCCTCATCATTTGGGCGCTGGTCTCGTTTGGATTCGGCATTCTGCTGCGTCCGCTGCTGTCGGGCATCTCCGTCGGAGGTACAGATCTGGGCTTTTGGTTCGCTCAGCAAGGATCGATCCTGGTCTTTTTGGTGCTGATCTTCAACTACGCCTGGCGCATGAACAAGCTGGACGCTGAATACGGCGTCGACGAGGAGTAACAGCATGGACCAGTTTACCATCAACCTGCTGTTTGTCGGCGCATCCTTTGCGCTGTATATCGGCATCGCGATCTGGGCCCGTGCGGGATCCACGTCGGAATTCTACGCCGCTGGTCGCGGCGTTCACCCGGTCACCAACGGTATGGCGACAGCGGCAGACTGGATGTCTGCGGCCTCGTTCATCTCGATGGCGGGCCTGATTGCCTTTACCGGCTATGACAACTCGACCTTCCTGATGGGTTGGACCGGCGGCTATGTGCTGCTGGCACTGTTGCTTGCGCCTTACCTGCGTAAGTTCGGCAAATTCACCGTCTCGGAATTCATCGGCGACCGTTTCTACAGCCAGACCGCACGGATCGTTGCGGTGATCTGCCTGATCGTGGCTTCGGTGACCTACGTGATCGGTCAGATGACCGGCGTTGGCGTGGCCTTTGGCCGCTTCCTCGAAGTGTCCAACACCTCGGGCCTGCTGATCGGTGCTGCCGTTGTGTTCGCCTACGCGGTGTTTGGTGGGATGAAAGGCGTGACCTACACTCAGGTCGCTCAGTACTGCGTGCTGATCACCGCCTACACCATCCCGGCGATCTTCATCTCGCTGCAGCTGACCGGTACTCCTATTCCGGCACTGGGTCTGTTCGGTGACACCGCTAGCGGTGAGCCCCTGCTGACCAAGCTGGATGCCATCGTGACCGAGCTGGGCTTCAACGAGTACACGACACACCATTCGAACACACTGAACATGGTGCTGTTCACGCTGTCGCTGATGATCGGTACCGCCGGTCTGCCGCACGTGATCATGCGCTTCTTCACCGTGCCGAAAGTGTCTGACGCACGTTGGTCCGCTGGCTGGGCGCTGGTTTTCATCGCGCTGCTGTACCTGACCGCCCCTGCGGTTGGCGCAATGGCCCGTCTGAACATCAGTGACATGATGTGGCCCAATGGTGGCATCGAAGGTGGCGCTGTCTCGGTCGAGGAAATCGACACCGATCCGCGCTATGACTGGATGGCCACGTGGCAGAAAACCGGTCTGCTGGACTGGGAAGACAAGAACGGCGACGGCAAAATCCAGTACTACAACGACAAGTCGGACGCTCTGAACGCGATTGCCGAGGAAAAAGGCTGGGCGGGCAACGAACTGACCAAGTTCAACCGTGACATCCTGGTTCTGGCCAACCCCGAGATTGCCAACCTGCCGGGTTGGGTGATCGGTCTGGTCGCTGCCGGTGGTCTGGCTGCTGCTCTGTCGACCGCTGCGGGCCTGTTGCTGGCGATCTCGTCAGCTGTGTCCCACGACCTGATCAAGGGCGCGATCAACCCGCAGATCTCGGAAAAAGGCGAGCTTCTGTCGGCACGGATCGCAATGGCTGTGGCCATTGTTGTGGCAACCTATCTGGGTCTGAATCCTCCGGGCTTCGCGGCGCAGACAGTGGCCTTGGCCTTTGGTCTGGCGGCTGCCTCGATCTTCCCGGCGCTGATGATGGGGATCTTCTCGACCCGCATCAACAACACCGGCGCGGTTGCAGGTATGCTGGCTGGTCTGGTCGTCACACTGGTCTACATCTTCCTGCACAAGGGCTGGCTGTTCATTCCGGGCACCAACTCGTTCACCGATGCTGACCCGCTGCTGGGCCCGATCAAGTCGACCTCGTTCGGCGCGATTGGTGCAATGGTCAACTTTGCTGTCGCCTACTTCGTTTCGGGCGCAACCAAAGAGACCCCGCAGGAGATCAAGGATATGGTCGAAAGCATCCGCATTCCCCGTGGTGCGGGCGTAGCTCAGGATCATTGAGCCTGATGCGGCCCTGGGCTAAGCTCACAGGGCCGCGTCTTTCGACTGACTGCTCCCGCCCGGCACACCACCGGGCGGGATTTTTCCTAAGTACACCCGAGTCATACGATGCCCCTGTCCCAAGACGAAATCACCCGGTTTCTGAAATCCGTCCATCCATATGACGCGTTGCCGGATGACGCTTTTGACGAGTTGATCCGTCAGATCGACGTGTGGGAAATCAAAGAGGACGCCCCTGTCTATGAGTTGGGTCACCCCCTGCCCGGCGTCTTTGTCATCTACGAGGGGCAGGTTGAAATCACGGATGAGAACGGCTCGGTCGTCTCTCATCTGGGACTGCGCAATTCTTTTGGCGAACGCGGGCTCTTGAAGGACGGCAAAGCCTCTACCAGAGCACGGGCCCATACATCGTCGATCCTGATCGTTCTGCCGCCCAAACTGGTGCTGGACCTGATCGACAAACATGATGTCGTCTCGAAATTCTTCAATCGCACACGCGAGTCCAAAGCGGGACCGCAAAGCCTCGCGACCAGCACCATCGACGTGCTGATGGCGCGCGATCCGGCCACCTGCCTGCCCAAAACCCCGGTTCAGAAAGCCGCGCAGATCATGCGCGACAAACACATATCCTCGCTCTGCGTCACGGAAGAAGATGCACTCAAAGGGATTGTCACCCTTCGGGATATCTCGGGCAAATTCGTTGCCGGAGGAATGCCCCAGGACACGCCAATCTCGGCCATCATGACGGCCGACCCGATCACACTGGCCCCAAGCGACGTCGGATCGGATGTTCTCCACGTGATGATGGAACGCGGGATCGGCCACATTCCGGTGTCCGAGGCCGGACGCCTTGTGGGGATCGTCACGCAGACTGATCTGACCCATTATCAGGCCGTGAACTCGGCCGAACTGGTGCGCCGCATCGCCGGTGCAACAACGGCGAAACAGATGGCCGGCGTGACAGCGGAAATTCCGCAATTGCTGGTGCAACTGGTGGCTGCCGGAAATCGGCATGAGATCACCACCCGTCTGATCACCGACATCGCCGATACAGTGACCCGACGTCTTCTGGCGCTGGGTGAAGAAAAGTTTGGCCCCCCGCCCGTGCCATATCTGTGGCTGGCCTGCGGCTCGCAAGGTCGGCAGGAACAAACCGGAGTATCCGATCAGGACAATTGCCTGATGCTGGATGACAGTGTCACCGATGACGACATGCCCTATTTTCACGCGCTGGCCAAATTCGTGTCGGACGGTCTGGATGTCTGTGGTTATTTCTATTGCCCCGGCGACATGATGGCGACCAATCCGCGCTGGTGTCAGCCGGTGCGCGTCTGGCGCGATTACTTCAAGGGTTGGATCGCCAAACCCAACCCCGAGGCACAGATGCTGGCCTCGGTGATGTTTGACCTGCGTCCGATCGGTGGCACGACCGAGTTGTTTTCAAACCTTCAGGCCGAGACACTGAACGCCGCGCAAGGCAATTCGATATTCGTAGCGCATATGATTTCGAACTCGCTAAAACACACGCCGCCTTTGGGTCTGTTGCGGGGCTTCGCCACGATCCGGTCGGGCGAGCACCGCAATACGTTGGATCTCAAACACAACGGCGTTGTTCCGGTGGTGGACCTTGCCCGTATTTACAGCCTGCAAGGCAAGCTGCCCGAAGCCAACACGCGCGCGCGTCTGAAAGCGGCTGAGCTTGCCGGTGTGCTTAGCCCCTCGGGCGCGCGGGATTTGCTGGACGCCTATGATCTGATCGCGGAAACCCGGCTGGAACATCAGGTTCATCTGATAAAATCGGGCAGCGCACCGGATAACTACCTGCCGCCCTCAGATTTGTCCGACTTTGAGCGAAGTCATCTGCGCGACGCCTTTGTCGTGGTAAAGACGATGCAATCGGCGGTGGGTCACGGCAAGGGAATGCTGGGCTAGCGTCACCCGCACAGGATCGCCTTCGGCGACCGTATTTGGAACAATAAGAAGGGGCGGTAGGCGCCTGAAGGGTGGAGGATACAGATGTTTCTGGAACTGATCGGCACGATTTTTGCGGGGGTCGCTTTTGCGGGCCTTGTTTTGGTGCTGAACAAGCTGACCGGAGGCCGCTTGCCCCGCTGGGCCATGCCGGTCGCAGCGGGCCTGGGGATGATCATCATGACAATTGTCAGCGAGTATTCATGGTACGACCGGACAAGGGAAACCCTGCCCCAAGAACTGACCATCGTGCAGGAGGTCGAAAGCCGCGCCTTTTATCGCCCCTGGACCTATGCGATCCCGTTTGTGGACCGCTTTGCAGCAATCGATACCGTCTCAGTTCGTACCAATGAAAACCTGCCCGAACAGCGCCTGGTGGATTTGTATTTCTTTGGCCGCTGGGCCCCCAGATCGATGGTCCCTGTGGCGGTGAACTGCGCTGACAACAGCCGCGCCAATCTGGCGGACGGGGCCGAGTTTGCCGATGACGGAAGACTGTTGAACGCGGACTGGTTCGTCGCTGGCGCAGGCGACCCGATCATCGAGGCAACCTGCGGAGTCTGATCATGCTGAACCATCTGAGTCTGCGTCTGAGGATTTTTCTGTTCTTCTGCCTGCTGGCTCTGGGCGGTGTCGCGCTCAGCTGTGCCGCGCTTTGGGTCGGGTATCAGCGGCTTGACCCACAAAATGCCGCAAGCGCCTTTGTGTTCAGCGGCTTGTTGACCTCGTTCGGGTTGCTGGCCCTGATCGCCGGGGTCTGGCTGTTGTTCGACGACAACGTGGCCAAACCCATCGAAAGGCTCTCGGCGCAGTTGCGCGCGCGGGCCCATGCGGGTGTCAGCGCCGATCTGGACGTGCAGGCGGCGCGGTATTTGGGCGATCTGGCCCCTGCTGCTGCCGGTCTGGCCGAGCAATTGTCGGTCAGCACCCTGTCCACTGCCGAAGCCGTCGCCGCCGAAACCGCGCATCTGGCCACAGAGAAACAACGCCTGACCGCCCTGCTGACCGAGATTCCGGTTGCGATTCTATTGGCCGGTCCCACCCACCAGATCGTGCTTTATGACGCGCAGGCGGCCGAAGTGCTGGCCCAGATCGCACATCCCCGTCTGAATGCCTCACTCTTTGATTATCTGGAGCGGAAGGGACTACAGGATGCTTATACACAATTGTCCAAAACCGGATTGGACGTGACCTGCACGCTCAACAGCGCGGATGGGAAGCAATCCTATTCGGCTCGGATGAAACCGCTAGGTGACGCGCCAGGTTACATGCTTGTGTTCGAGGACAGCGTCGCCCGGATACAGCCCGAAGAGGCACGCCCGTTGGTCTATGATTTTGATCTGCTGGACACCCCCGGCGATGATGCTTTTGAGAACCGGCAGCTCTCGGACCTTTGCTTTGTTGTCTTCGACACGGAAACGACCGGGCTCTTGCCGCATAAGGACGAGATCGTGCAGATCGGTGCAGTGCGGGTCGTGAACGGACGCATCGTGGAGGGCGAGCGTGTGGATGTGCTGGTTGATCCCGGCATGCCCATTCCGCCGGCTTCGACCAAGGTTCACAAGATCAGCGACACTATGGTTCGTGGGGCACCTGATATTGTCGAAGCCGGACGCAGCTTTCATCAGTTTGCCCGCGATGCAGTCATCGTGGCCCACAACGCACCATTTGATATGGCGTTTCTGCGTCGGCACGCGAAACGGATGGATGTTGAATGGGACCACCCCATTCTGGACACCGTCCTGTTATCCGCCGTCCTGTTCGGGGCCAGCGAGACCCACACTCTGGACGCTGTGTGTGAACGGCTCAGCATCACCATCCCCGCCCAATTGCGGCACACCGCACTGGGCGATGCCGTCGCTACGGCCGAAGCGCTGGTCAAGATGCTGCCGATGCTATCGGCGCGCGGCATGGTGACCTTTGGTGATGTCATCGCGGAAACGCGGAAACATGGACGCCTGCTGGAAGATCTGAACTGATCATAAATCGCGGATGTGCCGCAAGCTTTCCATGGACAAACCGGACCGCCCGTGGCACCTGACATCTGCCCAGGACACGAGCGCGCGATGACCGAAAGAACATTCACCCCCGGCCCGGACCAAGGTCCTGCCTTTCGCGAGGCCTTGGGGTGCTTTGGCACCGGCGTCACCGTGATCACGACGCAGACCGACACCGGGCCGGTGGCGATCACTGTCAACTCCTTCGCCTCGGTATCGCTGGACCCGCCGCTGGTACTTTGGTGTCTGGGCAAAGAGTCGAACCGGTTCGATGCGTTCAGCACCTGTCAGACATACTCGATCCACGTCATGGCGCAGGACCAGCATGATCAGGCGCTGCGTTTTGCCCGCAACGGTCTGGACTTCTCTCACGCCGATTGGCAGAGCGATCCGGCGGGGCGACCGCAGCTTACGGGATGTCTGGCGCGATTTGACTGCCGCCTGTTTGACTGCCACGAGGCTGGCGACCACCTCATCCTGGTCGGACATGTAGAACAGGTCATGCATCGCCCCGGTCAGGGCCTGATCTTCAAACGCGGGCAGTTCGGCGGCTTTGCCGATCTGATCTGATCACTCGTCCAGTGAACCGTGTACAGCCAGCGCCTCCAACTCGGCGTCCTGCGGTGTTATCACGCGAAACGCTTCGTGCACCCCTGCCCCTGTCAACTCACGCGCGACGGTCAGCAGCGTGTTTGGCCCATGTTCGTCACACAACTCAGACATATGTGCGATTTCAGCTTGCGCCACGCCCTTGGCCGCCTCGATCGAAGGGGCTCCGTAGAACTGCACGAAATGCTGGGCCAGACTTTCGGTTATCTGTTCAATTTCAGCGGGTTCCACCTGTGTCACAGCAACGAATGTTACCCGGCCAAAGGTCTCAAGCCCAAGCCATCCATTGGCAAACGCCTGCCGGGGTTTGCCCGACAGATCGCCCTCGCCCCAGTTCGAAAACTCGAATCCACCCGAGATGCACCACTCGCCGGTGCGGGCCGGAGAGTGAAATACGTTCATGTCGCTTTCGTCGAAATGGATCGCTCGGGCCAGTTTCATGTTCGGTTCTCCAATAGATCTGTGAGCGGGCTCAGCCGCGTGTCCGCTCCGTCGCGGATCAACATGCCGAACCGCTCATCCGTGCCCAGAAACACGCCGGTCTCGTCAAAAGGTTCGCCCACACCACGTAACAGGCCCATCCACTCGGCGTGCAGCGGCGCATTGCCGTCTTCCTGCCAGCGATTGAGCCAGGTCAACATGTGCCGCGACCAGCTTTCGACCAGTTGTGTGGGCGAAACCTCGGCGCAGCCTTCGTCATAAAGCGCGGTGATATCCGGGTTTTCGCCCGGCGCATCGCTGGTTTGCATCAGGGCCAGTTCCCAGCCGACGATCAGCCAATCGGGTTCGGCGTCCGGACTGGCACCAGACGCAGCGACCCGAAACATGCCGCATTTCGCACCGTTCACGCAGATCGGACCATCCCAGTCCAGGTGAACGGCCACTTCGGGCGGGGCCAGCGCGCCCAGTGCGTTCTGGAACCCCACGGCACAGAGCGGCAGCATCGCGATCGCGTCCTGCAAGGGGACCTCGGGCGCGAAAACGATGGCGACCCGCAGGCGGTCGGCCTGAATGTTGTAGACCACCGTCCCCGCATCGCATCCCAGCGCCGCCATGGCTTGCGCCCTTTCAAACGGATCCTCTCCGCCCAGAACAGGATGGCCGACCAGCAAGGGGGGAAAGACCGGCTCGGTCATGCGTTCCCCTTGGCGATCAAATCACGCGCGATCTTGCGGAACGCGTCGGCCTGAGCGCTGTCGGGCTTGCTGACCACAATGGGCGCGCCTCCATCTGCTGCGACGCGGATATCCAGATGCAGCGGGATTTCCCCCAGCAGAGGCACACCCAGCGCCTCGGCCTCGGAGGCCACACCGCCATGGCCGAACACATGCTCTTCATGTCCGCAGTTCGAGCAGATGTGGGTCGACATGTTTTCAATCATGCCCACAATCGGTGTCTTGAGCTGGTTGAACATGTCGATCCCCTTGCGGGCATCAATCAGCGCCACGTCCTGCGGGGTCGAGACAACTATCGCGCCGTCCACCTGGAACTTCTGGCTCAGCGTCAGTTGCACATCGCCCGTGCCGGGCGGCAGGTCGACGATCAGCACATCCAGTGCGCCCCATTGCACCTGATTCATCATCTGCTGCAACGCGCCCATCAGCATCGGACCACGCCAGACAACCGCCTGGCCTTCATTGGTCATCAGACCCATGGACATCATGGTCACGCCGTGATTGCGCAGCGGCAGGATCGTCTTGCCATCCGGGCTGGCCGGACGACCTGAGACACCCAGCATCCGAGGCTGCGACGGGCCATAGACATCCGCATCCAGCAGGCCGACGCGACGCCCCTCAGCCGCCAGCGCGCAGGCGAGGTTGGCTGAAACGGTCGACTTGCCCACGCCCCCCTTGCCCGAAGCCACGGCGATGATCCGATCCACACCCGGCACCGCTTGCGGTCCGGTCTGTGACGGCTTGGGTTTGGGTTTCAGGTCCGGCGGCGCCTTGTCGGAATGCGCCGTCAACATGGCCGAAACCTTCGCCACGCCGTCAACCATCTGCGCAGCTTTTTCGGCGGTCGCGCGCACCGGCTCCATCTGTTCGGCGTGTTTGGGATCGATCTCCAGAACGAACCGCACGGTGTCGCCCTCGACATTCAGCGCACGCACCACACCAGCGCTGACAATGTCCTGTCCCGAGACCGGATCAGTGATCTTTTTGAGGTTCGCAAGAACCGCGTCACGAACACTCATGCCTGTAACCCTTTGATTTTCCCAACCATGTGGTTGCTGTTCATTGCATGTGTCTCCGTCTCTTTCAGTTTATTTGACGCATTTGATGTCCTGCCGCTAGGCTGCACCCATGCGCGTTGTCCTTTTGTGCCTGAGCCTGACGCTCGCCGCCACCCCCTCTTGGTCGCAAGAGGCTTTGGGACTGGCAGCCCCGCCCGAGGTAGCAGCCTCTGGTCTGTTGCAACATATCCTTCCGCGCTTCTCTCTCAAGACCGGGATACGGGTTATTGCCGATGATACGGGCGTTTTGACTCTGGAACCTTCTCCGCCCGGCGATCCGGTTTTTGCCCGTGATGGTGTGATATATCACTTGCGGATTGGTGAAGATGCCAAACACGAACGGTTCCGCGACTGGCTGCTGTCCGATATCGGCAAGCGCACGGTGGAAGGGTTCGCCCCTGAAAACGGCGCGCCTTTTTCGGCGGAATTCGAGGTCGCGGCCGTGCAGGACGAGATCGTGGTTGATGGCGACGCTGTGTGGGGCGAGGAGTTGTCGATGACCCATTGCGGGCGATGTCACGTGATCGGCCCGCAGAACCGGATGAACGGTCTGGGTTCGACGCCTTCTTTTGCCGTCTTGCGCGCCATGCCGGACTGGTCGGAACGGTTCGAGGCTTTCTTTGCCCTCAACCCGCATCCGGCCTTCACGCAGATCGACGGGCTGACGCCGCCTTTTGATCCCACGCGCCCCTCGCCCATCCATCCGGTCGAGATGACGCTGGACGAGCTTGAGGCGATTCTGGCCTTCGTCTCGGTGATCCGGGCCGCCGATCTGGGCGCGCCACTGCAACTTCAGTGATCCTTCCGTTTCGAGAAGTAGTCCTCGGTCGTGACCACTTTGGGACGAGGTGCGGATTGGAACGGATTGTCCTGCTGCTGGAATTGCGCATTTACCCGGCAATTGTCGCACATCTGGATCATCCGCGCCTTGTCCGAGGTGGCAAACATAGGGTGCGTGCCCGACAGCTTCTCCATGATGCGTTCCACCGTGGACTTCACGCCAAACAGCGCACCGCATTCTACACAGGCAAAAGGTTCTTCCTCGTTCAACACCTGCTGTGACAGGGCCGCGTCGCTCAGGTCCAGTTGCGGGATCAGAGTGATCGCATCCTCGGGGCAGATGGTCCTGCACATGCCGCATTGCAGGCACGCATCCTGCTGAAAATTCAGCTGCGGCTTGTCCGGGTTGTCGATCAATGCGCCGGACGGGCACAGCGATACGCAGCTGAGGCACAGCGTACAGCTGTCGGTATTCACCGCAACGGCCCCATAGGGCGCGTTCTCGGGCAATGGCAAAGGCACCTCGGCCTGCGGGTTCAGCGCCTGCGCCGCCAGCCGGGCAATTTGTCGGCGGTTCCCCAAAGGCAGCACTGGCTCGGTCAGAGGTTTCGGTACATCCTGCGCATACAGCAGGTCCGACATCGCGTCCGGGTCAGCCTCGTCAATCAGACCCAGTTTTCCGGACCCCGCGATGGCTGCCGCCAGTTCCAGTTCCATGTCCAGCGCGTCGCGCTCGGTCGTCGGGGACAGCAGGATATCGACGCGTGCGAAGCCATGCGCCAGTGCCGCCAGCATCTCGGCATGGCCAAAGCCCGAAATCACGTCGAGCTCCAGCGAAATGACATCCGCGGGCAAGCCACGCCCGAACCGTGCCGAAAGTCGGATCATTTCGGCCCCATGAGCGGTGTGCACTAGCAACCGGGGGCTTTCACCCCCGGCCCGCCGATAGGTGCGGGCCAGAATATGCATCCGGGACAATAGCGCGGAGACGGGCGGGTCTTCATACATGATCGCTGTCGAGGGACAGACCGCCGCGCATTCCCCGCATCCCGCACAAATCATGGGATCAATCGCGACATGTTCACCCGCCGGGGTGATGGCGCCGGTCGGGCAGATATCAAGGCAGTTCGTACACCCGACCTGTTCGGCGCGGGAATGGGCACAAAGCGTTTCCTCCAGCCGCACATAAAGCGGCTTTTCAAAGGTTCCGACCAATTGCGCAGCCTCAAAGGCCAGACGTTCGACGGCCACCGTATCCTTGGGGTCGGCGCGCAGGTACCCTTCGCGCTTGGCCGGAGCTTGCACCAGAGGTGTATCACCCGTCAGATCCAGCACGATATCGCAGGCGGAGTGCCCACCGTCGCGCGGCGCAGACCACACGAACGTTCCACGCCCGCCGGGCTCAAGCTGTTGCAGCCCGTCCAGGCGCATCGTGAACCCGCCCAACGCCCCGTTAAGCTCACGGACCCTTCCGCGTACCACATCATAAGCACGCGACATCGGCTCGGTGTCGTCAGTGCAAAGAACAGTTACGGCCAGCGTGGCCGACAGCCGCTCGGCCAGATCAAACGTGACCGCGCCCGGGCCAATGATGAAACAGGTGCCTTCACTGATTACATCCACGCTGGGCGTAATCGGTTGCGGCACCAGTGCCTCGGCTGCAAGCGCCGCCATCTTGGCGGCCGCCTCACCGCCCTCGTCCGACCAACCCGCGCGATCGCGAAGGTCCACGAACCCCGGGGCGTCAATCTGCAATTCTTCGGCAAGCGTCCGAAACACGTCCTGTTCCTGCCCGCAGGCAATAACAGTATCACCTTCTTGCAGCAGCCCTGCGGCAAGCTCTAACTCGCGCGTACACAGGGCGGTGTGCACCCTCGAACATGCAACATCACAGGTCGATGCAATCAATTCGGCATCCACAGACTGGGTCCCTGCGCAGTCACATAATAGTATTTTGGTGCTCATATCCCCTCCCAGGTCGCCGCTCCATCCCACAGCACAGTAGGCTGTCGCCCCGAAGTGACAATGTAAAGACCGCGGTTTTCGCTAAAATTCCGTGGTCTGAGGCACCCCAAAGCCCTGTATTCGCAGCAATCCGCATCACCGCTCAGGGTTACCCTACGACCATCTACGACTAAGGTCGTAATGCCGGGGCTTGGCAGAAGATCAAATTGTGTACCATAGTGGACGTGGGGAAGGCAGGGGAGAGCCTTCCGGGGAGGACTGCGTGGCGAAGGCCGCAAACCAGATTGAAATGCCAATCGGCGTCGTCGTGCGCAAAACACCCGGTGTGACCCGCTGGGCGAAATGGAATTGGCGTGCCGTCGCCGTCCTGCCCGGTGCGGGCCCGGCGGACTGGCATGAGATGCGCCGCGAAGGTGAGGCGGTTGAGTACCATGCCGCGACCCTGCCCCTGACCCTGTGGGCGGACGAAACCGAAGCGTACATGGTCAATCTGTCGGATGGGCAACCCTCGATCTATCTTGTCCTGCGTGACGCTTTGGACGGGCAGCGTCCGATGGATGCAGTGCTGGTAACGGCGTCCCCCTATGAAGGTCAGGATTACGCAGATACCGGTGAAGAGATTGTCGAGAAAATTCCGATGACCGACGGGCTGATTGCCTGGGTGCGGGATTTCGCGCTGGAGCATCACCGCGATGAGATCTTCGTCAAACGAAAGCGCGACAAGAAACGCACCGATCTGGTCGAAGATGGCAAGGGCGATGCACGCATCCGACAGGCCTCGGACGTCTACCGCGCACCGCGCAGGATCATCCAATGACCCAGACCCGCGATTTCTGGTCACGCCGCAAGGCCGCTGTTCAGGCCGAAGCTGAGGCCGAAGCTCTGGCCGCCGAGGAACAGATTATCGCGGCTCAGCAGGCCGAACTGGACGAAAAGACCGACGCCGAGATATTGGCCGAGTTCAATCTGCCGGACCCAGATACATTGCAGGCCGGAGATGACGTCTCGGGCTTTATGGCCAAGGCCGTGCCTGACCGGTTGCGTCGCCGTGCGCTGCGCAGGTTGTGGCGATTGAACCCGGTTCTCGCGAATGTTGACGGGTTGGTCGACTATGGCGAGGACTACACCGACGCCGCCTGTGTGATCGAAAACCTCCAGACCGCCTATCAGGTTGGTAAAGGCATGCTGGCCCATGTCGAAGCCTTGGCGGCAGAAGCCGAGCAAGACGAGGTTGAAACGGAACCTCAGGAAACCGAAGACGAGCCCGAGGCTCAGCCGGATACAGCCGAACATGTTGAACAATTGGCTGCAGAACCTGTGTCGACGCCCGAAATCGACGAGGCGGAAGAGCATGCAGAGCTCGCCCCTGCCCCACGCCGCATGAAATTTGAATTTGAAGGATAACCTGATGACCGCAAGCGAAGCGCAACAGATTGATGTCTCGGCCGAGGATCGCCTGCGCGCGGATTTCTACAACTTTCTCGGGCTTCTGCTGGCAGCCCCACCCGATCAGCTGTTGCTGGATCAGGTCGCGGGTCTTGGCGGTGATGAGACCGATCTGGGTCAGGCCATTCAGGCCATGGCGCGGGTGGCCAAGGTCACCAAGCCCGCCGCTGCCGAGCGCGAGTTCAATGCGCTGTTCATCGGCTTGGGCCGGGGCGAGTTGCTGCCCTATGCCAGTTTCTACCTGACCGGGTTCCTGAACGAAAAACCTTTGGCCCAGTTGCGCAATGACATGGCGTCACGCGGGATCACCCGCGCGCAGAATGTATTCGAGCCCGAAGACAATATCGCCTCGTTGATGGAGATGATGGCGGGCATGATCGTTGGCCGATTTGGCTCTGCGGCCTCGCTGGACGACCAGAAAGCGTTCTGGAGCAAGCATGTCGGCCCGTGGGCCACGCATTTCTATTCGGATTTGGAAGCAGCCGAGAACTCGGTTCTTTATGCCTCGGTCGGCACGGCCGGTCGGGTATTCATGGAGATCGAGCGCGAGGCCTTCCGGATGACGACAGCGTGACAGGCTGTCATTCGCCAGCGCCCGGATCCGGGCGCTAAACTGCAAATGGGAAAGGAGACCCCCATGAGCAAGACCAAGGAAGAAGGCGCAAGCCGCCGCGACTTCCTCAAACTGGCCGGAACCGCAGCGCCCGCTGCCGTTGCCGCCGCCACCCTGACCGGACAGGCCGAAGCAGCCGAGTTGCCCACGGACGAAACCCGGATGCAGGACACCGCGCACACGCGCGCATATCTGGACAGCGCCCGGTTCTGATACCGGACGAGGTCACACCCGACAGACGGTTGCGATTGGCCCTGACGTCGGTTTCGTGAAGTACCAAGCCAGCCGTGGCTGACACGGCGCGCAAGGGAGGAAAGTAATGCTTAGGAAAAAGACCAACGGGGTTGCGAGACGCCCCCAGCGGACAAGTATCCTGTCCCAGGTCGGCGAGAAAACCGTCGATCGCCGCGCATTCCTGCGTGGCTCGGGCCTGACGATCGGCGGCCTTGCCGCGATCAGCGCCACGGGTGGAACCGTGACGCCAGCCAGCGCCCAGACAGCGGCCAATCAGGCCGTCGAAAATATCAAATCCGTATGCACCCACTGCTCGGTCGGCTGTACCGTCGTTGCCGAAGTGCAGAACGGCGTCTGGGTCGGGCAGGAACCCGGCTGGGACAGCCCGTTCAATCTGGGTGCGCACTGCGCCAAGGGGGCCTCGGTTCGCGAGCACGCCCATGGCGAACGCCGCCTGAAATACCCGATGAAAAAGGAAGGCGGAGAGTGGAAGCGCATCAGCTGGGAACAGGCGATCGACGAGATCGGCGACGGCATGATGAACATCCGCGAGGAATCCGGACCGGACAGCGTGTACTGGCTGGGGTCCGCGAAACACAATAACGAACAGGCCTATCTGTTCCGCAAGTTCGCCGCCTACTGGGGCACGAACAACGTGGACCATCAGGCCCGTATCTGCCACTCGACCACTGTTGCGGGCGTTGCGAACACATGGGGCTACGGCGCCATGACCAACTCGTACAACGACATGCACAACAGCCGGGCCATCTTTATCATCGGTGGTAACCCGGCCGAGGCGCACCCCGTCTCGCTGCTGCATATCCTGCGCGCGAAAGAGCAGAACAACGCCCCTCTGATCGTCTGCGACCCGCGCTTTACGCGCACCGCGGCCCATGCGGATGAATATGTCCGCTTCCGCCCCGGCACCGACGTCGCGCTGATCTGGGGTATCCTGTGGCACATCTTCGACAACGGCTGGGAAGACAAAGAGTTCATCCGCACCCGTGTCTGGGGTATGGACCAGATTCAGGAAGAAGTGCGCAAGTGGAACCCCGAAGAGGTTGAGCGCGTCACCGGCACGCCCGGCTCGCAGCTGCGCCGCGTCGCCCGGACCATGGTGAACAACCGCCCCGGAACCGTTGTGTGGTGCATGGGTGGGACGCAACACACCAACGGCAACAACAACACCCGCGCCTACTGCGTGCTTCAGCTTGCGCTGGGCAACATGGGCACATCGGGTGGCGGCACCAACATCTTCCGCGGCCATGACAACGTGCAGGGCGCGACGGACCTTGGTGTGCTGTCCCACACCCTGCCCGGCTACTATGGCCTGTCGAAAGGTGCATGGGGTCACTGGGCCCGTGTCTGGGGTGAAGAGCCCGAATGGTTGGCAGGTCAGTTCGCCACGATCAAGGACAAGGAAGGCAAGGACAAACCGCTTCAGAACGAACGCGGCATCCCGGTCTCCCGCTGGATCGACGGTGTTCTGGAAGACCCGGCCAACATGGATCAGGACAACAATGTCCGTGCCATGGTTCTGTGGGGCCACGCGCCCAACTCGCAGACCCGGATGACGGAAATGAAGACGGCGATGGAAAAGCTGGACATGCTGGTCGTGATCGACCCGTATCCCACCGTTTCCGCCGTTCTGCATGACCGCACCGATGGTGTCTACCTGCTGCCCGCCTGTACGCAGTTCGAAACCCGTGGCTCGGTCACGGCCTCGAACCGGTCGCTTCAGTGGCGCGACAAGGTGGTTGATCCGCTGTTCGAAAGCCTGCCGGACGAGGTCATCATGGCCAAGTTCGCTAACAAGTTTGGCTGGGCAGATCGGTTCTTCCGCAATATCGAGATGGACGACCCGGAAACCCCGAATGTTGAAAGCATCACGCGTGAATTCAACTCGGGCCTCTGGACCATCGGCTATACCGGTCAGTCGCCGGAACGTCTGAAAAGCCATATGGCAAACCAGCACACGTTCGACAGAACAACGCTGCAAGCCATCGGTGGACCCAACGACGGCGAGTATTACGGTCTGCCCTGGCCCTGCTGGGGCACGGCCGAGATGGGTCATACGGGGACACCGAACCTGTATGATATGTCCAAGCCGGTGGCCGAAGGCGGCCTGACCTTCCGCGCCCGTTTTGGCGTGGAACGCGACGGCGACAACCTGCTGGCCGAAGGGGTCTATAGCGTCGGATCGGAAATTCAGGATGGTTATCCGGAATTCACGATGCAGATGCTGATGGACCTTGGCTGGGACGGTGACCTGACGGCTGAGGAACGCGCGGCGATCGACGCCGTTGCGGGTCCTGAAACCAACTGGAAGACCGACCTTTCGGGCGGTATCCAGCGGGTTGCGATCAAGCATGGCTGTGCGCCCTTCGGGAACGCAAAGGCCCGCGCGGTCGTCTGGACCTTCCCGGATCCGATCCCGCTGCATCGCGAGCCGCTTTATACCAACCGGCGCGATCTGGTCGAGGACTATCCGACCTACGAGGACCGGCATGCCTATCGCCTGCCTACCCTTTATGCTTCGATCCAGAAGAACGACTTTTCAAAGGATTATCCGATAATCCTCACGTCAGGTCGTCTGGTCGAATATGAAGGCGGCGGTGAAGAAAGCCGGTCGAACCCGTGGTTGGCCGAGCTTCAGCAGGACATGTTCGTCGAGATCAACCCGCGCGATGCCAACAACCTTGGTATCCGTGACGGGCAACAGGTCTGGGTCGAAGGTCCCGAAGGCGGAAAGGTCAAGGTGATGGCGATGCTGACCAACAGGGTCGGTGCCGGTGTGGCCTTCATGCCATTCCACTTTGGCGGCCATTTCCAGGGCGACGATCTGCGGTCGAAATACCCCGCCGGTGCAGACCCCTATGTCTTGGGCGAAAGTTCCAACACCGCCCAAACCTATGGCTACGATTCAGTGACCCAGATGCAGGAGAGCAAGTGTACTCTCTGCAAGATCTCGGCAGCGTAAAGGAGGACGATAATGGCTAGAGCAAAGTTTCTCTGCGACGCTGAACGATGCATCGAGTGCAACGCCTGTGTCACCGCGTGCAAGAACGAACACGAGGTACCATGGGGCATCAACCGCCGCAGGGTGGTGACGATCAATGACGGCAACCCGGGCGAACGCTCGATCTCGGTGGCCTGTATGCATTGTTCGGATGCGCCTTGCATGGCGGTGTGCCCGGTCGACTGCTTCTATCAGAACGAAGAAGGGGTCGTCCTGCACTCCAAGGACCTGTGCATTGGCTGTGGCTATTGCTTTTACGCGTGCCCCTTCGGTGCGCCGCAATACCCGCAGGCGGGCAATTTCGGATCGCGCGGCAAGATGGATAAATGTACCTTCTGCGCTGGCGGCCCCGAAGAAACGCACTCGACCGCAGAGTTCGCCAAATATGGTCGCAACCGGATTGCCGAGGGCAAACTGCCCATCTGCGCCGAGATGTGTTCCACCAAAGCCCTGCTTGCCGGTGACGGCGACGTGGTCTCGGCCATCTACCGCGAACGCGTTGTGGCGCGCGGGTTTGGCTCGGGCGCCTGGGGTTGGGGCACCGCCTACGACCAGAAAGACGGCTAAGGTCTGACCGAAGCTTGACAGCCCCCGCCCTGTGCCGGGGGCTGTTTTACTCTTGCCGGTGGCCGCGTGTCGGCCGCCGCAATTCCTGACCGTGGTGGAGCGCCTATGACCGACGATATCTACTGGCTGTTGAAGCTGGATTTGAACCCCGAAAAGCAGTCTGAATTCGAGGCCCTGATGGCTGAAATGGTTGCGGCCACATTGCAGGAAACCGGTGCCAAAAGCTATGAATGGCACCAAAGCGAAAACGCCATTCACATCTACGAACGCTATGCCAGTTCTGACGATGCGATGATTCATATGCAAAATTTCGGGGCAAATTTTGCAGATCGGTTTATGTCTTTGCTTACGCCGGTTCAGCTTGATGTCTACGGCCCCGCGAAAGACGACCTTAGGGCGGCACTGTCCCCCGTCGGTGCTGTCTTTCACACGCAGATCGGCGGCTTTGATCGCTGACACGACCAAGAATAGGAAAAGAATCCATGCGCCTGATCCATTTTCTGCTCGTCTCACTTTTCCTGACCGGAGCTGCATGGGCGCAGGACGCCTCGGAACAGCCTGCGCCGGATCGCTCGGCAACGGGCGGGGCCACGACGCTTGAAGATATCCTGGCCCGGCAACGCGGCGAGAAGGTGGACAATGCCTATCGCTCGGAAAATACGGGCCAAGGTAATGTCGAAGGGTTGCTGGGACAGTTCGGGACAAATGGCATCGCGTCAGACAGTGATGTCTACCGCGCGCTGCGCTATGGGTCAGCGGATGTCACCGTGTCGTCTCAGGGTCCCGCAGCCAGTGTACTGATCCAGGATGGCGGCATGTGGTGGTGGGCCTTCCGCACCGGACCGTTGCGCGAATACGGCACCTATATCATTGCAGGCATGGCCGCCGTGATCCTGCTGTTCTTTCTGATCCGTGGAAAAATCCGCATCGACGGAGATAAAACAGGCCGCACTGTCACCCGCTTCAACAGCTTCGAACGCTTCGGTCACTGGCTTTTCGCCGGGTCGTTTCTGGTTCTTGGCCTGACGGGCCTGCTGACCCTCTATGGTCGCGATTTCCTGATCCCGGTCTTCGGAAAAGAAGGGTTTGCCGCCATTGCACAAGGTTGCAAATGGCTGCACAACAATTTGGCCTGGGCCTTTATGCTGGGCCTGATCATCGTGACGGTGAACTGGATTGCCCATAACATTCCCAACCGGACCGACCTGAAATGGCTGGCTGCAGGTGGCGGCCTGTTCACCAAGAACAGCCATCCGCCCGCCAAAAAGTTCAACGCCGGTCAAAAGGTGATCTTCTGGGCCTGCATCGTTCTGGGCGTGTCGATCAGCCTGTCGGGCCTGTCGCTTCTGTTCCCGTTCGAGATGCCGCTATTTGCCAAAAGCTTCCAGATCGCCAATTCAACTGGGCTGCCTCAGATGATGGGTTTGACCCTGCCGGTACAGATGTCACCGCAGGAAGAGATGCAATACGCGCAGGTTTGGCACGTGATGATTGCCTATGTCTTCATTGCCATCATCATCGCTCATATTTACCTCGGCTCGGTCGGGATGGAGGGCGCGTTTGACGCCATGGGCACCGGCGAGGTGGAAGAGCAATGGGCGCGCGAACACCACTCGCTGTGGCTGAAGGAGGTCCAGGAAAAAGAGGCCGGCAAGGCGGCGGCCTCGCCCGCTGAATAGATGCGCAGGTTGGTTCTGGCGCTGGCGTTGGTGCCGCTGCCCGCGTTCGCTGAGTTCTATACGCTCAAAGGTCATGGCGGCCCGATCATGGGGATCGCCACGGCCCCCGACGGGAGGATTGCCACGGCAAGCTTCGACAACTCGGTCGGGATCTGGTCGGATCAAATGCCCGAATGGCTGGAGGGTCACGAGGCTGCTGTAAACGCAGTCGCCTTCAGCGGCACGGAAATCTATTCCGCAGGCGACGATTTCACCCTGCGCCGCTGGCCAGGCGGCGAGGTTGTGGGTCAGCACAAAGGCAAGATCGTTGGTATCGCGGCTTCAAAAACGCATGTTGCCACTGCCAGCTGGGACGGCACAATTGGCTTGTGGCCTGTGGACGGCTCGCAACCTCAGATGTTGAGTACAGGCAGCGGTGTGAACACGGTTGTGTTCTCACCCGATGGGTCACAGCTCTATTCGGCCGGGGTGGACGGGGCCCTCCGACGATGGGATGTGACCACCGGGCAGGAAACCCAGCGGTTGGTCGAACATGGGTTCGGCATCAATGAACTGGTCCTTAACGCGCAAGACAACTGGCTCGCCTATGGCGCCGTAGACGGCGTCACCCGGATTCGCGATCTGAACACCGGGGAAGAACGTGATTTCACCCTCGACCGCCGCCCCATACTGGCCCTGGCCCTCAGCCCCGACCGCCGTCTGTTGGCCGTCGGTGATGGCGAGGGCTATATCATGGTCATCGACACCACAGACTGGCGCATCGCCCAGGATTTCCGCGCCACCCTGCGCGGTCCGGTTTGGGCACTGGCCTTTTCCTCTGACGGTGAAAACATTCATGCGGGCGGGATTGACGAGGCGATGTATAGCTGGCCCATTGCCAACCTGCGCGAACAGGAACGGATGGCCGCATCCGAACCAAGCTTTCTGAAAAATCCCGATCAGATGACCAACGGAGAACGCCAGTTCGCCCGCAAATGCTCCATCTGCCACAGCCTGACACCGGATAACCAACGCCGCGCCGGACCGACGTTGCACGGTGTCTTCGGACGCAAAGCCGGAACACTGCCGGGATATTTCTACTCGGAAACCTTGCAAGACTCTGATATCATTTGGAATGACGAAACGATAAATGCCCTTTTCGACGAAGGGCCCGACCACTACATTCCGGGATCAAAGATGCCCATGCAACGGATCACGCAGGCCAACGACCGAGACGACCTGATCGCCTTTCTGCGCCGCGCCACGGCACCGGAAAACTGAGCTGGAGGACCCTATGAAAGCCTTTGCCGCCGCCGTTGTCGTCATGGTCGTAATCACCGTGGCCGCGCCGAATGTTCTGGACCAGATCGGATTCAGCACGGCCGATACCGGGTCCGGCGCAGCTGTGCGCCTCGACTGAATGCCAGAATACCTGACCACCAGAGAGCTTGCCGATCTCTTACGTATCGGCGAGCGCAAAGCCTATGATCTGGCCTCATCCGGTGAAATACCCTGCGTCCGGGCCATGGGCAAACTGCTGTTTCCCCGAACCGAGATCATCGCCTGGCTCAACGCATCACGATCCGGTCCCCAGGTTGCCCAGCCCCCCCTGCCCCCGATTGTCGCCGGATCCCATGACCCGCTGCTCGACTGGGCGCTACGTGAAAGCGGCTCGGAACTGGCAACTTACTACGATGGCTCCTTTGACGGGTTGACCCGGTTAAGCCAACGCACCGCCCAAGCCGCCGCGTTGCACATCCACGAAGATGGCGGGTTCAATACGGAAACCTTGCAAAGCACCTTGGGCGAAGCGCCGGTCGTCCTGGTGGAAATCGCGCAGCGCCAACGCGGCCTGCTGCATGCGCCCGGCGTCGAACTTTTGACCTCCTTTGCCGATCTCAAAGGTCGCCGCGTTGCCCTGCGTCAGGACAACGCCGCCAGTCAGCGGTTGTTTGATGCCCAGCTCCGGTCCCATGGTCTGTCGCGAGACGATCTGACCACACTGCCCACCTGCGCCCGAACCGAAGAAGAATTGGCGATCGCGTTGCATGATCGCAAGGCTGAAGTAGGCTTCGGTCTGGGCGCACTGGCCAACCTTTACGACCTTGGGTTCACACCAACCCATACCGAACGGCTCGACCTCGCCATCTGGCGACGCGCCTATTTCGATTCACCGCTGCAAAAACTACTCACATTCCTCCAGTCCCCGCGCTTCGCCACCCGCGCACAGGAATTGGGTGGATATGAATTGTCGGGACTGGGAACAATCCATCGAAACGGGGCCAGCGGCTGACCCGCGGTCCTGCCCCTTCATCTTTTCCAAAATACTCTCGCCGGAGGCATTGGCCGCAGGCCAATTCAGCGCGCGTTGGGAAAGAACACCTGCTGCCCGTCCAGAGCGAAAGACGCAATCGCCGCCTGCCCATCCGGCCCCACCAGCCAGTCTATGAACCTCTGCCCCGCAGCGGCCCGCACCGCAGGGTGTTTCTCCGGGTTCACCAAAATGACCCCATACTGGTTGAACAGGCGTGGATCCCCTTCAACCATCACCTCCAGATCTCCTCTGTTGCCAAAGGATTGCCAGGTTGCGCGATCGGTCAGCACATAGGCATTCATGCCACTGGCCACGTTCAGCGTCGCACCCATCCCCGAGCCGGTCTCGCGGTACCATCCGCCCGACGCACCGGTCGGATCAAGGTCGGCAGCGGCCCAATGCCCCATCTCGGCTTTGTGCGTACCGCTGTCATCGCCACGAGATGCAAATGGCGCTTCGACCGCAGAAACGGCGCTGAGCGCCGCCACGATATCCGTGCCACCCTTCACTCCGGCGGGGTCGGACTTCGGTCCCACCAGAACAAAATCGTTATACATCACGTCGAGCCGCTCGACGCCCCATCCCTCGGCAACGAATTTCTCTTCAGCGGGTTTGGCGTGCACCAACAGGACATCCCCGTCCCCGTTGGTGGCGTTGCGAATGGCCTGACCAGTGCCAACAGCCACAACCCGGACATCAATCCCGGTTTCTGCTTCAAAGCCCGGCAAAATATAGTCCAGCAAACCTGAATTCTGTGTCGAGGTCGTGGACTGCACAATGATGAAAGGGGCTTCGGCCTGTAACGCCGTTGCGGAAAAGCCCAAGCTTATCAAGGCCGCCCGAACAAGGTTCCGGATCATTCCATTCTCCGTCGTTATGGTTAGGTCACCAGCCCGCCAGCAAGATAGCGGCGCGAGGCATCACTTTCAGGCGCATCCAGCACCTGTTTGGCGGCTCCATGTTCGACCACATGGCCACCCTGCATCATGATGATGTCCGCAGCCAACCGCCGCGCCTGCCCGATGTCATGGGTGACCATCACGATACGCACGCCCCGGTTCGAGGCTCTCAGGATCATCCGCTCGATCATCTGCGTGGCGCTGGGGTCCAGCGCGCTGGTTGGCTCGTCCAGAAACAAGGTCTCGGGGTCCAAAGCCAAAGCACGCAATATGGCCAGACGCTGCGCTTCCCCTCCTGATAGCGAGCGCGCGGACTGCCGTGCTTTGCCCTCAAGTCCGCCCTCGGCCAGCAATGCGTCAATACGGGTTCGTCTGGCAGCCCGCGTCAGGTGCTGACGTTTAAGGACAAAGTCCAGATTGGCCGAAACCGACCGACGCAGCAGCACGGGTTGCTGAAACACCATCGCTTGCCGGGCCTTGCGCTTTTCGTTCAGGGCTTGTCCATCCTGCTCGATGCTTCCATGATCGGGCGCAATCAACCCGTGCAAACACCGCAACAGCAGACTTTTGCCCGCACCATTGGGCCCAAGGATCAAGGTCGGCCCCGGGCCATCCAACTCCAGGTGCGGCACATTCAGCAGGGCCTTGCCCTTGCGCGAGATGTGCAGGCCTTTCACCCTCAGACACCCGGCCATGTCACAAACCAGATCACGCATGGCGCAACCCCTCTTGTTCGGCCCGCAGGCTGACAGCACTGACCATGGCGTTCACGGCCACGGCGATTCCGATGAGGATCGCTCCTAGCGCCAGAGCCAGCGCCAAATTGCCCTTCGAGGTTTCCAGCGCGATCGTCGTCGTCATAACCCGGGTCACATGATTGATGTTGCCACCGACGATAATCACTGCCCCGACCTCGGCAATGGCGCGACCGAACCCGGCCAGCAAAGCCGTAACCAACGCCAATCGGGCGTCCCACAACAAAACCGGCACCGAGGCCAGACGGGACACCCCCAGCGACCGCAGCTGCTCGGAATATTCCTCGGCCAGCATCTCGATCACCTGTCGGGTCAACGCCGCGACGATGGGCGTGACCAGCACCACCTGAGCGATGATCATCGCCGTCGGCGTGTAAAGCAATTCCAACACACCCAGAGGACCAGACCGCGACAGCATCAGATACACAAGCAAACCGACCACGACCGGAGGAAAGCCCATCAGCGCGTTCATCAGGATGATCAGCATCCGCCGTCCCGGGAACCGGGCCACGGCGAGCGCTGCCCCTACAGGCATTCCGATCAGCGCCGAAATCATCACCGCAAAAACAGAAACTTTCAGGGACAGAAACACAATCGCCCAAAGCTCTGCATCCCCGTCAAGGATCAGAGCCAGGGCCGAACTGAATTCTGATGCAAAACCCTGCATTTTCTTCCGTGTTTTTGCAAGTTCGTACAAATTGCATGTATTTACAAGAGAATACTAAGCCATTTGAGCCGCAAGTACAGACACAATTCCGACACCCCGAACAAGAAACGCGGCCCCACTGGGACCGCGTTCCGAAGCGTTGAAGTCTGGATCAGTTCAAGGCCGCATCGGTAATCTTGTGTGTCCAAGCACCCTCGGGCGTTTTGGTGATGACCGGGTCAGACCCGCCAGCCAGCAGCGTGCTGACGGTACGGTCAAAGTCTGCGGGGTCAAGCGAGCCGTTCGACCCTGCGGTGAGCTTGGCAATTTCCCCCATCATGCGCTGTTGATGCTCTTCGGTCTGGGCGCCCGTTGCGTCGTTTTCCAGCACGATATCAGCCGCTTCATCCGGATTTTCTTCGGCGTATTTCCAACCCTTCATCGAGGCGCGGACAAAACGTTCCATCTTGTCGACAAAAGCCGCGTCGTTCAGGTTTTCTTCCAGCACGTACAGACCGTCTTCCAGCGTGGCAACGCCTTGATCTTCGTATTTGAAGGTCACCAGCTCGTCCGGGTTCACGCCCGCGTCAATGACCTGCCAATATTCATTGTAGGTCATGGTGCTGATACAATCGGCCTGCCGCTGCAACAGTGGATCAACGTTAAAGCCCTGCTTCAACACCTCGACACCGCTTTCACTTTTGCCGTCGGTGCTGATCCCCAACTGGCTCATCCAGCTCATGAACGGGAATTCATTGCCAAAAAACCAGACCCCCAGCGTGCGGTTCTTGAGGTCGTCGGGCGAGGCAATCCCTGCGTCTTTCCAACAGGTCAACATCATGCCCGAGCTTTTGAATGGCTGCGCGATATTCACCAAAGGCAAACCTTTTTCACGAGCGGCCAACGCGGCAGGCATCCATTCGACGGTGACATCCGCCCCGCCGCCCGCAATGACCTGTGTCGGTGCAATATCCGGCCCGCCAGGCAAAATGGTGACATCCAGCCCTTCTTCTTCGTAGAACCCTTTGTCGGCGGCCACATAGTAGCCAGCGAACTGTGCCTGCGTTACCCATTTCAACTGCAATGTTACTTCATCCGCCGACCAGGCCGCCGTGGCTGTCAGGCCCAAGGCGGCAACCGCCCCGCTGAGTAGCTTATTCATCTTCATCTTCTCCTAGTTGTTGTTGCCCCTTTTTCGGGGTCTGTTGAAGTTTTGTTATCCTCGTTGTGACGGGTGCCAGAAAGTCACTCCCTTTTCGATCATGGCGACAAGTCCGTAGAATGCTGTACCAGCCAGCGCGGCGACCACGATCTCGGACCAGACCATGTCCAGCGCCAACTGGCCGACGCTGGTTGATATCCGAAAACCCATTCCCAAGGTCGGCGAACCGAAGAATTCGGCCACGATTGCGCCGATTAACGCCAGAGTGGTCGAAATTTTCAACCCGTTGAAAATGAACGGCATCGCCGCAGGCAGGCGCAGTTTCACGAAGCTCTGCCAATAGGTTGCCGCATAAGTCTCCATCAGATCGCGCTGCATGGCAGAAGCTTCGCGCAGCCCGGCGACGGTGTTCACCAGCATCGGAAAGAACACCATCACAACGACAACCGCCGCTTTCGAGTGCCAGTCGAACCCGAACCACATCACCAGAACCGGAGCCGTTCCCACAATCGGCAACGCTGCCACGAAATTCCCAACGGGCAGAAGGCCCAGACGCAGGAATTCCCACCGGTCAACCGCAATCGCCGTCAGGAAGGCCGCACCGCAGCCGATCAGATACCCGCTCAGCGCGCCTTTGATGATGGTTTGCACGAAATCTGCCCAAAGGATCGGCAGGCTGTCGCCAAAGCGGACGGCAATCACCGATGGTGCCGGCAGAATGATCAGAGGTACCTCAAGCCCGCGCACCACAAGCTCCCAGATGCCGATAACCGTCAGGCCGAAAATCAGCGGTGCCAGGAACCGAACCATCTGACTGTCAGCCTGCGGACCGCTCGCCAGACGACTGTTCAGCCACCAGCCAAACAGCCACAGAAGAATTGCACCCAGGACAAGGATCATGGCGCTATTCCCATTCGTTTCAGAACCGTGCGCTCCAGCAAGCCCAGCAACCCGACCAAACAAGCCGCCAATATAGCCGCCCCAAACAAGGCCGACCAGATTTGCACCGTCTGCCCGTAGTAGCTGCCCGCCAGAAGCCGCGCACCCAGCCCGGCCACCGCGCCGGTGGGCAATTCGCCGACGATGGCCCCGACCAACGAGGCCGCAATACCGATCTTGAGCGAGGCAAACAGGTAAGGCATCGACGCGGGCAGGCGCAGTTTCCAAAAACTCTGCGATTTGCTGGCGCTATAGGTCCGCAGCAGGTCCAACTGCATCGCATCCGGGCTGCGCAACCCTTTGACCATGCCCACGACGACCGGGAAAAAGCTGAGATAGGCCGAAATAATCGCCTTTGGGATCAGCCCCTGTACCCCGATCGAATAGAGCACCACGATGATCATCGGGGCCAGCGCAATGATCGGAATGGTCTGGCTGACAATGGCCCACGGCATCACCGACAGGTCCATCACCTTGCTGTGCACGATCCCGACAGCCAGCAGAATGCCCAGTCCCGTACCAATCGCAAAGCCCAGCAACGTCGCGCTGAGTGTGATCCACCCATGATAGACCAGTGACCGCTTGGACGTGATCTTCTTGTTGACGGTGGAATCCCATAACTCCGACACCACATCATGAGGCGCAGGCAAACGCGGGCGGTTTTGCTCCCACGTGTCCGGGATCGCGAAAGCATTGTCCCAGACAAGCACAATGTCATTTTCCTGCAACCGCTCTTTTGCGGTTGGAGGATCCACTTCTTCACCCGCACGTTCAGCCGCGTTCAGCGCGCTGTCGATGTTCATCGGAATGCAGGCAATATACCACGCGACCACAATCGCTGCGATCACCACCATGACTGCCACAAACTGTTTCATGCCCGCCACTCCATCCGAATGACCGGAACCGTGTCGGGCGGGGTCGGAGGTTCAGTGCCCGTTTCGACAAACCCCTCGCGCCGGTAAAACCGCTGCGCGCCCCGGTTGGGCACATGGGTTGTCAGCCACAGGTAATCGCGCCCGTCCTTGGCCTGGTCTAACAGCCGTTTTCCAATCCCCTCACCTGTGCGCAGACAATAGAGCGCGCCCACTTTGCATTCGACCGGATCGACGGACATATAACAATCCACCGGATCACCCGAGACCCAAATCTCGCGCTGCGGGAATGCTTCGCGGATCAGATCGGCCAGTTTCTCTTGCGGCAATTCTTCGGGCATCCAGTCCGTTTCTTCGAGCCAGGTTCTGACCACCCGCGCACAGGCCGCCACATCCTCGGGGCTCGCGCGTCTGATCTCGGCGCCCGCCATCAGACCTCATCCCCATGACCGGCACGCAAACCTTCCCGCACCCGATGAGCAACCTCGATAAACTCGGGCGTGTCCCTGATATCCAGAGGCCGCTCTTTCGGCAGAGGGCTGTCGATCACATCCGTGATCCGCCCGGGCCGGGGGCTCATGACGACGATCTTGGTGCTCAGATACACTGCTTCGGGGATCGAGTGTGTCACAAACCCGATGGTCTTTTCCGTCCGCGCCCACAGGTCCAGAAGCTGTTCATTCAGATGGTCGCGCACGATCTCATCCAATGCCCCAAACGGCTCGTCCATCAACAGGATATCCGCGTCAAAGGCCAAGGCCCGCGCAATGCTGGCCCGCTGCTGCATCCCGCCGGACAATTGCCAGGGAAATTTGCCGCCAAATCCAGCAAGATCAACGAGTTCCAGAACACTCTTAACCCGCTCTTCCTGCTCAGAAGCCGAATAACCCATGATCTCAAGCGGCAGCTTGATATTCTTTGAGATGGTCCGCCACGGATACAGACCCGCCGCCTGAAACACATACCCATAGGCCCGCTTGCGCCGCGCCTCGTCCGGGGTCATGCCGTTGACGGACAAGGCCCCCCCGGTCGGATGTTCAAGCGCCGCGATACAGCGCAGAAACGTGGTTTTGCCGCAGCCCGACGGGCCGATAAAACTGACGAAATCGCCCTTGTTGATGGTCAGGTTCACATCTTTCAGCGCGTGAACCGGGCCATCGTTGGTTTGGAAGGTGAGGTCGAGGTTCTTCGCTTCTACTACTGCGGAGGTATCGTGTGTATTTGAAGGCATGATCACTCAGGATTAGGCAGGGCGACCCCAGCCGCAATCATAGCAGCGGGGACACCGAATATAAGTAAGAAGGCGTTCTGAAAGGGCTGACTTGCCAGAGCAAAAGCCCAAAACAGCACACTTACCGCCCCCCAAGAAAACACGGCTACGGCAGCTGACGCGACTATTGTGGGCCCGCGACGGCCGATTGGAAGATTGTTGGAGACACGGCGCACAATCACAAAAACGACACAGCCCGGAAATAGCGCGCAAAGCAGTATCGGACCCCAGATTGGCCACCCCAACATCAAAGTTAGCAGCAACATCGACAATAGAGAGGGAAACACATTCGCAATACCAATTTCTGTCAGAGCGAACAATGTACCGAGCACCCAAAACGCAATCACAGCGATCGCCGTGGCAAGAACGGCGAACGTGATAAACTGTATCGGAGATGGATATTCCGCGCCTCGAGTCAATGCCTACACCCCCGTCGCCGGAATCCCCGTCCGCTCAACTGGCCTCGGAGCCGTCAGTTCCTTCCATGTACTCAGCGCCCTGTTCACATGGGTATTCGCCTCCCGAGCCACGAACTTACCGTGTCCTTCCTGCGTTTGGATTTCACCATCATGCACCGCTACCACGCCACGTGTCAGCGTGAACCGAGGCAACCCGCGCACCTCCTTGCCTTCGAACACGTTGTAATCGATCGACGACTGCTGAGTATCCGCGCTGATCACCTTGGCCTTGTCCGGATCCCAAACCACCAGATCTGCGTCAGCGCCCACCAGAACCGCCCCCTTTTTCGGATAACAATTCAATATCTTGGCGATATTTGTTGAAGTGACGGCCACGAACTCGTTCGGCGTCAAACGTCCGGTGTTCACCCCATGGGTCCAGAGCATCGGCATCCGGTCCTCCAGCCCTCCGGTCCCGTTGGGGATCTTGGTGAAATCGCCCACACCATAGCGCTTCTGCTCGGTCGTAAACGCGCAATGATCCGTAGCCACTACGCTCAGCGTCCCCGATTGCAAACCGTTCCACAGACTGTCCTGATGCTGCTTGTTCCGAAACGGAGGGCTCATGACCCGCCGCGCCGCGTGCTCCCAATCGTGGTGGAAATACTCGCTCTCATCCAATGTCAGGTGCTGGATCAGAGGTTCCCCCCACACCCGCTTGCCCTGCATCTTGGCCCGGCGAATGGCCTCATGCGCCTCTTCACAGGACGTGTGAACCACATAAAGCGGCACACCAGCCATGTCGGCAATCATGATCGCCCGGTTGGTCGCCTCACCCTCAACCTGCGGCGGGCGGGAATAGGCATGCGCCTCGGGGCCCGTATTCCCTTCGGCCAGCAGTTTTGCACTCAACTCAGCCACCACATCCCCATTCTCGGCATGCACCATGGCAGTGCCGCCCAACTCCGCCAGACGTTTGAACGATGCAAACAGCTCATCGTCATTCACCATCAGCGCGCCCTTATACGCCATAAAGTGCTTGAATGTGTTGATGCCGCGCGTCTCGATCACCGTCTTGATGTCATCAAAAACCTGCTCGCCCCACCAGGTCACCGCCATGTGGAAGGAATAGTCACAATTCGCCCGCGTCGATTTGTTATCCCAGCGCTTGAGCGCGTCCAGCAGACTTTCCCCCGGATTGGGCAGCGCGAAATCCACGACCATGGTGGTTCCACCCGCCAAGGCCGCCCGCGTCCCGCTTTCAAAATCGTCGCTGGAATAGGTCCCCATAAACGGCATCTCCAGATGCGTATGCGGATCAATCCCCCCTGGCATCACATAACAGCCGGTCGCATCCAGTTCCTTGTCACCCCGCAGGTCCGGGCCAATCTCGGCAATCACCCCAGCCTCAACCTTCACATCCGCCTTATAGGTCAGATCAGCCGTCACAACGGTCCCGTTCTTGATCACAGTGCTCATCTTAAACTCCCTGATGCGGTCTACGCCGCTTGCTTCATCTGGCTAAAAATATCCCGGGGGAGTCGCCCTCGGGCGACGGGGGCAGAGCCCCCTATTCCACGATCCCAGCCGTCTCAACAACCGCATGAAACAGAACATCAGCCCCGGCAGCAGCCCACGCCTTGCTGATCTCTTCGGCTTCATTGTGGCTCAACCCATCTACGCACGGGCACATCACCATCGCCGTCGGCGCGACCCGGTTGATCCAGCAGGCATCATGCCCGGCACCCGAGATGATATTCCTATGCGAATACCCCAACCGCTCGGCCGCATCGCGTACTGCGGCCACGCAGCCCTCATCGTACTTCACCGGATCAAATCCACCAACCTTCTCGAATTCGATCTGAAGCCCCATCTCATCGACAATATTCTTCGCCGCGACCCGCAACCGGTTCTCCATATCGGTGATCACCTCCAACTCGGGCGAGCGGAAATCGACTGTAAACACCACCTTCCCCGGGATCACGTTGCGCGAGTTCGGATAGACATCAATATGCCCGGCAGCACCCACCGCATGGGGTGCATGCGACCACGCAATCTCATCCACCTTCTCCAGAATACGTGCCATCGCCAGTCCGGCATTCTTACGCATCGGCATCGGAGTAGATCCGGTATGCGCGTCCTTTCCGGTCACGGTGACCTGAGTCCAGCTCAACCCCTGACCATGCGTGACAACGCCAATATCCTTACCCTCCGCCTCCAGAATTGGGCCTTGTTCAATGTGTAATTCAAAGAAAGCATGCATCTTGCGCGCACCAACCTCTTCGTCACCACGCCAGCCAATACGGTTCAGCTCGTCTCCGAACGTCTTGCCCTCGGCATCCTCGCGCGCGTAAGCCCAGTCCTGAGTGTGCATTCCGGCAAACACGCCTGACGACAACATCGCCGGGGCATACCGCGTCCCCTCCTCGTTGGTCCAATTGGTGGCCACGATCGGATGCTTGGTCTTGATGCCCAGATCATTCAGCGTTCGAATAATCTCCAACCCGCCAAGAACCCCCAGCACACCGTCATACTTGCCACCCGTAGGCTGCGTATCCAGATGCGACCCGACATAAACCGGCAGGGCATCCGGGTCCGTTCCCGCGCGATGAGCAAACATATTGCCCATCTGATCCAACCCCATACTGCAGCCCGCATCCTCACACCATTTCTGGAACAATGCCCGTCCTTCGGCATCCTCGTCCGTCAAAGTCTGACGATTATTCCCCCCCGCAACGCCGGGTCCAATCTTGGCCATCTCCATCAGGCTGTCCCACAACCTGTCGCCATTGATCCTGAGGTTTTGCGCCGGAGCTGCCATCTTGTTCTTCCCTGTGCTCGCGAGTTGGCTCGCTTTTGATGTCTTGATTTGACCATCTGGTCAAACTCACGCTATCACGGGTTCGAGATCAGTCAAGAAATTGCATAGCAAAGCCGGATTTTTCGGCATAAGCGCAGCCCGCCTGTCAAAAATGAGACGCCCTGTAAACATGCCCAAAGATCGCGCCCCAACCCGCATCCAAAAAAAGAACCGCGCGGCAATCCTGGATGCGGCCTTGAACGTGTTCTCGGCTCATGGATTTCGGGGCGCAACGGTCGATCAGATCGCAGCCGAGGCCGGCCTGAGCAAACCGAATCTGCTTTACTATTTTCCCTCCAAGGACGCGATCCATACGGCTTTGCTGTCGGGCCTGCTGGAAACCTGGCTAGCGCCCTTGCACGCCTTGGATGCGCGGGGCGATCCGCTGGAAGAAATCCTCGCCTACATCCAGCGCAAACTTGAGATGAGCCGCGATCTTCCGCGCGAAAGCCGCCTGTTTGCCAATGAATTGGTACAGGGTGCCCCGCGGATTTACGATTCTCTGTCGGTTGATCTCAAGGCGCTGGTCGACGAAAAAACCACAATATTGACCAATTGGATGGATGACGGAAAGATTGCCCGCGTACATCCCTATCACTTGATATTTTCCATCTGGGCCCTGACCCAACACTATGCGGATTTTGACGTGCAGGTGCGAGCAGTGTTGGACAAAGAAGACCCTTTTGAAGGGGCCGGGCCATTTATCGACACGCTCTACCGCAAACTTCTAACGCCTTAGGGAAACGTTAACCGCGATTGACCAAGGTTGAGAGATGCTACCTCATCGCGCCAATCCTGAACCATGGATCACACAGCTCTTCTCGTCTCAATCCGCCCAGCGCGGAGCAGTGGTACGCCGCTCAATCACATGGGTCGAGCGAGAAGTAGGTCATGACCGTTTCAAGTACGAAGTCAGACGGCGCGGCTTTCATCTGATCCGCACCGCAAACCAATACATCATTATTTGCCATGGCGGCCCGATCGACATCCTGTTCTGAGAAAATTCGACGAATTTTCTCCATCAAGATTTTTCGCAGAAAAATCTCTCACTCCGCCGCTTTCGCCATCGGATTGTTCGGATGCGTTGTCCAGTTGGCATAGTCCGGCTGCACTTCCAAACCGGTGCGGGGGTCTATCGCGCCTGCCGCCATTGGCTCCATCGAAATACACCCATCCACCGGGCACACATCGACGCAGAGATTACAGGCAACACATTCATCGTCCATCACTTCGAACACGCGGTCGGCAGACATGGAGATGGCCTGATGGCTCGTATCCTCGCACGCGGCATAACAACGACCGCACTTGATGCACTGATCCTGATCGATCTTGGCCTTGGCCACATAGTTCAGGTTCAGATATTGCCAGTCCGTCACGTTGGGAACCGCCAAACCAACAATGTCTGACACGTTTTCATAGCCCTTCTCATCCATCCATTCTGACAAACCGGCAGTCAGTTCGTCGATGATCTTGAACCCATAGGTCATCGCAGCTGTACACACCTGCACCGTGCCGCAGCCCAGAGCCATGAATTCCGCCGCATCGCGCCACGTAGTTACCCCGCCAATGCCCGAAATCGGCAATCCATGCGTTGCCTGCGCCCGTGCAATCTCGGACACCATGGACAGCGCAATTGGCTTCACCGCCGGACCGCAATAGCCACCGTGGCTGCCCTTGCCGTCAATCGAAGGCTCGGGGCTGAAGGTGTCCAGGTTCACGCTGGTGATCGAATTGATGGTGTTGATCAAAGATACCGCATCCGCACCGCCATTCTTTGCGGCCTCGGCAGGCTTTCGGATATCGGTGATGTTGGGTGTCAGTTTCACGATGACCGGACGGTCATAATGAGTCTTGCACCAGCGCGTGACCATTTCAATATATTCGGGCACCTGACCCACGGCCGAGCCCATCCCCCGCTCGCTCATGCCATGCGGGCATCCGAAGTTCAGTTCGATCCCGTCAGCGCCGGTTTCCTTGACCCGGGACAGAATGGCCTTCCAGGCCTCCTCTTCACATGGCACCATGATAGAGGCGATCAGCGCGCGATCCGGGTAATCCGCCTTTACGCGGGCCATTTCCTCAAGGTTCACCTCCAACGGGCGGTCGGTGATCAGTTCAATGTTGTTCAGACCCAGCAGTCGGCGATCTGCGCCATAAATCGCACCATAACGCGGCCCGTTCACATTCACGACCGGAGGCCCTTCGGACCCCAGCGTTTTCCAAACCACACCGCCCCATCCCGCCTCGAACGCGCGACGTACGTTGTATTCCTTGTCCGTAGGTGGCGCCGACGCCAGCCAATAAGGGTTGGGGCTGGAAATTCCCAGAAAATCTGTGGTCAGGTTGGCCATGGGTACTCCTTCCCGGCGCGTCAGCCGGTTTTCTTGAAAATCATTTCCGTCGGACGGATGCGCCCGGCGTGCAGGTTTCGAACGTAGTTCTGGAATTTCTCGGGCGCGGTCTCACCCATCATCAGATGGATGCCCAAAGGCGCAGGGCCGGTTTCCGCAGTCTTGGCGAAAACTTCTTCAAAAAAAGCCACCGCGAACTCTGTCCGGTCAGTCTCGGCAACCAACTCCAGGCCCGCCGCCGCGGCTGCGCTTTTGTAGACATCCGGGTTGTGCACAAAGGACGTCTCAGACTGCGTCGACCATGGCAGAGGAAAGACCAGCGCCTCGTCAACATCGCCACCCATCACGTCGAACAGAGCAAAGGTGCCGCCCGTTGCCAGAATACGCGAAACCTCTGCAAACAAGCCGGGCTTGTCAGAGATATTCATTCCGACATGCAGCATCACCGCAAGATCAAACCCCGCATCCGCCACCGGCATGTCCAGCGCGCTGCCGACATGAAAGGTCAGCTGATCCGACAACCCCACAAGTTCGCTCAGCGCCGCTGCGGTTTCGACAAATTCCGGGGTCAGATCAACGCCGGTGACCGTCGCATCATAGCGATCGGCGATGTAGCGCGACGTCCCGCCAATACCACACCCGATATCAAGCACGCGGGTTGCATGGGTCGGCGACAATTGCGCAAACAGATGATCGGTTGCCGCAACGCCGCCAGTGTGAAATTCATCCCCGGCCTTGAGATCCGCGACAGTGGCGGCATCCGGATCGATGCCACTGGCTTGCAAGGCAAGGCGAACGCGCTCGGTCAGGGCGCCTGTTGTATAATGCTGGGCGACGGCTTCTTCGATCCGGGACATAACTAGACCTCAGCTGAGATATGTGGGGGTTTGAGACCTCATCCTATCACGAAACCAGTGTCGCGTGGATGTCCATCGCGGCATCTCTGCCCTCGGCCACTGCGGTCACGGTCAAATCCTCACCGCCGGACGCACAATCGCCTCCGGCCCAAACACCTTGCATCGATGTCCGACCAGCCCCGCTGACTGCGATCTTGCTGCCGTCCAGCGTCAACCCCTCGGGCGCGCCGTCCAGCGTTTGCCCAATCGCCTTGAGAACCTGATCTGCAGGCAGCCGGATGGTTTCGCCGGTTCCGCGCAACTGTCCGTCATGGCTGGAGGTGTATTCCAGTTCAATCTCGGCGGCAGCCCCGTTGCCATGCACGGCCACCGGCTGCACGTTAGTCAGGATCCGAACCCCATGCGAGGCCGCAAGATCCTGCTCATACCGGCTGGCCCCCATCGCGTCGCGATCTCGTCGATAGGCAATCGTGACATATTCGGCCCCAAGCAGTCTGGACTTTACCGCCGCATCAACAGCCGTCATACCACCGCCGATGACAACAACGTTGCGCCCGACCGGCAGATGCGCCAGGTCACCGGCCTGCCGGACATCCGAGATGAAATCGACCGCATTGCGCACGCCATCCTTGTCCGCGCCCTGTGCCCGCAGCGCATTGACCCCGGCCAAGCCGATCGACAGAAACACTGCTTCGTAAGACGCCAGCAACCCGTCCAGCGAGATCGTTTCCCCCAGAACCGAGCCCGTCTCAATCGTGATGCCACCGATCTTCAACAGCCAGTCCACCTCGGCCTGAGCAAAATCATTTGTCGATTTATAGGCGGCAATACCGTATTCGTTCAGACCGCCGGGTTTGGGTCTGCTTTCATGAATGACAACGTCATGGCCCAGCATGGCAAGCCGATGCGCGCAGGCCAGACCTGCAGGACCCGCCCCGACAACAGCAACCGTATTGCCCGTGGTCGAAGCGCGCGCGAAAGGATGCACCCCAGAGGTCATGACATCATCAGTGGCGAAACGCTGCAGACGACCGATCTCAACCGGTTTGCCCTCGGCCGCTTCACGCACGCAGGCCTCTTCGCACAAGGTTTCGGTCGGACAGACGCGGGCGCACATGCCGCCCAGAATGTTCTGTTCAAGGATGGTCTGGCCCGCCGCCTTGGGTTGACCGGCCTGTATCTGACGAATGAACAGCGGAATATCGATATCCGTCGGACAGGCCGTCACACATGGCGCGTCATAGCAGAAATAACAGCGGTCTGCGGCCACGGCGGCCTCATGCGGGGCCAAAGGCGGATGCAGATCGGTGAAATTCGAGGTCAGCTCATCGCTGGAAAGCCGCCCTGGGACAATCCCGGGTGCCATCTGGCCCTGTGCCATCACTCTACTCCCTGTAGATATGTTGTTATACGGCCCAGCTTGGCATATTCTGATTTTTTATCAATTGGTAAAATTTGCCAAATGGTCAAAAAATCTAAAATCCGGACAGCAAGGCCCGGATTTCAACACATATCGCCTAATTCTGACGCTATTTCGGTCTCAGATCATCCCGCCAAGATGCCCGGACTTGATCCAGACACGGGCACCGGCATCTCCGGCGGTTGCGGTCGAGCTTGTTCCGGGTGGCAACCGCAGCCAGTCCCATTCACCAAAATGCTCTTGCCCTTCGGTGAACGATCCGCTGATCACAAAGACCTCGATCCCTTTCGAGGCGTCCAGCTCGATACCTTCGCCTGCCGCCCAGTCCTGCACCTGCACGTCCTCATACGTGTCACGGTACAATTGCACATTGCCCGCACCATTTATTGACCGGCGCACCTCTGTCCGGTCATCCGGATCGAACTGGTGCAGTTTGACCAGGATGGTCGCACCTTGGCTGGCTGACGGTGTATGTGAAGACGTCGGAGGGTTTCGCACATAACTACCCACCGGGAAGTCACCGGTTTCATCCTGAAAAACCCCATCAAGAACCAGATATTCCTCGCCACCATCATGGGTGTGGGCCGCAAATGCGCTTCCGGGCGCAAATCGAACGATGGTTGTGGCCCGCGCCACCTCAGCTCCGATCCGGTCCAGCATCTTACGCTCGACCCCGGCTGACGGCGATGCCACCCAATCCGTCTCATTGAAATGAACCGCGACGCGCTGGCTGAAATCTGCATTGACCCGCATATGCACTCTCCTGACCGTTAGCTGAGATATTAGATGGGATGGTCCGTGCATTTTTCAAACCGCAGGTTGTATCCGGTTTTGACGACCATCCCCCGTTCCTGTAGTTCGATGGAAATCAAGCTTAAATCCGGCCCGTCCAGAAAGCACCCGAATGCAGGCACACCCGGCAAAATTCAATATCCTCATCATCGGGCAGAACAACCGGCTGCAGTACGAGGCTTTGCTGTTCGCCGCTTCTTTGCGTCATTCGTCGCCCAAATTCGCTGGTCGGGTCTTTGTCGGGGTCCCGCAGGCCGGTCCCTTGTGGTCGCAAAACCCGGCCATCCAAAACCCGGACGTGTTGACCGCGCTGCACCAGTTGGACGCCGAGATCCTTCCGTTCCAGTCCGAGGTGTTTGGCGAGAGCTACCCGTTCGGCAACAAGATCGAAGCGCTGCGCGCCTTGCCCGAAGGAGAGCCCTTTGTGTTCTTCGACAGCGACACGCTGATCACCGGAGAGCTGGCTGATGTGCCATTTGACTTTGACCGTCCCGGCGCGTCGCTGAAGGTTGAAGGAACATGGCCGCGCCCCACGCTGTATGGACCGGGGTATGACGGCATCTGGCGCGCGCTCTATGACAGGTTCGGGCTGAATTTCGAAAGCTCACTGGACCGCACACAGCCGGAGAACTACTGGCGCAGGTATCTGTATTTCAATGCAGGCTATTTCTTCTACCGCTGCCCGCACGCGTTCGGCGCACGGTTTCTGGACTATGCCCGCACCATCCGCGACGAGGATATTCCGGAACTGACCGGGCAGGTTCTGGACCCGTGGCTGGACCAGATCGCCCTGCCCCTTGCCGTTCACGCGCTTGGCGGCGGGCGCGATGCACTGCCGCCCGGCTTGCTGGACGGCTCGGTCAGTTGTCACTATCGCCTGTTTCCCCTTCTTTATGCGCGCGAAAGCGATCATGTGGTCGATGTGCTGCAAACGGTCACCACGCAAAACAAGGTCAAGAAAGTGCTGAAAGGCTATGACCCGATCAAAAAGCTGGTGATTCAGGGAAAGGGCGCGAAAATCCGGGCTCTGTTTGATCGCGAGAACCTGCCCGGACGCGAACAGGTCATTCGAAAACAGATCAAGGCAAAGGGCCTCTGGCTTCGTTGACGTCCCCGTTGTGCGCGGGCTTTCAATGCCCTAGACATTTTGCAAAACCCATACCAACAGGAGAATTCTTAGATGTCAGACGGCCCAACCTACGGTTTCGACACGCTGCAAATTCACGCAGGCGCCCGCCCCGACCCTGCTACAGGCGCGCGCCAGACGCCGATTTATCAGACCACCGCCTATGTCTTCCGCGATGCCGAACACGCCGCCGCCTTGTTCAACCTGCAGGAAGTGGGTTTCATCTATTCCCGCCTGACCAACCCGACCGTTGCCGTGCTGCAGGAACGTGTGGCGACGCTTGAGGGCGGCGTTGGCGCGGTCTGCTGTTCCTCGGGCCACGCGGCGCAGATCATGGCGCTGTTCCCGCTGATGGGACCGGGATGCAACGTGGTGGCCTCGACCCGTCTGTATGGCGGCACGGTCACGCAGTTCAGCCAGACCATCAAACGCTTTGGCTGGTCGGCCAAGTTTGTCGACACCGATGATCTGGACGCGGTCAAGGACGCCATCGACGAAAACACCCGCGCGGTGTTCTGCGAATCCATCGCCAACCCCGGCGGCTATGTCACCGACATCCGTTCGCTGGCGGATGTGGCCGACGCAGCAGGCATTCCGCTGATCGTCGACAACACCTCGGCCACGCCCTACCTGTGCCGCCCGATCGAACACGGTGCCACTCTTGTTGTGCACTCGACCACCAAATACCTGACCGGCAACGGCACCGTCACCGGCGGCTGCATTGTGGATTCGGGCAAGTTCGACTGGTCGGCGAACGACAAGTTCCCCTCGCTCAGTGAACCGGAACCAGCCTATCACGGCCTGAAATTCCACGAGACCTTCGGCCCGCTGGCTTTCACCTTCCACAGCATCGCCATCGGCCTGCGCGATCTGGGCATGACGATGAACCCGCAGGCCGCGCATTACACGCTGATGGGGATCGAAACCCTGTCGCTGCGGATGGAGCGCCATGTCGAGAACGCCCAGAAGATCGCGGCATGGCTCGAAGCGGATGACCGCGTGGACTACGTGACATATGCGGGCCTGCCCTCGTCGGCCTATCACGACCGTGTCAAGGCGCAGTACAAGAAGGGCGCAGGCGCGCTGTTCACCTTTGCGGTCAAAGGCGGCTATGACGCCTGCGTCAAGCTGGTGAATGCGCTGGAGATTTTCAGCCATGTAGCCAACCTTGGCGATGCGCGGTCGCTGATCATCCACTCGGCTTCGACCACCCACCGTCAGTTGACCCCCGAACAGCAAGAAGCGGCCGGTGCCGGTCCGGGTGTCGTGCGTGTGTCCATCGGGATCGAAGACGCGGACGATCTGATTGCTGATCTGGATCAGGCCCTGTCCAAGGCGACGGCCTGAGGCCATGGCCGGGCATGACACCAACGATCTGGGTCAACCCATCGGACGACCGGTGTCGGGCGAATTCCCACGCCCGACACCGCCCTACACACCGATGGAAGGCCGGTATTGCTCGGTTGTGCCTCTTGACGTGAACCGGCATGCGCCCGGATTGTACCGGGCGTTTGCCAAGGATGCCGAGGGGCGAAACTGGACGTACCTGCCTTACGGACCGTTCAGGCGCGAGCAGGAATTCTTTGACTGGGCGCAGTCCCACTGCATGGATGCGGACCCGATGTTCCACACGGTTCTGGATGCGCAGGACATTCCGGTCGGGATGGCCTCGTACCTTCGGATCGATGCTGCAGCGGGTGCCATCGAGGTCGGGCATATCCACTTTTCGCCCCTGCTGCAGCGCAAGCCGCCCTCGACCGAGACCATGTATCTGATGATGCGACGGGTATTCGACGAGTTGGGATATCGTCGCTATGAATGGAAATGCGACGCACTGAATGCCCCTTCCCGAAGTGCCGCAGAGCGGCTGGGCTTTACCTTCGAGGGCATCTTCCGGCAGGCCACTCATTACAAGGGCCGTAACCGGGACACGGCGTGGTTTTCGATCATCGATAGCGAATGGCCGCGTATCCGGGATGCGTTCGAAGCCTGGCTTGACCCCGCGAACTTCGATGACGCGGGCCAACAACGTCAGTCGTTGCAAGCCCGCGCCCACATCTGATCCTATTCGGCGATTTCGAACACCATCGAGATATTGACCGACACTGAAATTTCGCCCGCCGCGACGGGCACCGCCCCGGCGTCGGCCAGACTCATTTCGCGCATTTGCGCCACCGGGCGCACACCACCCCCCTGATCGTTGATCGACACGATCTGGCCCAAGGTTATCCCCGCGGCTTCTGCCAGTTGCTCGGCCTTGGCCTTGGCGTCTGCCACGGCTTGCGCGCGGGCCTCGGCCTCAAGCGGTTTGGGATCCTGCACGCCAAAGCTCAACCCGCCAAAGGCATTGGCCCCGTCCTGAATGACGGCATCCATGATGGCGCCCAGATCGTCCAGCGCGCGCACGCGCACAAAGACCCGGTTCGAGGCCGTGAACCCGGTGATCTCGGGGGGCTCGTTGTTTTGCCCTGTTCGTCCGGACCAGACCGGAGACAGGGACAGATCGCGGGTCTGAACGTCGCGCGCGTCCAAACCCATCTCATCCAGACGCTGCAGAATCTGCGTCACCGCATCAGACGTGGCCTGCATCGCGACCGAGGCCTGCGCATCCTGATTGGTGACGCCTAGGGTGATCGTTGCCATGTCGGGTGCGGACAGGGCCGTGCCCGCGCCGCTGACGGTAATGCGACGTTCTTCCGCAGCGGCAGGCATCGCTGCGACGGCGGCCGTCATGGCGGCCAGAAAAGCGAGTGTCTTCAAGGTGATCCCTCCTGTTGACTTGCACCATAGATGGGCGTTTGCCGCCCGACATAACAAGAGGGTCACACGGCTTTTTCTTTCCCTCGGCGGGATCCTGCTCTAATCTCGTTGGGCAGGCGCAAGAGCGTTTGCACTGAAGCTGACAATTATGGTTCATCCGGATTATGAAACCCGCCTTTGCGCTGTCATTTTCTGAAAACGGCATTTCCCTGCATCACTGGTCCGATGGTGACTGGTATTGCATCGGCACCGTTGCATTGACCGAAACGGACCTGGCCGCTGATATGCAAGCCCTGCGCGATCAGGGCTTCGCGCTGGAACATGACCTGAGCTGCCGGCTGATCATTCCGCCGGACCAGGTGCGAATTCTGACCGTCGATGTGGCTGAACTGACACCTGAGGCCAGAGAACAAGCCATTCGGGACATATTGGCCGGGGCCACTCCCTATGACTTGGATGATCTGGCTTATACCTTATCAGCGGACGATCAGGCTACGCAGGTTGCTGCGGTCGCCAAATCAACCCTGGTCGAGGCCAGCGAGTTCGCCCGGACATATGGGTTCGTGCCTGAACGGTTCTGCCTATGCGCCACCGAATTGGGGGCATTGACAGACCCGCAGTTTGAACTGACCGCCGAGATGACGCCCTTTGTCACAGAACCGTCGGACGAGCCCCAAGACGCTGTGAAAGACGACGCCGACCAGGATGCCCCTCTGGTGCATCAGATCGCGCAAGCCGCCGATCCTGAGGCGTTTCGCTCGGTCCAGCCGGAAAGCACGCCAACAGGCGTGTTTTCGGGCAAGCGAGGGCGCTTGCTGGTGCCGGTTGTGGCGGCCTCTGTCCTGTTCGGGATGGTGCTGGGGGTCTGGTCGCTGCGTCCGTCTCAGCCTCAGGACAGCGGTGTCCCTGCTGAAAGCACCAATGCGACCGTGACACCTCCTCAGCCACGGGTCGAAGTGGCAGACGCGCCGACGCTTCCCGAGGCCCCTTCCGCCAACCAGGCGAACACGGTGCCACAGACCGAGCCACCCGCGCCCGAAGTCGCGGCGCTGCCCGCCAAACCGCAAGAGCCGACGACCGAGGACTCGCCACCCCTTTCACCCACGGATGAGGCTATTCTGGAGGCGTTAACCAGTGACCCCATTTTCGAAGCGCTGAATGTTGCGCCCAAACCGGTCGAACTTATCTCGCCGGATGTCAGCAACGACCCTGTGTTTCGCGACTTTACCGGCACAGCACCACGTGCCCCGGCAGCGTTGTCCCCACCAGCGGTCAGGGGGTTGGGCGACATCTATCTCAGCTCGGTCGACCGATCGGATTTGTCGCAGGATGCGGTCGCTCTGCCCGGTTTTGACAGCCTGACCACGGATGCACCGGTCGAGGTCGTGGCCCTACCCGGTCAGGCCGGTCAGCGATTTGAACTGGATGAGCGGGGTCTTGTGTCTCCGAGCCGGGACGGAACGCTGAACCCCGACGGCATCATGGTCTACCTCGGACGCCCGTCATCGGTGCCACCAGAACCTCCGGTCCGGTTCGAGGCCGATCCGACCGAAGCCGAATCCGAGGCCGACACCCGATTGGCAGGCTTTCGCCCTCGGCCGCGCCCCGCCAATCTGGTCGATCAATTCGAACGTGACCAACTGGGGGGGCGGTCGCGCGAAGAACTGGCCGTCATCCGCCCCAAGCTGCGCCCCGAGGGTTTGGAAGTGCCGCCCGAAGTGGACCATACCCCAACGGCGCTGGCCGTCGTTCGGGTTCCGCGCCCCAAGCCCAGATCGCCCAACATCGCCGCGCTGGTCGCACAAAAACCGGGTGACGCCAAGGCGCCGCTGGGCTCGACGGCCAATGTCACGGCCAAAAGCGACGAGGCCGGTTCGTTCCAGCCCAAAACGGTCAAACCCAAAATCCCGACAACGGCCTCGGTTGCGCGACAGGCCACGATCGACAATGCGATCAATCTGCGCAAACTCAACCTGATCGGGGTTTATGGCACAACCGCCAATCGCCGGGCATTGGTGCGGTTGCCCAGCGGGCGTTACAGAAAACTGAAAATCGGGGATCGCATCGACGGCGGCAACGTTATCGCCATCGGCGACAGCGAGTTGCGGTACCAAAAAGGCGGCCGCAACGTGACGCTCAAAATACCCAGCGGATAACACCGGGCCACCCTTGGCCCAGTGTCATATTGCCTTGGCTCAGATTATGCGGCGGAGATTTCCCCAGCCTCGATCTGCTCGCGTTCGATGGATTCGAACAGCGCTTTGAAATTTCCTTCGCCGAACCCGTCATCGCCCTTGCGCTGAATGAACTCAAAGAAGATCGGGCCAATAACGGTTTTCGAGAAGATCTGCAGCAAAATCTTGGTTTCGCCGCCGTCCACGACGCCTTCGCCGTCAATCAGGATACCGTGTTTCATCATCCGGTCCTTGGGCTCATCATGGCCGGTCACACGATCATAGGAGAGATCATAATAGGTCTCGTTCGGGCCGGGCATGAACTTCAGACCCTTTTCCGCGATCGCATCTGTCGAAGCGTAGATGTCGTCGCTGCCCACCGCGATGTGCTGGATGCCTTCACCTTTATACTTTTTCAAGTAGGACACGATCTGCCCGGTCTCGCCCCGATCTTCGTTGATCGGAATGCGAATGCGACCACAGGGTGAGGTCAGCGCGCGGCTGTAAAGCCCGGTGAACTTGCCCTGGATATCGAAGAACCGGATTTCGCGGAAATTGAACAGATCACCGTAGAATTTGAACCACTTGTCCATGTTGCCCTTGAACACGTTATGGGTCAGGTGGTCGAGGTAATAGAACCCGTCACCGCCCGGCTTGGATTGTTTCAGCCACTCGAATTCTTCGTTGTAGGGCGATGTGTCGTAATACTGATCAATGAAATAGATCAGCGAACCGCCGATTCCTTTGATGGCAGGCACGCCCATGGTCTTGTCGGCTGCGTCATACGGCTCGGCCCCTTTGGCAATCGCGTGTTCATAGGCCTTTTGCGCATCCACAACGCGCCAGCCCATCGACGGGGCGCAAGGGCCGTGTTCGTCCACGAATTTCGCGGCATAGCTGTCAGGGTCCGCGTTCAGGATGTAGGTGACATCGCCTTGCTGCCACAGTTCGACCGACGGTGTGTTGCGGTGATATCCGACATATTCGAACCCCATGCGGGCAAACAGGTCGCGAAGCTCCTGCGGTTCGGGATGCGCGAATTCGACGAACTCGAATCCATCCGTACCAGCGGGGTTCTCTTCGGTGATGACAGATTTGGGGGCATTGTGCGGGAAAGGACCCATTGCGCGTCTCCGTGGTAAACAGGAAATTTATTGCTGATTCAAAAATAAGCCTTAATCCACGCTGTTTCTGCGCGTTGTTTTCGTGTAAACTAGCGTCAAGCGCGCAAAGACCGCGCAAAAAGGGCAGAATCCGAGGAATAGCCGCACATGCTGGATGCGACAGACACGCGACTGCTGTCAGCTTTGCAGAAAGATGCCCATCTGACAGCGCACCAATTGGGCGAGATGCTGAACCTGTCCGCCAGTCAGGCGGGTCGCCGCCGACAGCGGCTTGAGGCCGAGGGCTATATCACCGGATACACCGCCCGTCTGGACCCGCTGAAGCTAGGGCTGCAAGTGCAGGGGTTCATTCAGGTGCATCTGGGCACTCATGGCCCGGATCAATCCGCCAGCTTTGCCCGCATGGTCAACACCCGCCCCGAAATCAGCAGCGCCTGGACGATGACCGGCGAGGCAGATTATCTGCTTCACGTCTATTGTGACGACTTATCCGCACTCAACAGCTTGCTTCACGAAGTGATCCTGCCGCATCCTGCGGTTGCGCGGGTCCAAAGCCAGATTGTCATGGACCAGCTGAAACGCGATGCGCCATTGCCGACCTAGAGGCTCAGGGAAAAGACAATGAACGAATTCCTTTATCAGGCATCGATTTATCTGGCTGCGGCCGTGATCGCCGTGCCCCTGTCGGCGCGCCTTGGTCTGGGCTCGGTTCTGGGGTATCTGGCAGCCGGTCTTGTGATCGGCCCGATCCTCGGGTTGGTCGGCGCCGAGACCGAGAGCCTGCAGCATGTGGCCGAGTTCGGTGTGGTCATGATGCTGTTCCTGATCGGGCTGGAGCTGGAGCCCCGCGCCCTTTGGGACATGCGCGACAAGCTGCTGGGCTTGGGCGGGTTGCAGGTGGGTGTGTCGACGCTGGTGATTGCAGCGGTAACCTTCTACGCGGGCCATCAGTGGTCCATAGCGCTGGCGGTGGGACTGACACTGTCATTGTCCTCGACAGCGATTGTGCTGCAGACCCTGTCCGAGAAAGGGCTGATGCAGACCAACGGCGGTCGGGCCACGTTTTCCGTTCTGCTGACGCAGGATATCGCGGTCATCCCCATTCTGGCCTTGCTGCCATTGCTGGCTCTTCCGCCGATGGCAACACTTCAGAATGATGGCTCGATCTCCCGTGGCGGCGAGGCGGCGCATGGCGCAGATCATCACCACACCCTGTCCCTTGTCGAAGGGCTTCCCGGGTGGGCGGTGACACTGGTCACCATCGGTGTCATCGCCTTTGTGATACTGGCCGGTATCTACCTGACACGCCCGCTGTTCCGCTTCATCCACGCCACGCGCCTGCGCGAGATGTATACCGCGCTGGCCTTGATGATCGTGGTGGGCATTTCCTTCCTGATGACGCTGGTCGGACTGTCGCCCGCTCTGGGCGCGTTTCTGGCGGGCGTTGTTCTGGCCAGCTCGGAATTCCGGCATGAGATGGAAAGCGACCTTGAGCCGTTCAAGGGGCTGTTGCTGGGTCTGTTCTTCATCACGGTCGGAGCAGGCATCAACGTCGCTTATTTCTTCAACGATCCGTTTGACCTGATTGGGCTGGCGTTGCTGGTGATCCTTGTCAAAGGCATCATTCTGTTTGCGGTCGGGCGCGCCTTCAAACTGCACAAACGCGACCACTGGCTGTTCACGCTTGGCCTTGCGCAGGCCGGTGAATTCGGGTTTGTCCTGCTGGCCTTTTCGACGCAACAGAATGTCATCCCGCCGGACCTGTCGCAAAAGCTGCTGATGATCATCGCCTTGACGATGCTGATCACCCCGCTGTTGTTCATCATCTATGATCTGATCAACCGGTTTCTGGTCGACAGCAATCCGCAGGTCGAACCCGATACGATCGACGAGAAAGGGCCTGTCATCATCGCGGGAATTGGCAGGTTTGGTCAGATCGTCAACCGACTGGTGCGTGCAAGCGGTTTCAAAACCGTGGTTCTGGACCATGATATCGAAACGATCCAGCTGATGCGGCGATTTGGGGTCAAGGGCTTTCTGGGGGATCCCACCCGCCCCGAACTGCTGCGGGCGGCGGGGCTGGAAAAGGCGTCAGTTCTGGTTGCGGCGATGGACGATTATAAACAGGTCACCCGATTGGTCAGCTATGCGCGCCGCCAACGGCCCGACCTGCACATCATCGCCCGTGCGCGCGACCGCAACCACGTTTACGAGCTCTATCAGGCCGGTGCCAATGACATCGTGCGCGAGATGTTCGACGGTTCACTGCGGGCGGGGCGCTATGTGCTGGAGAACATAGGGCTCAGCGAGTACGAGGCGGCGCAGGCCGAGCAGACCTTTTACCACCACGATCGTATGTCTGTCCGGGAACTGGCCGAGCTGTGGATACCCGGCATGGCAACCGCCGAGAACAAGAAATACATCGAACGGTCGCGGCAACTGGACAAAGACCTTGAAACTGCGTTGCTAGAATTGGCCGAAGAACACGAGAAACAGCGGGCCTGACCAAAACCCCACCGTGGTGGTCAGGCCGCCGCGTTACCCGTCGGAAACGCCCGCTTCGGCAAAGGTCGCCATACCCGAATGGCAGGCCACCGCGCTTCTGAGGATATTGATCGCCAACGCGCCGCCTGACCCTTCCCCCAACCGCAGCCCAAGGTTCAGCAACGGCGCCTTTCCCAACCGGGACAGCATCGCACCATGCGCGCCTTCGGCACTTTGATGGCCCGCAACCGCGTGGTCCAGAGCCGTGTCCGATACCCGTGCCAGACAGGCCGCAGCGGCGGTGCAGATAAAGCCATCCAGAATGACCGGAATCCGCAGGACCCGAGCGGCGGCGATTGCACCCGCCATGGCCGCAATTTCGCGCCCGCCCAAGCAGCGCAAGATGTCCAGCCCGTCATCTGTCTGACCATGCAAAGCGACACCTTCGGCCACGACCCGCGTTTTGTTGGCCAACCCGGCATCATCGACACCGGTGCCCCTGCCCGTCCAATCCGACGCGTCGCCTCCGAACAGCGCGCAGGCGATGGCGGCGGCGGGGGTCGTGTTGCCGATGCCCATCTCACCGACCACCAGTACATCCGCGTGCGGGTCCACCGCCTGCCATCCGGTGCGCAGCGCACTCAGCACCTCGGCCTCACTCATTGCAGGGCCTTGAGTGAAATCTGCCGTGGGGTTGTCCAGCTCCAGGGCGTGAACATCCATTTTGGCCCCTGCGGCCTTGGCCAACTGGTTGATTGCCGCACCGCCATGTTCGAAATTCATGACCATCTGCACGGTGACTTCCGGCGGGAACGCCGATACGCCCTGCGCGGTCACCCCGTGATTGCCAGCAAACACAATGACCTGAGGCGCGGTGATCTGCGGTTGCGCGTCACCGCGCCAACCCGCGTACCAGATGGCCAGATCCTCGAGCCTGCCCAACGCGCCCGGCGGTTTGGTCAACTGACCGTTGCGCGCGCGCGCGCCTTGATCGGCGACTTGATCGGGGCCGGGCGCATCCGTCAGCGCCGTACGAAGACTGTTCAGGTCGGTGAGTTCGGGCAGCATTCAAAGCCTCGTTGCATCTGAGTGGTCCTGCGTGTTTAACCAATGCTGCCAAAGCAACAAGACCCGGAAAGGCCTGGGAGTGCACAAAAACGACACCACCCCGTTTTCCCTGTGGGATATCCCGCTTGCGCTGGTCTTGCTGACACGTCTGCCGCTGCCGCGCCTGCAAGAGGCCCTGTTTGCCCGCCAGGCCAAGGCTGCCTGGGCCTTTCCCATTGCAGGTCTGATCGTGGCGGCCCTTGCCTGCGGGATTGGCTGGATCGGGCTATGGCTAGGACTTCCCGTTATAGCTGTCGCCATTGGACTGGTGACCATTCTGATTGTCACCACCGGTGCGATGCACGAAGACGGGCTGGCCGATACGGTCGATGGGCTGTGGGGGGGATTTACACCCGAACGGCGGCTTGAGATCATGAAGGACAGCCATATCGGAACCTATGGGGTTCTGTCGCTGATGTTGTCTCAGGCCCTGAGGATCGCCGCCGTGGTCACTTTGCTGGATGCGCGTCTGCTGACGGGTGTCCTCGCGGCCTCCCTTTTCTCTCGCGCCCTTTTGCCGGGACTTATGCTTACGATGAGAAATGCACGGCAATCCGGGCTAAGCCAAAGCGTCGGCACGCCTCCGGCCCTGTCTGTTTTGACCGGTCTGGGGCTTGCCATCGCTCTGTCGGTTTTGCTGTTGGGGTCGGGTGCGATTTTGCCGATGGTTGTTGCCCTGATTGCCGCCGCACTGGTCGGCTCCATTGCCAAATCGAAAATCGGCGGCCAGACAGGAGATATTCTGGGCGCGGCGCAACAGATCTCCGAGATCGCATTCCTGTTGACCCTGATCGCGCTGATCTAGGACAAGCCGCCGGTTTCAATCCGCAGCGTGCCCCCGCAATGCTTGCAATGAACCGCATCCGGGTCATGCCGATACAGCCCGCAACTGGGGCATTTGTGCCGTACCTTCTGAGGCATGAAAATCGCCTGTGCCAAGCGCACGAACAGCGCCACCCCGACCACCATGATAAAGACCGAGAAAATCTTACCCGCAGGTGTCTGCAGCGTAATATCCCCGAACCCCGTCGTGGTCAGCGTCGCCATAGTGAAATAAAGCGCGTCGATATACGGGGTTTGACTGGTATCCGGGATGAAGAACACCAAGACGGCAGTCGATGTCGCGAAGACGAACACCAACAGGTTCACCGCCGCAATCACAGCGTCCTCGTGGGTTCGGAAAAACGGGCTGTCGCGCCGCAGGTCCCGCAGCAACTGGTAGGAGTGGATCAGACGCAAGGCCCGCAGGATTCGAAGAAACGCCAGATTACCGGTCAGAAACGGGTCGAGCAACAGCGTCACGATCACCACGATATCGGCCAGTGTGTAAATTTTACGTAGCAGTTTCCACCGATCTTTCGCGATCCACATGCGGGCAAGAAAATCCAGCAAGATCAACAGCCCGACACCAAGGCTGGCGGCCGTCAGGCCCGGCCCGTGCGGAATGTTTGCGGTGCCGACAAAAAACACGATCGATGCGGTATCAAACAGGATCAAACCATAGCGGAACCAAACAGATACCGGCCCTCTGCCGATATAGAGCGCTTTGACCGTTTTTTTCATGCCGCCCCCGCATGCCGCGTCACATGACGGAAAACTAACGGAAATTCACCGCCAGACCAAGCAAACCGGCACAAAAAAGGCCGCCCCGACAGGGACGGCCAGAAAACGATATCTCGGCGATCAGGCAGCGCGCGAAGTCAGAACCTCGTCCACCTGCTTTGCGGCAGAGATTTCATCTGCGCCCGAAACGGCGGCAACCTCGCGGGTCAGACGTTCCAGCGCGGCTTCGTACAGCTGGCGCTCGGAATAGCTTTGCTCGCGCTGATCGTCGGTGCGGTGCAGGTCGCGCACAACTTCGGCAATCGAAATCAGATCACCCGAGTTGATTTTCTGCTCATATTCCTGCGCCCGACGCGACCACATGGCCCGTTTGACCTTGGCCTTGCCCTTCAGCGTCTTCATCGCCTGGCTGATCACATCCGGCGAGCTGAGCGACCGCAGACCGGATTCAGTCACCTTATTGGTTGGCACACGCAGGGTCATCTTGTCTTTCTCAAACGAGATCACGAACAGCTCGAGTGAAAATCCGGCGACGTCCTGCTCTTCGATCGAGATGATCTGACCCACGCCGTGTGCGGGGTAGACAACATAATCGTTGGGGCGGAACTCGAGCTTTTTCGACTTGGACATTCAGGTTCTTCCTTGGTTTCAGACCGGGTCACACACAACAAAACACACTGGCCAGAGCAACAATGCGGCTCTGTCAGGTGGGGATTTTGTCAATAATTCAGTACTCCAAAGCGAGCATACTTGTGGAGTGCATCCCAATCACAGTCATCATTCAGGATATGAGTATATCACAAATTTGCGACACTCAAAAGGCCGACACACCCAAATGCAGGTATTCACATTTGATCCCAGCAACTTATACCTGGTCTCACCTGCATATTACCGGGATTTCAGGGGCGAATCGCTCAGCCGCCTTCGCCCGGCGCTTCGGAGAAATATTTCTCCATTTTGCCCTCTTCCCCGTCGCGTTCTTCGGCTTCGGGGAGCGGATCTTTCTTGGTGACGATCACTGGCCACATTTCCGAATATTTGCGATTGAATTCGACCCACGAATCCATGCCCGGCTCGGTATCCGGGCGGATCGCGTCGGCGGGGCACTCCGGTTCACACACACCGCAGTCAATGCATTCATCCGGATGAATGACCAGCGTGTTCTCACCTTCATAGAAACAGTCCACCGGACATACCTCGACACAGTCGGTGTATTTGCAGCCAATGCAGTTTTCAGTGACAACGTAGGTCATCGTGGGTTTCCTATTTGCGCTTTGAGCGACTAGCTAAATCAGTATCGCCCCTTCTTCAAGGGAAGATCAGCCATCTTGCGTACGAGAAAGATCAAGTGCGCGCCGATCTTTCTTGGTGGGACGACCTTTTCCTTCATAGCCCGGGTTTTTCGACGGCTTGTCCTGTTTTTCGGTCAAATCCGTATACAACGTTTGTGCCTCGGACGCAGGACCGCGCCGGTCACCCAGTGCTTCGATCCGGACAACACGGACGATGCGACCTTGTGGAAAGGTCAGAACGTCACCGGGAGCCACAACCTGCGCCGGCTTTAGCACCCGGTTTCCATTCAGCCGGACATGGCCGCCACTGACCTGTTTGGCGGACAGGCTGCGGGTCTTGAAGAACCGCGCCTGCCACAACCATTTGTCGATCCGCAGCTTGGCCTCGGCCATCGGCTTTTAGTTGCCGTCCTTCAGACCCATCAGCGCGGCGGCAAACGGGTTGTCGGGATCGATGGCCTTTTCCTTCTTCGGAGGCCGCGACGAGAAGGATTTGGCCCCCTGAGGCTTGCCACCCTTCTTACCCTGCGGCCTGCCCTGAGGTTTGCCGCGCGGCTTGCCCTTGCCCTGCCCTTGTTCGCGGCGCGGGCCGCGGTTCGGCTGGCGCTGTCGGCCCCATGTGAAGGTATAGAAGACCTCAACCTCGGGTTCGTCTGATGCAGGTTCCACCGGCTGTTCTGCCGCCGGGGCCTCGGCTTCCGCCTCGGTGCTGTTGGTGGCCTCGGCTGACGCCTCGGCGGGTGCACTCGCCTCCTCCGTCGCAACGGCTTCTGCCGGGTTTTCTTCGGGGACAGGTTGCTCAGGCGCTTCTGCGGCAGGCTGTTCGACCGGTGCGGCCTTGACCTTTTCACGCTCGCCACGCTCGGCCTTGTAGCCCAAGCCCTGCATCAGGTCGGCGAACTGTTCCAGCGTCATGCCGGTGATCGAGAGCATGTCGGCCTTGGCCTCGAACCCGCCCCGGCTGTCTTCGGCGCGCAGCATGTCGGCCAGACGTTCCAGCATGTCGATGCGGATCGAACGCTCACCGGCATCGCGGTAGCCACACATGGTGTCATAGCCCTGCGGCGCATCCTTGGCTACGGGCACGGTGACCAGACCCGGAGGCGGCGCTTCGGGGAATTCCTGCAGACCACCCGACAGCGCCCACAGAACCAGACGCAGACGCGTCGGCGCGGGTTTCAGCAGCAGAGGCATGAAGATGGTGAACTGACCAAAGCGGATGCCGTGCTTGCGCAGCGCGCCGCGGGCGTCCTGATCCAGATCCTTGACCTCTTGCGCAACCTGCGCGCGCGGTAGCACGCCCAGCGCCTCAACCATGCGGAAGGCGAAGCCCTTGGCGAGACCGGTCAGTTCCTCGTCGCGTGACAGGTTCAAAAGCGGCTCGAACAGAGCAGCCACTTTGCGGTCGATGAAATGCTGCAGGCGGCGCTGCACTTTCTGTTCGACGTCCGGGCCTGCGGCCTCGTCCACAAACACCTCGACAACCGGTTTCAAGGGCTCTGCCCCGGCAACCAGCTTGCCGACAGCGTATTCGCCCCACATCAGGCCGCCCTGATCGGTGAAATCAATTTCGGTATCGGGCGCGTTGTAGAAGCGGTCGGCACGCAGATGGAATTGCGGTGCGAGTGCTTGCAAAGACGCGGACTTCAAAGCTTTCGCCTCGGTTCCCTGCGCTGCTTTGTCCGGGCTAAACCGGAACCCTTCCAGACGACCGACGAATTCGCCTTCGACGGTCACTTCACCCTTGTCATTTACTTCGGCCAAAAGGGCCTCCTTCTGTTTGAGCCGGCGCAGCAACACGGATGTGCGCCGGTCCACAAATCGTTGGGTCAAACGGTCATGCAGAGCGTCCGACAGCCTGTCTTCTACAGTGCGCGTTTCCGCGCGCCAATGGGATTCGTCACGCACCCAGCCATTTCGCTGCGCAACATATGTCCAGGTGCGAATATATGCCAACCTTTTGGAGAGCGCATCAATATCTCCGTCCGTTCGGTCGATCCGGCGGATTTGCCGCGCCATGAAGTCGTCGGGAATGGACCCGCGTTCGTGCAGGTGGCCATAGATCACCTCAAGCAGGCTGGCATGTTCGGCATGGCTGATGCCGCGAAAATCGGGGATTCGGCAGACATCCCACAGCAACCGGACCGATTGCGGGTCACTGGCGCGGGCGATCACTTCGGTCACTTGCGACAGCGACTTCAGCGCATTCAGGTCATCGGCGGGCCGCGCCTTGACCAGATGTTCGTCGTTCGGGCTGATTTCCAACGAGTCGATCAGCGCCTCGATCGAGCCAAACCGCAAAGCGGCATTCCGCCAGTTCAGCTTTTTCATAGGCGTAAAGCGGCTGTCCATGATCGCCTGAGCCACGCCCTCGTCCAGCGGAGGGGCCTCGCCAGTCACACCAAATGTGCCATCGGACATACCACGCCCGGCGCGCCCCGCGATCTGAGCCAGCTCATTCGGGGCCAAAGCGCGCATCCGCCGCCCGTCGAACTTGGTCAGCGATGAAAACGCCACATGGTCCACATCAAGATTCAGGCCCATGCCGATGGCATCGGTGGCGACCAGATAGTCGACTTCGCCATTTTGGTACAAATCGACCTGTGCGTTCCGGGTACGCGGGCTGAGCGCACCCATGACCACCGCCGCCCCGCCCTTTTGGCGACGTAGAAGTTCGGCAATGGCATAAACGTTATCGACCGAGAAACCGACGATCGCACTGCGCGCGGGCATCCGGCTGATCTTCCTGGAGCCCGAATAGACAAGCTGCGACATACGCTCACGCCGGACGAACTGCGCCTCTGGCACCAGCGCCGCAATAGTACCGCGCATGGTGTCGGACCCCAGAAACAGAGTCTCGTGCGTGCCACGGGACCGCAGCAGACGATCGGTGAACACATGGCCCCGTTCCGGATCGGCGCAAAGCTGGATTTCGTCTATGGCCACGAAATCCGCGCCCATCCCTTCGGGCATCGCCTCGACCGTACAGACCCAGTACTGCGTGCGCGGCGGTACGATGCGCTCTTCGCCCGTCACCAGCGCCACGACCGACGGCCCGCGAATGGCGACGATCTTGTCATAGACCTCACGCGCCAGCAGTCGCAACGGCAGACCGATGACACCCGTCCGGTAGCCCAGCATACGTTCAATCGCGTAATGAGTTTTACCTGTGTTGGTCGGGCCAAGTACGGCCACGATTCGGGATGACCCGCTCACCTTTGCCCCCTGCCCCGGTTGTTAGAGGGACGATCCCTGGACCCGAGGCTTCAATCGATTCACGGCCTTGGTTACTTCTTCGTGATGAGGATGTATAGCCAGTGCCCGCTCATATGCATCCATGGCTTGTTGCGGCTTATCCAGAACCTCGAAGATCAGGCCCAGACCATAGATCGCTTCGTAATTGTTGGGGTTCAGCGTCAGCGCATGTTCCAGGTCCGCAGCCGCCATTCCATACCGGTCGATGCCAAAAAAGGCCGAGGCCCGTACGAACCAGCCTTCGGCAAAGTCCGGGGCGTGGTCCGTCAGCGCCGTCAGATGATCGATGGCCGCTGCCACATCACCATCGTCCAAAGCCTCACGCGCGCGTTCCAGCAGCAAGTCCGCCGAGGCCGATCCGGACTGCGACCACAACGCCTTGAGCTGACGGTCCAACCCGGCGGCCTGTTCGGGCGAGGCCTGCGCCAGCTTACCCAGCAGTTCGGATTCGTCACGGGAATCGGCCTGCTGCGCCAAAGAATTGGTGGAATACGTGACTAGCAACACTGTTGCCGCAACGATACCTTTGAGTTTGGTGCTTGCAATGCTCATAACATTGGTCACTGTAGCGCAGCGCCTCAGGATGTCCATTCTCGGCGCACAATTCAAAGTGAGGAAAAGTATGAGCGATACTCTGGAAAAGGCCGCAGCCGCACTGAATGAAAAACTGGCGGATGGCGGCTTCAGCGCGTCGGCAAAATTTGACATCGCAGACCTCGGCTCGATCGTACTGGATGCCAGTGGCGCGCGCGTCAGCGACGAAGATGCCGAAGTGACCATGAGCGCAGATGCCGAGACGTTCGAACAGATCCTTAGCGGCGAATTGAACCCCACGGGCGCGTTCATGTCGGGCAAGCTGACCGTGGATGGCGACATGGGTGTTGCGATGCAACTGGCATCGGCGTTAGCCTGATGACAGCAACGCCGGCCCCCTTTTTCGAAGACGTGGCCGGCCGTCCTGCCGGTGGCACCGCGCATTGGGTGACCACTGCCGACGGGAAACGCATTCGTGTCGGTCATTGGCTGCCCGAGGGTGCGGCAGTCGGCACCGTTATGCTGTTCCCGGGCCGCACCGAATATATCGAGAAATACGGCGATACCGCCCGTGAATTCGTGGATCGCGGCTTTGCTACGCTCGCGATTGACTGGCGCGGACAGGGGCTGGCTGACCGCCTGCTGGATGACCCTCGCGTCGGACATGTGGACGTGTTTACCGACTATCAGCATGACGTTGCCGCCACGCTGGAGTTGGCGGTCGAACTGAATCTTCCAAAACCGTGGTACGTGATCGGGCATTCCATGGGCGGCGCAATCGGCCTGCGAACCGTTCTTGAGAACGACCAATTCACCGCCTGCGCCTTTACCGGCCCGATGTGGGGGATCTTTTTCACTCCGCTGATGAAGCCGCTCAGCCGGTTGACGGCCTATTGGGGACCCAAGATAGGTCTGGGCGAGAAAACGCCGCCCACGACGTCGCTGGAAAGCTATGTGTCCTCGCAGCCATTCGACGGCAACGTTCTGACCCGCGATCCTGCGATGTACCAGATGATGAAAGACCAGCTGACGGCTCATCCCGAGCTTGCTCTGGGCGCGCCATCCACCATCTGGCTGCGCGAGGCACTGGATGAATGTGCATGGCTGATGGATCAGAACGCCCCGGAAATACCCGCACTGACTTTTCTGGGCAGCCACGAACAGATCGTCGATCGCAAGGCGATCCGCGCACGCATGGCAGACTGGCCCAGCGGCACTCTGGTCGAGATTCCGGACGGCGAACACGAAGTTCTGATGGAAGGCCCCGATGTGCGCGGGCCGGTGTTCGAACAATTGGCAACGCACTTTACCAGCGCCGGAGCAAACGCCTCGTCCTCAATGATCCTGTCCAAGTAAGTCACTCTGTGATCAAAGGCCGCTTGTGATCCCCGCCCCTCGGGCCTAGATGTTTGCCAAAGCAGATTTATCGAGGTGATCCATGCGCGACCTTCCCTTTCCAGTCCGTGACGCAAACGCAGTTGGAGGGGCCGACAACCTTGGCAACCTGCCGGAATGGAATCTCAGCGATCTATATACCTCGGAAGACGCGCCCGAACTGGCGCGCGATCTGGACTGGTTGGAAGGTGAATGTGCATCTTTTGCAGCGGATTATGAGGGCAAGCTGGCGGATCTGGATGCCGCAGGTCTTTTGCGCTGCGTTCATCGCAACGAGAAAATCAACGGCATCGCCGGGCGCATAATGTCTTTTGCCGGTCTGCGTTATTATCAGCTGACCACCGATGCAGATCGCGCCAAATTCCTGTCGGACATGCAGGAAAAGATCACGATCTTTACCACGCCTCTGGTGTTTTTCACGCTCGAGATCAACCGGATCGATGATGATGTGCTGAAGTCACATTTCTCGGCCAATGCCGATCTGGCACGCTATGAGCCTGTGTTCCGCCGTATTCGGGCGATGAAGCCCTATCAACTGTCGGATGAGCTTGAGAAATTCATGCATGATCTGGGCGTTGTCGGAGATGCCTGGGAACGCCTGTTCGACGAAACCATTGCTGGCCTGACCTTTACCGTCGATGGGGAAGAGCTGAACATCGAAGGCACGCTGAACCTGCTGACGGAACAGGACCGCGCCAAGCGCGAAGCTGCCGCACGTGAGCTGGCAAACGTGTTTCAGGCGAACCTCAAAACCTTTGCCCGCGTTCACAACACGCAGGCAAAGGAAAAGGAAATCGTTGATCGCTGGCGCAACATGCCGACCGCGCAGACCGGCCGCCACCTGTCTAATGACGTCGAACCCGAAGTGGTCGAGGCCCTGCGCGAGGCGGTCGTTGCCGCCTACCCCAAGCTGAGCCATCGCTACTATGAGTTGAAGCGCAAATGGTTGGGACTGGACGTGATGCAGGTCTGGGACCGCAACGCACCGCTGCCGATGGAAGACACCCGCATCGTCGGTTGGGACGAGGCCGAGAAAACCGTTATGGATGCCTATAACGCCTTTGATCCACGTATGGGTGAGATCGCGTCTCCCTTCTTCTCGAAGGGTTGGATCGATGCAGCAGTCAAACCCGGCAAGGCCCCCGGAGCGTTTGCGCATCCGACCGTCACGGACGTACACCCCTATGTGATGCTCAATTATCTGGGCAAACCGCGCGATGTGATGACGCTGGCGCACGAATTGGGCCACGGCGTGCATCAGGTGCTGGCCGCCGATCAGGGCGAGATGTTGTCGTCTACGCCTCTGACACTGGCCGAAACCGCCAGCGTATTTGGCGAAATGCTGACTTTCCGCAAAATGCTGGATCAGGCCGAAACCCCGGAACAGCGCAAGGTGCTGCTGGCAGGCAAGGTTGAGGATATGATCAACACGGTGGTCCGCCAGATCGCGTTTTATGATTTCGAATGCAAACTCCACGCCGCGCGCCGCGAGGGTGAGCTGACCCCGGATGACATTAACGCCCTTTGGATGAGCGTTCAGGCCGAAAGCCTTGGACCCGCATTCGAGTTCATGGAGGGCTATGAGACCTTCTGGGCCTACATCCCGCATTTCGTCCACTCGCCCTTCTACGTCTACGCCTATGCCTTCGGCGATGGTCTCGTGAATGCGCTCTATTCGGTTTACGAAAGCGGCGCGGACGGATTCGAAGACAAGTATTTCGAGATGCTGCGCGCCGGAGGTTCCAAGCATCACAAGGAACTGCTGGCCCCCTTTGGATTGGACGCCAGTGACCCCGCCTTTTGGAATAAAGGCCTGTCGATGATCTCGGGCTTTATCGATGAATTGGAAGCGATGGAGGGCTGATCCAGCCCCTATTCGTCGGTCTTCTTCAACGTGGTCAGGAAGATGGCTGCAACGATCAGTACTGCGCCAAAAACGGCAAGCGGCGTGATGGTCGCGCCCAGAAACAGAGCCGCGTTGAGGAAGGTGAACACAACCGAAGCCGCAAACATCAGGGTCGCCGTCAGGGTCGAAACCCGCGCGGCGGCCTCGTACCACAGGTAATAGGCCAGCGCGGTCGGCAAGACGCCCAGCAGGATCAGGAAAACAAGATCGTTAGCGGTGGGCATCTGCAGGGAGAAGGCTGCCAACGGCACCAACATCACGCCTGAGCACAGGAAGATGCCGAACAGGAAATTCAGCCGTTCGGCGGTGGTTTGCGACGCCTGCATCGCGCGACTGCTTGAGATCAGAAACACCGCCCAGCTCAGCCCTGCTCCGATCTCCATCAGGTCGCCCAGCAAAGGTTCTCCGCCGCCTTGAAAGTCGCGATAAACAGTCAGAAACACACCAAGGATCGCCAAGATCGTCGCCAGCACATCCCTGCGCGCAACGGTGGTATCCGCAAAGAAATACAGAAAAAGAAGTACGAAGAAAGGGGCGGTGTTCTCCAACACCATGGCGTTGGCTGCACCTGTATGCTCCAACCCTATGTGAAACAGGATGTAATTTATCACGGTCGACAAAACCGCCAGCCGAAAGTTCCAGTCTCCAAACCGGATCGAAACCTGGGCTTTCATCAACCGCAACATGCAATAGATCGCAAGCGCCGCAATGAACAGACGCGACACTGCGATCTGCAACCCGCCCAAATCGCTTGTTAGATAGCGCACGATGACGCTGTGCGTGCCCCACAGAAACGCCGCGAGAAAACCCAGAACCAGACCGCTCTGAAACCAAGACGATCTTTGCGATGTGTCTTGCACCGGCGCCTCGCGCTATTTGAGCTGACTGTCTTTAGACCCGCGCCGGTTGATCCCACCACGTGCCTTGAAGCTGCTGTCGCGGTCCTGCTGGCAATCCAGACACAGCTTGACCCCCGGCAGCGCGATGCGGCGTTTTTCGGGGATGGGTTCTTCGCATTCAGCACAATGGGTCAGGCTTTCACCCACAGGACGCTTTTGCGCCTGCATCCGTGCCAGTTCATCCGAAATCGACGCTTCGATCTGTTCACTCACCGCGCCGTCGCGCGCCCAGCCGCCCGCCATTGCATCCTCCTGATCTGGTCAAACCAGATTAATCAAGCTGCCCTGCCCGTGACAAGTTACAAGGGCGCAGCACCCTCGAACACGCGGTCAATCACCTCTTGGGTGCCACGTGCGAATTCAAGCGGACAGGGATACTCGGCCCCTTCGCGCACGGTACGTCCAAAGGCTTCGACCTGCAGCTTGTACTGATCGTCGCCAGGAAAGCGAGTGACCTGGAGTTCCAGACCCGGGCGGTGCAGCTCAACCCGTGCCTCACCAAAGAGGCGCGCGTTGAACGGTGCCGTCAGGCGGATAACACCGCCTTCGCCGTGAAACTCCATTTCCTGATGCGGGTGCATTCGGGTCGAGACGTATGCCGAATAGGTGAAATCGGGAAACCGCGCCCGAATCTCGGTGAAGACATCCACGTCATTCTCCCACCGGATTGCGCTGGTGACCGAAGCGGGCTCCTGCCCCGATGCGAACCGGGCGCTGCCGATCACATACACTCCGATATCGCGCAGTCCGCCGCCGCCGGTTTCCGGACGGTTGCGGATGTTGCCTGTATCCGCACGGTTGTCATAACTGAACACGCCGGTCACATGCACCAGTTTGCCGATCGCCCCGTCGGTAATCAGTTTGCGTGCCAGTTGCCATTGCGGGTGATGGACAATCATATAGGCCTCAGCTGCCAGCAGGCCGGTCTGATCCCGTTTCGCGATCAGCTGATCGAACTCTTCCGCCTTCATTGTCATCGGTTTTTCGCACAGCACATGCTTGCCCGCGTCCAACGCCTTCAGGCTCCATTCCACATGAAGATGGTTGGGCAGCGGGATATAGACCGCGTCGATTGCCGGGTCCGCCAACAACGCGTCATAGCTGCCATAAACATTCAAATCCGGGCAAAACTGCTGAAACGGTTCGGCCTTGACCGGGTCGGATGTGGCCAGCCCGGCCAAACGCGCGCCATGAGCCGCGTGAATAGCAGGCGCCATCTGTTCGCGCGCGAATTTCGAGGCCCCAAGAATACCCCATTGAACCGGTTTTTGCATGATCGTCCCTCTGTCGTGCGCGCGTCGCGCGTCGTTAGCGCTATCGAATTTCAGGTCTTTTACCAACAGCGGGCCCGTCTGTCATGCCTGTCACGCTCACCTATACGCGAGGAAACCGGCCTGACGGAAATCAGACCGGCTTGATGCTTGAGAAAACGGGTCAATCAGGCCGAGCCCAGCATCCCCTTTTCACGCGCCAGTTCGCGCATTTTCTTTTGCAGTTTTTCAAAGGCGCGCACTTCAATCTGACGAATCCGCTCGCGGCTGACATTGTACTGCGTGCTCAGGTCTTCCAGCGTGACGACCTGATCCATCAGACGGCGTTGGGTCAGAATGTCTTTTTCACGATCATTCAGAACATCCAACGCGGCAGCCAGCAACTCGCGACGGGCATCCAGTTCGTCCCGCGCCTCATAATCGCCGGCCTGGTCGGCATCTTCATCCTCAAGCCAATCCTGCCACTGCATGGTGCCTTCGCCCTCGGACCCGACGGTCGCGTTCAGCGAGGCATCGCCGCCGGACATGCGGCGGTTCATGCTAATGACTTCCTCTTCAGTGACGCCAAGATCATTGGCGATCCTGGCGACGTTATCGGGATGCAGATCGCCCTCTTCCAACGCGCCAATGCGCGCCTTGGCCTTGCGCAGGTTGAAAAACAGCTTTTTCTGCGCCGATGTCGTACCCAGTTTCACCAGCGACCAAGACCGCAGGATGTATTCCTGGATCGAGGCGCGAATCCACCACATCGCGTAGGTCGCAAGGCGGAAACCCTTTTCCGGATCGAACCGTTTGACCGCCTGCATCAGGCCCACATTGGCCTCCGAAATCACCTCGGCCTGCGGCAAGCCATAGCCGCGATAACCCATGGCGATCTTGGCTGCGAGACGCAGGTGCGATGTGACCATCTTGTGCGCGGCCTCGGTATCCTGTTCTTCGACCCAGCGTTTGGCCAGCATGTACTCTTCTTCCGGCTCCAGCAGAGGAAACTTGCGAATCTCCTGCATATAGCGGTTCAGTCCACCTTCGGGTGTCGGCGCGGGAAGATTTTTGTAATTTGCCATTTAAGTCTGCCCCTTGGACAAATGTTTAATCCCTTAACATGCGATATGGGTACATCACCCAGCACTTTCAAGTGGTACCGTTAACAGTTTGGAATTAACTGAATGTAAAGAAAAGCTGAAAATGACCTTTTGACAAGGCATTGCGAATTACGCCTCGGGCTGGCGCAAACCCGCCAACAGGGTCTCCATATCCTCAGGTAACGGGGCTTCAAAGCGATGGCTTTCGCCAGTTACGGGGTGCTTGAACCCCAAAACAGCAGCGTGCAGCGCCTGACGTGGGAAAAGACGCACCGCCTCGACCGCATCGGCACTGAAGGCGCGCGCGGCGAGCTTGCGCTTTCCGCCATAGACCGGATCACCGACAAGGCCATGACCCGCATGGGCCAAGTGCACACGTATCTGATGCGTGCGCCCGGTTTCCAGCCAGCATTCGATCAACGAGAGTGACTTTGGCGCCCCAAAACTCTCGACGATGCGCGCCCGGGTGACCGCGTGTCGTCCGCCATGAAAGACGACAGCCTGTTTCTGCCGGTCAGTCTTGTGTCGCGCTAGTTGGGTTGTCAGCCGCATGATGTTACCGGGCTCGAAACTGACCCCTTTGACGCCCCGAAGGCGCGGATCGTTGGCGTCCGGCACCCCGTAGCATATGGCGCGGTAATAACGCTCAACGCTGTGTGCTTCGAACTGCGCCGCCAGCCCGTGATGGGCGGCATCGGATTTCGCCACCACCAGAAGACCGCTGGTTTCCTTGTCGATCCGATGCACGATGCCGGGCCGTTTGACCCCGCCTACGCCTGAAAGGTCATCACCACAATGATGCAGCAGCGCATTGACCAATGTTCCGCTGGGAGAGCCCGGAGCCGGATGGACCACCATGCCTGCCGGTTTGTTGACCACAATCAAATCGTCGTCTTCGAAAACCACATCCAGAGGAATGTCCTCGGGTCCGATATGGCTATCCTCGGCCTCTGCAATCCGAACGCCGACCTGCGCACCTTCCGAAACCCTGGCCTTGGGGTCATACACAGCGACGCCATCGATTGACACGGCGCCCTCTTCGATCAGCCGGCCAAGGCGTGTGCGGGACAGGTTTTCTTGCTCTGGCACATCCCGCGCAAGCGCCTTATCAAGGCGGGGTGGCGGCGCGGCCGCGATGACGAACTCTATCAGGCGGGTGCCCATGACTGACCCTTCCGAACCTCAGGAACCGCAGGAAACGCCACAACTCAGGCTGTTGCGGCGCATGGTCATGCTGTTGACCGCGGTGATGATTGGCGGGGTTCTAGTGACATTCGCCCTGATTGTCATCCGTCTAACCGACAGAACACCCAAACTGCCCGATCAGATCGAATTACCGGACGGTGCGAGGGCGCAGGCGTTGACCATCGGAAACAACTGGTACGCCGTTGTCACCGATGACAACCGCATCCTGATTTTTGACAAAACAACCGGCAAGCTGCGGCAAGAGATTGCTGTTCCGGATAGCTGACAGCCACACCGCCAGCCACAGGTTCGCAGCTACGAAATCCGTTTCAACTGGTTATGGAACCTCTTGAATGGTGGATACAGGTCGCGAGCACGCTCCAGGTATTTGCGTGCTTTTTGCTTTTCCCCGCGCCGCAAGGAAACCTGCCCGGCTGCGCCCTGTATCGCGACGGTGACCTCATCCAGATCAGCCGCTTTTTGGATCAGTTTCTCTGCCTGTCCTACCTTGCCAAGCCGCTCCATCAAACGTCCCTTGGCAAAGATCAGGAACGGGCTTTCGGGATCACAGCTCAGCGCCGCGTCCATGGCCGTCCGCGCGGAATCCACATCCCCTTCAACTTCCAGAATATCGGATAACCGCTTGTGAAAAATGGCGTCTTCCGGGATATCTCTTGTGACTGATCGCGCGATATCAATCGCGTCCGCGCCGGAAATCTCACCCAGGCGATAGGCCAACTGAGACTGAACACTCACAAGGCGCGGGTCATCCGCAGGCACGACTGTGACATTCTCCAGCGCCTTTTGCAGAGCTTGCAATCGGGTGTGATTGTCAAACAACCGCCGGGCTTTCTGGTCGAGCGCCAGATCGGACCAATCCAACAGAACGAGGTCAAAGTTGCAGGGCTGCCGGGCAATCACCTTGTGCTGCACCAAATAGAGGTTGTTGAACGGCGGAAAGCGACGTTGGCGTATCTGCTTCTGCATCGCCCAATCGACCGGCGGCAACATCCGAAAAGCCAGTTGATCGCGGTACAGCATCCGCGACCCCAGAACAACAACATCAGGTCGTAACGGCTTGGCCCAAAACGCTTTCACGAAATGACGCGTCGCAGCCCAACGTTTCTTTTGGGCACCCAGAATGGCCCCGCGCAAGGCACTGAGGACGGCATAATCCTCGGGCCACAGATGCGCAGTTTCCAACCCATCCGCAGCCAGTTGATCGCTGTCTTTCCACTTTCCAAGGTAGAAACTGTTCAACGCCTGCAGCAACGGCAAAAAGGCATTGTCGGCCCCGGCGTCCAGAATGGGTTGCGCCAGATCATACGCTTCCTGACAGCGATCCTGCGCCACCAGATACTGGGCCGCCTTGGAATACACATGCGCCGCCTCGGACGGGTTCAGAAAAGCACCGGGTCCCTGAGCGACGCGATCAATCACCCTGTCATTGACCTGTTGAATCTCGGTCTCGGTCAGAACATCCCGGAACACTTTGCGTTGCTGGCCGGAAATCCGCGCTGCTGCCATGGAAAAGGCCGAGATAAAGGGGGCAATCACCTGCTCGGCCCGCGACATGGCATAAAGTTCCAGAAAGTCGCGCTTGGCCCGGGTCAAACCCGAAAGGTCTGCAATATCTGACATTTGCATCAAGTTTGGAAAGCGGCCCTGGAACCGGCTCAGCAACTCTGGCTGGTCGGAAAACATGATGGCGGTCGACCCTTTGGTCTTTTCCAGATGCGCCTCATAGAACTCTTCGGGTTCGATCTTGGCAGGCCAGGTCGAGTGCTTCCAAGGCAGTCCGTTCAGAATATCTCCACGCCGGATGTGATAGGCCGAGACCCCTTTGTCCGACAGCTGTTCGTCGATCCGGTTCATAATGGGCCGGATATCGTCGGCGAAACCGATCGAGTGGATAAAACCCCGGTAACGCGGACGGATCGCTTCGATGTCCTCCCAGGGGAACGCCAATACCTCGAACCCCTCTTCGACCAGCACTGAACGCCCCGATGCGAGATGCACGTTCAGTCGTTCAGACGTCGGATCGTTCTGGAAGCTCCAGACCGGCAGCGCATCACGCATCTTGGCGTCGACATCCTGCGCATTCAGAAAATGCGAGGTCATCCAGTCATGGGTGAACAGCTCTTGCGGGTGATCCAGTTCCGGCGCGTCAGCCCCTTGCGGAAACCAGTTGATCCGGTAATCGGTCTGGTAATCCTGAGCCAGACGGATGCAGGTCAGCATCATGAGCAGGCGCGCACCCATCCGGTCCTTGCGCTGACCAATGAAAACCCCGCGGTTGCTGCTCATACGGGGAACCCGGCAGTACGCGCAGGCGCGCCCTTGGGCCAGGCTCTCCCAAGGTGCTCAGCCACCTTGGCCGTCCACCCTTTGATCCGCGCATGTTCCCCCATGGATATCATTGCTAAACTATGCACTTGGCACCTGCTTCCGATAAGTCATGCGCCAAGTGATACACAACGTGGTTGCAGCCCGCGAGATTGGAAATGGCCCCGTGCGCAGAGTGATGCAAACTTTCCCCGGTTTGCTACCCCCCCGGAACCGGCGTTGCGTGCGACAGATCATCAGATATCCGAATGGCCGTGTTCAGGGACAGCCTGCCAGCCGATGCGCCGATAAGGTCCGCCGGGACACGGGTCGCGGCGGCCAAAGCCTGCTCCAGCGGGATACCGACCTGCTGGTTCAGAACACGCACGGCAGTGGTCAGGTCCAGATCAGCCCCGGCAAGAGTGCCGTCCTCTAGCGTTAATCTACCGTTTTCGCGGCGGATCAGGCGGCCCTCAAGGCGGAAATCCTGGTGCGAGGTCCCGGCAACAGCCATGGCATCGCTGACCAGAAAGATCTGCCCCGGTCCACGTTTCGCCGCAAAGGCCATCTGCATGGTTCGAGGATGAACATGCACCGTGTCCGCGATCAGTCCGGCCGACATGGTTTCACAATTCAGGGCCGCGCCTACAAGACCGGGTTCTCGGCTGCCAAGCTGGCTCATGGCGTTGAACAGATGTGTGGCGCAGCGCGCGCCAGCCTGTGCGTATGCCAGACAGGTGTCAAATGACGCGTCGGAATGGCCCAGCGAAACCAGAATACCGGCGCCGCTCAGCGCTTTGACCTGATCTATACTGACGTTCTCGGGGGCCAACGTCACGAGCAAGGCAGGCAAGTCGTGGCGCGCGGCGATCAGCTGGTCAAGATCGTCATCCGTCATTGGCCGGATCAACGCGCTGTCATGCGCGCCTTTGCGCCGCACCGACAAATGCGGCCCCTCAAGATGCAAGCCAGCAATCCCGGGTATCTGCTGCTGCACAGCCTGAACGGTCGCAGCAATGGCCGCCCGCGTCTTTGGCGGCGTATCGGTGATCAGCGTCGGTAAAATCGCTGTCGAGCCCAGCTGGTGATGCGCCGCCGCGATGCGCCCCAGTGTCTCCACCGACGGGTCATCATTGAACATGATCCCACCGCCACCATTGACCTGAAGATCCACATAACCGGGGCTGAGGATGTCGCCTGTCAAATCGATCACCGCTTCATCCCGGGTCAGCTCAGTTCGGGGAATGATCCCGACCAGCGCGCCATCCGCGAACCGGGCCGCATGATCGTCCCAAATCGTCTGGCCGTCAAAAATGCGACCGCCTGAGAACGTGATGGTCTGGCCGCTCATACGGTTTCCGTCACTTTTCTCAGATGACGGGGCGTGTCCGGGTTGATGCCGCGACGCTTGGCCACCGCTTCGACCATCCCGTAAAACGAGGCAATCGAGGCCACCGGGTCAGTCATCCAGTGTGATGTGCGCACATGCGGCAGCGCAACGGCCTGTTTTACCCGATCCGAAGTCGCAAAGACCTGTGCACCCTTGGCGACCAGCGCATCCGCAACCTCGGCTATATTGGACTCGGTCGCGTCACCGGACGCAAACGCCAGAACCGGGAATCCTTGATCCACGATTGAGACCGGTCCGTGCAAAACTTCGGCTGAGGAGTAACTTTCAGCGTGAATTTGGCAGGTTTCCTTGAACTTCAACGCGGCCTCATTCGAGACCGCCCAGGACATGCCGCGCCCCAGCGTGAACAGCGACTGCCCGTTGACGGCTTCGACAACTTGGCCCCAATCGCAGGCGATGGCTCTGCCCAAAACCTCCGGCAAGCTGCGGATCGACGTCAAAAGCGTGTCGTCACCTTTTATCTCGGCCAACAGCCAAAGACCCGCCACCAGAGACGTCACGAAAGTCTTGGTCGCGGCCACGCTCAATTCCGGGCCCGCATGGATGGGCAGGGTCGCAGACGCAACCCCGGCCAGTGCCGAGGCCGGGTTGTTGGTGATCGCCACCGAATACGCCCCGCCTGCAGTCAGTGAGCTTGTCAGTTGGACTATGTCGGGGCTTTGACCGGACTGGGAAATGGCAATGCAGGCCGCACCCGCGCAGCGCATGTCTACGCCGTATATGGACTTGACCGACGGGCCGACCGACGCCATGGGCAGGCCCAACAGCAGTTCGGCGGCATATTTCAGATAGCTGCACGCATGATCCGAAGACCCGCGCGCCACGGAAATCAGAAAATGCGGATCGTGGTCCCGGATCGCATTGGCGGCCATGGAAATCGCTCCGGCATCATCGGCCAGCAAGCGTTCAACTGCGGCAGGTATCTCATTGATTTCCAGCCTCATTTGGGTAGTGTCGGAGAGCATTTTCCGTGCCTTTCAGTTTGACAGGCGAAGCTCTGCCACAAAATCGTAAGCATCGCCGTGATAGATGGACCGGGTCAGTTCCGCGACGCGGCCGCTTTCCAGATACGAGGTACGCTGAATGCGCAACCCGGCCGTTCCTTCGGCAACATCCAGTAACCTTGCTTCAGGCGCTTCGAGGTTGATGGCCGAGATTTTCTGGATGGCCCGAACCGGGCGAAACCCCGACTGATCTAGAAACGCATAAAGAGAGCCGGTGACCTCAGTCGGGTTGGGCAGGATATCCAGCGGCAGCGACGCGCGCTCCAAAGCCATGGGCCGCCCGCCTGCCTCGCGCAGGCGGTGAATGCGTGCCACCTGATCGTTGGCCGACAGGCCCAGCGCCATCATCTCATCCGGCGAAGGCAGAAAGATTCCGCGCTCCAACCAGGTCGATGTCGTCTTCATTCCGCGCCGCTCCATGTCCTCGGTGAAGGATGTCAGATGCGACAGAGATTGTTCGACGCGCGCAACCGGCTCGCGCACGAAAGAGCCCGAGCCCTGTCGTTGTTCGACCGCGCCCTTGCGCACCAGCTCTTGAATGGCTTTGCGGACCGTGACCCGCGACAGATCGGTCAACTCGGCGATTTCGCGTTCCGGAGGAAGCGAGCTGTTGGGCGGCAGGATGCCTGCGGCGATCCCTTCCTCGAGCCGTTGGCGCAGCTGCACATAGCGCGGCCCCGCCGTATGCCCCAACCAGCCGTCCGGGCGCAGGAAATCAGCAATGCTCATCTTCGATCTCCTCGTGAAACGCATGTGCAAGCGCGATGGCTCCGGATAACGGATCGCCTTTGGGGCGGATCAGGGCAGTCCGCATGTCTTGCGGCAGATACTCGGCGTAATACGGGCCGATACCGCCCGTCAGACAGATCGGCAGACCCCTGGCCCACCCCATTTTCACCATCCGGTCCGCCAGATAGGTCGCACCGTCACCCAGAATGCTCAGCGCCAAAGGATCGCCCTGCCCGGCGGCATGGGTGACCATCGGTGCCAACGCCCCGAATTCGGTCGGCGACATACACCCGGCCGCCTGCACGATCCCCGCGGCCCCACCCAAGCGCGCCAACAGCTGATCAGCCAGCGTTGAGCGTTCCGTCACATCATCAACGCAATCCAAAGTCAGTGACAGAGCCTTGCGCCCAACCCATTGCGCTGATGCCTGATCGCCCAGCACCGGGCCCCATCCGCCCGCGAACCGGGTGTCGCCGTCCAACTGCCCAGCCAGAAACGATCCAGTTCCGCAATGTGCAATGAACCCGTCTTGCGGGCCCAATGCCCCACGCAGCGCGGCCGCGCGATCATCTGCGATTCGAACATGCCGGAACGGTAGAGCCGCCATTAATCGCCCAGCTATCTGTTCACCCGTTATGCCTGCCAATCCCAGATATGCAGAGACGCGCGCCAACTCGGCGTCCGTCAAATCACATGCATCGGCCAACTGCTTCAAACCGCGCTGAATTTCGGCGAGCGCAGCTTGAAAATCTGTCGACACATTGGCCGCCCCGACCTCGACCCGGCGTGTATCGACGCCATCAGACAGCGCGATTCTGCACCGCGTTCCACCGCCATCAATAGCCAAAACATAGGTGTCAGCAACTCGAGTCATACGGATACCTTTATAATACCTTTTAGCTATTTTGAAGACCAAACAGCATCCAGGGTTTGGATTTTGATAGAATTTCAAGCTAAGCTGTGGCGATAAACAAAAATGGTAGACTAATGGTATCTAAAAGGTATGATGCGTGAAAGCCATAGGGGGAATCACGTGACGACGCCAGTCACAGAACAGCTGCATCAGGATGCGATCGGACTGGACGCCAGACCATTGGCCGAGGTCGCGGCACTGTTGGCCGCCGGGCAATCTCAGGCAGCCACCGCACCCCAGACCGCGCTGGACCCGATTTGCGCCGGGGCCAGGGCTATGGCGGAAACCCTTCATTCCGGCGGTATCCTGCGGTATCTGGCGGCAGGATCATCCGGCCTGATGGCCGCCTCAGACGCGCTGGAGCTGGGGGGCACATTCTCGATCCCTTCGGACCAGATTCGCATCCACATGGCCGGTGGCCTGCCGAAACATGCCGAAATGCCCGGCGATGTAGAAGATGTTGCCGACGAGCTGGAGTTGGAGCTGGCCGATCTGTCCCAGTCGGACACGATGATCGCCGTCTCAGCCAGCGGCACAACCCCTTACACAGTTGCGGCCGCCCGTATGGCGAAAGCCAAGAGCGCGACGGTTGTTGGCATCGCAAACAATGCGAACTCCGAACTGCTGCAACTCGCCGACCACGCGGTTCTGCTGCAAACGCCGCCCGAGGTGATTTCGGGATCAACCCGCATGGGGGCCGGCACCGCGCAAAAGATCGCGTTGAATATGCTGTCGACGCTCATGGCGGTGGAACTGGGTCATATTCAGGACGGCATGATGATCAATCTGCGCGCAGACAATGACAAACTGCGCGCCCGCGCCAAAGGCATCGTCTGCCAACTCACCGGCGCAAGCCCCGAAAAGGCCGAGCAGGTCCTGACGCAGGCCGATGGCAACCTGAAATGCGCCGCTCTGCTGGCTACCGGCGCGCAAACGCTTGAAACCGCACATCAATTGTTGCGAGAGTTCAACGGGCATCTGCGCCCCGCGATGGAACGACTGAACCATAACAACGACACTATCAACCTGGGAGATACCAAATGACACGCAAAGTTCTGGGCCTTGCTTTGATGAGCACGGCGCTGGTCGCCACAAGCGCCTATGCCGAAGACGTCACGCTGACCATCGAAAGCTGGCGCAACGACGACCTGACTCTGTGGCAGGAAAAGATCATTCCGGCTTTTGAGGCCGCCAACCCCGGCATTAAACTGGTCTTTTCTCCTTACAGCCCGACTGAATACGACGCCGCCGTCAACGCCAAGCTCGAGGCCGGCTCGGCGGGCGACATCCTCACCTGCCGCCCATTCGACCGTTCGTTGGGGCTGTACAACAACGGGCATCTTGCGGATCTGACGGCGATGCCCGCCATGAGCAACTTTTCAGACGTGGCCAAATCGGCATGGCAGACCGATGACGGCTCGGCCACCTTCTGCGTCCCGATGGCCTCGGTCATTCATGGCTTCATCTATAACAAGGACGCCTTCAACGAACTGGGTATCGACGTCCCGACCACCGAAGCGGAGTTCTTTGCGGCACTGGACAAGTTCAAGGAAGACGGCACCTATATCCCGATGGCGATGGGCACCAATGACCAGTGGGAAGCGGCCACAATGGGATATCAGAACATCGGCCCCACCTATTGGAAAGGTGAAGAAGGGCGTTTGGCGCTGATTGCGGGCGAACAATCGTTGACAGACCCACAATGGGTCGAGCCCTATGAAACGATTGCACGCTGGAAGGATTATCTGGGCGACGGGTACGAAGCACAGACCTATCCGGACAGCCAGAACATCTTCACGCTGGGCCGCGCTGCAATCTATCCTGCGGGAAGCTGGGAAATCTCGGGTTTCAATGCGCAGGCCGACTTTGAGATGGGTGCCTTCAAGCCGCCGGTGCGTGCCGCGGGCGACACCTGCTACATCTCGGATCATACCGATATCGGTATCGGCATGAATACTGCGACCGAGCACCCCGAAGCTGCGCAGACTTTTCTGGCATGGGTGGCCTCGCCCGAATTCGCTGACATCTTCGGCAACGCCCTGCCCGGCTTCTTCCCGCTCTCAAGCGCTCCGGTCGAATTGCAGGACCCGCTGGCTAAGGAGTTCGTAAGCTGGCGCAACGATTGCGAGGCGACCATCCGCTCGACCTATCAGATCCTGTCGCGCGGTACACCGAACCTTGAGAACGAAACCTGGAATGCTGCGGCGCAAGTCGTCAAAGGTGCGGAAACTCCGGCAGAAGCCAGCGCACGCCTGCAGGAAGGTCTGGCCAGCTGGTATGCACCGCACCAGTAAAACCTGAACCACTCACACCGGACGCGGCGTGTGTCGCGTCCGGTTCCTTATCCCCCCGGAGAATCCCATGCAGACCCGCCGCATCCGCTGGCACATCGTCGTTTTCCTTGCCCCTGCGGTGCTGGTCTACACGGCGGTGATGATCTTCCCTTTGTTCAACACGCTGCGCCTTGCACTGTTTTCCGAGGTCGATCAGGCGCGCATCTACGTGGGCTTGCGGAATTTCCGCACGTTATTCTTCGACCCGATCTGGTCCGAGCAGTTCTGGAATGCCTTAGGCAACAACTTCTGGTTCTTTTTGATCCACATGTTGGTGCAGAACCCGATCGGTATCGCCCTGGCTGCACTGCTAAGCCATCCGCGCCTTCGGTTTTCGGCCCTGTATCGGTCCGCAATCTTCATCCCAACGGTCCTGAGCTTTGTCATCGTCGGCTTCGCATGGAAGCTGATCCTGTCGCCGCTTTGGGGCATCGCACCCTCAATGCTGGACGCCGTTGGTTTGAAATCGCTGTTCGCACCGTGGCTGGGCAAAGAAGAGTACGCCCTGACCACGCTGGCGCTGGTCTCGGTCTGGCAATTCGTCGGCATCCCCATGATGCTGATTTACGCCGCTCTGCTGTCGATCCCCGAAGAAATCCTTGAGGCCGGAGAGATTGACGGCATCACCGGAGCGTCAGCCTTCTGGAAGATCAAGCTGCCGCTGATCCTGCCGTCAATCGGGATCATCTCGATCCTGACATTCGTGGGCAATTTCAACGCGTTCGATTTGATATATGTGTCACAAGGCGCACTGGCGGGCCCCGACTTCTCGACCGATATCCTCGGCACCTTCATGTACCGCACCTTCTTTGGCTTCCAACTGCAACTGGGCGACCCGCATATGGGATCGGCCATCGCCGGAGCCATGTTCGCGATCATCCTTGTGGGCGTCTGCATCTACCTGTTCGGCATCCAGACCCGAATGCGCCGGTATCAGTTGTGAGGGCCAAGCGATGAACAAAGCACGTTCCAATCCGCTGAACACCGCCGCCATGCACGGGGCTCTGATCCTTTATACGCTGATCGCCCTGTTTCCGGTCTTTGTGATCATCATCAACAGCTTCAAAAGCCGCCGTTCGATCTTTCGCGAACCGCTGGCCCTGCCCGATGCCGAGAGCTTCTCGCTGATCGGCTACCAGACGGTGATGAAGCAAGGGGATTTCTTCCTCTACTTTCAGAACTCGATGATCGTGACCGTGGTGTCGCTGACCTTCATCCTGCTGTTCGGGGCCATGGCTGCGTTCGCGCTGAGCGAGTACAAGTTCAAGGGCAACACCCTCATGGGCCTCTATCTTGCGCTGGGGATCATGATCCCGATCCGCATCGGTACGGTTGCGATCCTTGAACTGATGGTGGCGACCGGGTTGGTGAATACCCTCTGGGCGCTGATCCTTGTCTATACGGCGCAAGGGTTGCCATTGGCCGTGTTCATCCTTTCCGAGTTCATGCGGCAAGTGTCCGACGATCTGAAAAACGCAGGCCGTGTTGATGGCCTGTCGGAATATACGATCTTTTTCCGACTGGTCCTGCCTTTGGTCCGCCCGGCCATGGCGACGGTGGCCGTGTTCAACATGATCCCGATCTGGAATGACCTCTGGTTCCCGCTGATCCTCGCCCCCGCTGAGGAGACCAAGACCCTGACGCTGGGCAGCCAGGTCTTCATCGGCCAGTTCGTCACGGACTGGAACGCGGTTCTGTCGGCGCTGTCGATGGCGATCCTGCCGGTGCTGGTGCTTTACGTCATCTTCTCGCGCCAACTGATCCGCGGCATCACTTCAGGAGCTGTCAAATGACCAAAGTTCTGATCGCAGGCCTCGGTAATATGGGCCTGAGCCACGCGCTGGCCCATCACAACCACCCGGACGCGCAGATCGTCGGTCTGGTCAATCGATCCGGTCGCGTAGATCATCCCGATCTGGCTGGCTACCCGGCCTATTCCGATTTTCACGCGGCTCTGGCCGAGACGAACCCCGATCTGGTGGTCGTCGCCACCTACTCCGACAGCCACGCCGATTTCGCCTGCGCGGCGATGGAGGCAGGCGCGCATGTCTTTGTCGAAAAGCCACTGGCGACCACAGTGGCGGACGCCAAGCGCGTCGTCGCAAAGGCCATTGAAACCAACCGCAAGCTGGTCATCGGCTACATCCTGCGCCACCATCCCTCATGGATGCGCCTGATCGCCGAGGCGCGCGACCTTGGCGGGCCTTACGTCTTCCGCCTGAACCTCAATCAGCAAAGCAGCGGGGCCGAGTGGGAGACACACAAGGCGCTGATGCAGACCACCTCGCCCATCGTCGATTGCGGCGTCCACTATGTCGATGTGATGTGCCAGATCACCGATTCCGACCCTGTACGCGTCCACGGCATGGGCCTGCGCCTGAGCGATGAGATCGCCGAGGACATGTACAATTACGGCCAGTTTCAGGTGATCTTCGAGGACGGCTCAGTCGGCTGGTACGAGGCCGGATGGGGTCCGATGATGTCCGAGACTGCGTTCTTCGTGAAAGACATCGTCTCACCCAACGGATCGGTCTCGATCACTGACGGCAACAAGGGCGCGTCGGCTGACATCGACGGCCACACCAAGGTCGGAGGTCTTCTGGTCCACCGCCCAGACGGCGACCAGATGATCGACATGCCCGATGAACCCGGCCATCAGGAGCTCTGCGATGCCGAGCAGGCCTATATGCTGCGCGCCATCGCTGAAGACACCGACCTGACCCGCCACATGAACGACGCAGTGCAATCGCTGGCCATATGTCTGGCCGCCGATGAAAGCATCCGCACCGGCCGACCAATTTCGCTGAAAGAGGCATCCAAATGACCGCCCTGACGCTTACAAACGTGAACAAATCCTTCGGCACTGTCAAAGTCCTGAAGGATATCAACATCGAAGTCGAAGACGGCGAGTTCGTCGTCTTCGTCGGCCCCTCGGGTTGCGGCAAGTCTACCCTTCTGCGCGTGATCGCAGGGCTTGAGGACGTGACCTCGGGCGAGGTCCGCATCGGCGGAGACCTTATGAACCTCACCCCGCCCTCGAAACGCGGCATTGCGATGGTGTTCCAAAGCTACGCGCTCTACCCCCACCTGAACGTCCGCAAGAACATGTCGCTGGCGCTGAAACAGGAAGGCCAGAGCAAGCAGGTCATCGAAGACCGCGTCGCCAAGGCCAGCAAGATGCTGAACCTCGAACCTTACATCGACCGCTACCCTTCCGAGCTGTCAGGCGGCCAGCGTCAGCGCGTCGCCATCGGCCGCGCCATCGTGCGCGAACCCAAGCTGTTCCTGTTCGACGAGCCTCTGTCCAATCTGGACGCCGCCCTGCGCATGAACACGCGGTTGGAGATCGCCAACCTGCACCAGCAGCTCGATGCCTCGATGATCTATGTCACCCACGACCAGACCGAGGCGATGACACTGGCCGACAAGATCGTCGTCCTGCGCGACGGCTGTGTGGAACAGGTCGGCAGCCCGATGGATCTGTATAACAACCCCATAAACCAGTTCGTCGCCGGTTTCCTCGGCGCGCCGTCAATGAACTTCTTTCCGGCCGGTCTGCTGGGCGACGGCGGAGATGCCACCATGGGCGTGCGGCCCGAAGATCTGTTTTTGTCCGATGACGGTCCGATCACGGCAAATGTCACCCATGTCGAACATCTGGGCGGAGACACCAACGTGATTGCCAGGGTACAGGATCACCAGATCACAGCCCGCCTGTTCGGCCAGATTCCGGTCGGAACAGGCCAAACTGTCCGCCTGGGCTACACCCCGGACCGCACCTACCGCTTCGATTCACAGGGCGCACGCTTAAGCTGAGACTGAACTGACATTGATATCGGTAAGCTGGTGCAACCGACGCATGTTGATGACTTGAATATGCGTGTTTCTTGTCATTGCAAGTGGTCTTGGGAGCTCGGCTAAACTCCTGCAAAACATCAAAACGATGTTTCCATTCATGTAAAATTGGCTCACTGCGCCTCAGAACATAAGGTGGACCACTGGGTAAGCCTCGAAGCCCTCAAGGTGCGGCCGATACCTCGCTTTGGTAGATTCTTTGATCCCGTCCGCTTCCCTGAGCCAGCGAAGCCCCGTGTCCCTAACAGTAGTCCCCTCTTGCGGGTTATGTCTGGCAACCTGTTTGACTTTTGGTTCAGGGGTTGAGCCCTCACCAGTCGAAGCCAGAATCTCCGGCGAGACCTCTTTTCGCCTGACCAGAGCCTCAGCTAAGTCCTGCGTTCCGAGACCCCGCACGATCTCTTTCTTACCGATGATAGCTTGGTATTCGTTAGGTACTGCGACTCTGACCGCGTATCCGTTGCCCCTCTTAAAGAGACCCTTTGGCACCCGCACATCCATCTCAAAAGGGTCCATTTACCGTTACATTCGGCGAAGAAAACTGTTGAAAATCTAGTACTTGGTGCGGTCGAGATGCATTGAAGACTTGAACACGCATATTTCTGACCGTTTCAGGTTGTCTCAAAAATTCGACTAAACCACTGCAAAACATAAATATGTGGTTTCCATTCGCTTCAGGATGGTTCACTGTGTCTCACAGTAAAAGGTGGACCAGAGGGTGGACCAATGCCAGCACTCAACAAGCTATCATCATTGCAGGTCAAGAATGCCCAACCCGGCAAATACTCGGACGGCGGGGGCCTCTGGTTGCACAAAAAAGATGGCGATGGCGGCAAGTGGTTCCTTCGAGTTCATGTCCACGGGCGTCGTAGAGAGATGGGTTTGGGGGCTTTGTCCGCCGTCACACTGAAAGAAGCCCGAGAAGAGGCTGAAAAATGGAGAGCCGTCGCCCGTCAGGGAAAAGACCCAATCAAAGAACGCGAACGGATACGCCGGGAAGCGGCCAAGGCCGATCACACTTTGAGCGTGGTGGCGAAAGAAGCATTCGCCGCTCGTCAGGCCGAATTAAAAGGTGACGGCAAGGCTGGGCGTTGGTTCTCGCCGCTGGAACTGCATGTCCTTCCCAGACTAGGGAATGTGCCGATTGAAGAGATTGACCAACAGGACATAAAGAACACCCTCGCCCCTATCTGGCATTCCAAAGGTGAGACCGCGAAGAAGGCGATGGACCGCTTGGGCATCGTATTCCGGCACGGGGCAGCGATGGGGCTGGATGTTGACCTGCAAGCCACGATGAAGGCGAAAGCCCTGCTCGGGAAATCCCGTCAGGTACGCAAGCATATTCCTGCTATGCCTTGGATTGACGTTCCCGCATTCTATGCAAGCCTTGATGATGGATCAGTCACACATCTCGCGTTTCGGTTACTAATTCTAACTGCGGTGCGGTCCAAGCCGCTTCGGTTCATTCATCTGGACGAACTGCACGGTGACACATGGGTTGTCCCAGCAGACAAGATGAAGACCGGCAAAGAATTCCATGTGCCGCTGTCGAGTGAAGCCCAGCGCATCATTGAACAGGCTTCGGCTTTCGAAAAAGACGGCTACCTATTTCCCAATGTCCGCAAAGGCGTCATCTCTGATGCTACGATGTCTCGCCTGATGGAGCGAAAGGAATTAGAGGCACGCCCCCACGGGTTCCGATCCAGCTTCCGCACATGGTGCGCGGAGGCAACCGACACACCGCGCGAGGTCGCAGAAATGGCCCTAGCCCACGAGACTGGTAGCAAGGTAGAACGCACCTATCGGAGAACAGACTTCCTTGAACAGCGTCGTGTTCTCATGGAGCGCTGGGCACAGCATTTGATCGGTCAAAATGCTGAATTGTTGAAGTTTGTTACGTCATGAACGAAGACGAACGAGCCGAAGCCGTCCAATTCTCAAAAGACCATTTTGAAAAGTTCATTGTTTGGCATGGTGCGGATTGGTACGGGCCCATCGCCCACGTCATAATTCACTCATTGAAAATTGAAGTTGGGCCGTACAAATTTGATCTTTCAAGAAGCAACGAAGCAGAAATTTTACGTGGGGAAGTATTTGCTATTTCAACAGCAAATATCTTGCCACTTGTGAATGGTGCCGCGCTCCACCCTGAAGCATATGAACTTACTTGCAGAATTGCCGCCGATTTGGTCGGTTCAAATCAGCCGTGCCCGGAACCCTTACGAGTGTTCATATCCAGTGTCCTTCTGGGGAAGTGGAAGTCAAAGAAGTCATGGAATTACACCGACCTAGGCCTCCCTTCGGCCAAAAACTTTCTTCGAGACATGGCTATTGTTTCACTGATCGCGCGCTTGGAACAAGAGTTCGGTATCAACGCCACCAGACAACTTGAGACAAAAAACGCGGTTAGTGGGGCTGACGTCGCTGTCCAAGCTCTGACCGAGCTAAGAAAAGAAAAAACTAAGTCGGGGCATTCCCACATCAGTTGGCTTCCACCTTCCGTTGGGGCAACAAACACTATGTGGTCCAACAGAAACCAGTTTCACCGAATGAGTGAGGTGCTGACTTTGGCGTTGCAAGAGAAACTCGTCGAATAAGCGTCGCATTTTGCCTAGGTCTTTCACTGTGTATGGCAGCCAAACCATAAGTAAACGGGCGAAAATCAAACTGAGGACCATTTCGTAAAGGGTCAAATTTGCTGAAACGGAGCAAGGCTGGGGAGAGAAACCCCAGCACGTTGCTAAATTGGCTGACATGTATTTAACATCGTAACCGTCTGTCGGTGAGAAGACGTGAATGACGGATGCCTTAGCATCAACGAGTATCAACTACATACAAGACTTCATTGTAAAGCTGATGCTCGTGCCGCCTTGAGGCGTGGCAAAGCAGCAGTTCTGTGCGGAGAGGCCTACGAGAGCAGCGTTGCAGTCAGGGAAGAAGCCGAAAACTTGGCATGAGTGCCCGATACTATCTGTCGACTGGCAAAGATGCATTCCACTTCCCATAACGCCGGGCCTTTTTTCAACGAACGCATTCGCATTTAAGCTACGCTTGATCAATGCTTCAGCCAAATCCCCGAACGAAAGCCCGTCCAAAACACCGGACGAAACAGGAAATTCCTCGTTTTCCTTAACAACAACTTGATCAGGCAATAGTCGCTCAATCACATCTACTGGGGAAGAGCCTCCGACATCGACTACAGACTGCCCAGCTTTTATCAAATTCACTTCGCCATCGCGACCCTCGCAAGACGCATTTCTTTCGTAGAGTTCAACAAATCCTTCGGTACCGACAACGGCATCAATATGACCTCCAACGAGATATCTACGTTCCTCTTCGCTCAAGACATCACTGACCATTGTTTTGTCGTCTAAATTTGCATTAAGAGGACCGTCGACAAGAACCGAAGCCTCGAATGGCTTTCTAAAGGTCCTAGAAACTGAATTGAGTTCCGCGGTAACCTCTTTTCCCGGCGCGGCAACGATAGGAACCGTCTGTGCAATTCCAATAGTTTGCGTTTCGTTTTCTGTTCTAGCATTCGTCATCGAAACTTGTTTTGCATATGAGTAGTTGGCGGTAACGCTTGATGACGCAAAGAAACTAAAGCCCGCTTGTAAAGCCAGCCCGAAAGAATTGGTACGAGAAACGGTATCGGAAACAGTGGTTGAGCTACCTGTCGTCATAGACAGCGCTAGGTTCGTCGTCGTCGTTTGCGGTTGACTTGAACAATTATTAAGCGACGTACTCGTACGATACCACTTGTCTATTCCGCCTAACCGCTGCGTTTTGCCATAGCCTTGCTCTTCTACAAACACATCTAAGAACTGGGGAGTGAGTTCTCCCCAGTTCTCGGAACACTGGTTTTCTGACCTAACGCACACAGTTTCCCAAGCAGTGCATTCTCTGTATTTTTCCGAACCATCCGCAGGACCGTCTGCATCGCTTTCTGCCTCGGAGAAGTCTGTGTCCGTCAAGCACATTTCTCCCCTACACGAAAACCAATTTGTACAGCGGCGCTCGCTTTCCAAGCACACGTTGCTGCACGATCTGGCCAGCAAGAAATCCCCTTTGGAAGCTAACTTGACTGATATATCTGCAATTGCATCGATCTCTTGCGCACCAGCAGGCTTCAATTCGAACAACACTATCGTCGACGCAACTAAAACAAAGAAAGTAGGCCTCAAATTCATGTGCTTCATTCAACCATCCCTATAAAATTCTTATTTAGACGAGTTCGTAGGACAAAGTACTTCAAAAAACTATTGATGAGTACAACGCTAGAGCACTAACTGCAGCCTGGCAACGATCGAGAAAAATTTCTTTGTCGGACACTTACATTCCATACGTCGATAAGACTGGGATCAAGGTCAAAGCAATTCAAATCTATCTAGGATCACTCAACGCTCTAATCTTTAGCATCGACGACAATCCAGCTGGGTTACGAGATATTGGTGTTCGCTGCAGAGCGCAGAATATTCGTGAACCAACTCTGCTTCGATCTTTTGCTCCAATTTATTTTTTCTAAGTGAGTAATTCTAAACGCCAAACACAATTCGACCTGCCATGTCTCGGTCAGTCAGACACGATTGGAGTTCGAGAGAAAAATGCAGACACAAAAACGCTATAACACTCTGAGCCAACTCACAGCGTCATACCCGTTTAGCAAGCCGACGATTTATAGGCTGATCAAAAAGGGAAAGTTCCCTAAGCCCATAAAGATCGGCAGCCGATCCTATTGGATAGAAGATGAAGTTGAAGCTGCGATGCAGGCGTTTGCCAACGCACGAGGCTGAGCAACCCCACCCTACAAACGAAGTCCTAGCTGCCTCTCACACCCGTCACAGGTCGTGGGGGAGTGCTTTGACACACCCAATCGAAAAAAAGGAATGCGAAATGAGCATCAAGAACACGTCGAAGACCAAAACTCCCACACCCGAATACATGGCCACGCTCTGCAATGGTAAGACGAAACGGTTCGTATTGATGCGTCCTAACCCAGAGAACCCTTCACAACCGGGAAAGATTGAGTTCGTAAAAGGTGTTCCGGTGCCCGTGGATCAAGCCACGAAAGAGCATCTGGAGAAACATGCAACTTATTCGAAAACCGCGCACTTTCCAGATGGAGAGGTGGAGTACACAGTGCACTGCTCTTTTGAATTCTCGGCCCTGACTGCAGATCAGATGGCCAATGATGCAGAGCCAGCCACCTAAGAAAACACCCCACCGTGAACAAACACAGGCGGGGCGTTTTACCGAGAAGTATTAGCGTGCTCGTAATATAGCATCCCCGCCGTTCTCAGACCATAGGAGAATTGAATGACCAACGGCAAAAACTGCCGGGGAATGCAGCGGTATTGCTCATTGCCCCCCCTCCAAGGAAGTCCAGCACCCACCTCAAACTCAACCCGGGAATGTTCCGACTACTACAATAGAATTCTGAAGGTATCCGGCTCTTATCGGGTGATTGTCTGCCGGGATGACCTTCAGTGGATTTTGCAGCGTCGTAGGGCCGGAAATCCGGGCGCTGGGCGGGCGTGGGAGGCCATTGGCTACATCACCCAGCCTGAGACACTAATCCGTCTGTGGCGCGAAAAAACTGGCCAGAGCCTCATGCCAACCGTTGCAACAGTTGCAACGCCCAGCGCGAAAGCGATTTGAGCCATGGGTCGCGACAAAAAGAATGAGAAACGAGTAGGCCAGTTCGCGAAGTGGATATTCTCCGAAACCAAAATCCCTGCGTGGAAAGCCCTCTCCGGGAATGCACAAGCGGCTTACATGCACTTTAGCGTGAGGTGTTGGACCGAGGGTAAGAAACTCCGCAACAACAACAACGGCAAAGTTGGTCTGTCGGCCCGAATGCTCGCAAAAGAAATGGGCGTTAACGACAAAACCGCCATGACCGCGATGGCCGACCTTCAAGCCAAAGGTTGGATCGTTTGCACGATGCAATACGGAAACGGGCTTAAGGGCAAAGCACTAGCCCCGGAATGGCGGCTTACCATGCTACCAACCACAAACCGCTCGGCCACACGCGAACCTCTGCATTGGAACGCAGGTCACGACTATGAGGTGAAGATATACGCAAAAAGCCGCAGGCCGGGTCACGCGCGAGGCGACGCGAGCAGATTTGGTTCTTCGAAGAGCGGGAACATTGTTCGCTTACAGGGGGCATCGAAATGAAAAACCCCGCTGCAAACTCTGATGCGGTCGTGCCGCAAACTCTGATGCAGGTGCGTTCAATAATACAGTCTTCTGCAACAAAGTCTGACGCAGAAAACGGGCTTTTTTTGGCTTTTCCTGCTGCAAACTCTGGCACCCTTATATTAGCCATATACCCCGGTCCGAAGCGGCACTCCGCCAAAGGCTTAGACATTCAAATCAAATCCCCAAAAGACCACCGGCAGGAGTGAATACGAACTGCCCCGACAGCCTTTGGCTGACGGTTCCAACTTTGACGAAAAGGAAAACACCATGACCGAAGAAACTCCCAACCAAGATCAAATGCAAACGCTGGCACAATCGCCCGCTGACACCCGGGAGGGCCAATATGCGCTACTGGCGGACATACTTTTCGAACAGTCCGCTGAAGGCATGGAAATCAGGCGGAAAAAAGTTGAGTTGAGCAACGGCATTGGAGAATTGGAACTACGTCAAATGGGCCTTAACGCCCTGATAGCGGACAGCCAGAACGTTGATGAAAAAATCCGGCTCTCGGCTAAACGCGCCGAAGTCAAAGGCCGAATTCGGGCATCAAGGGATGAAATTGATGAGTGGTCGCAGCGCGAGAAGCGAGTGCGCCAACGCCAGAAAGCCGAGTTCATCGCCCAGCGCGTACAGAAAGGCCAAGGGCATGACTGAAGTGATCGTCGCGCTAACCTACTTGTTTTTTGGTGCTCGCATTTGGCGGCGGGTCGTATTACCCAGCCGCATCCCGGAAGATCAAGCGGCACTGGAATGGCATATTGAGGCATCGGAGCAAGAGCGCTCCGGTGATCCCGCGTTGCTGTTGGCCAAGGCAACCGTCGTTCTGTTTTGGCCAGCCTTCATGTTGTTTGGGTTCGTGGCAGCGAAGTTGCAGGAGTGAGTTGCAACTGTTGCAATATTTCCGACGACGCGATTACGAAGAATTAGTAAATAAGAAATTGATGACACTTCGACTTTTTTCCAACCAGAGACACCAAGTTTTATACGATTTCCGCTACCTAGGAAGACAGAATTCGCCTGAGATTAGATTAGCGCCAAAAATTTGGAGTATAGTTAAGGATCATTCTAGCTTTTCTTCCAATTTCAAAACCCTAAAGAGCTTGGCTTCACCGCCGGAACCGGGGACGAAGTTTTCCGTGTTAAAATCATCGTCCTCAAGTGGCACATTCTCCAAGTAGTTCGTTACGTAGTCTTTCGGAACAACACCTCCGGGCAGCCCATGTGCGACATGCAGGTGACCGTACAGCCGCATCAGTGCTCGAAATCCGTTTGTCCGATTGAGCATCAAACCTTCGCGCGTAGTATCAGCCCATGCCTTAGGCCATCTTGACTGCACTGCTTCGAAAAACCCGTTTACAGCGCTGGCAATTTTCAAATCACTTTCTTCAATAAAGAGGTTTCTAAACGGCAGTTTCCAAACATCCGGAACACCAATCTTTTTCAACGACTGCCCCCGGAGAAGTATGTCTCTATCCCCTTTGGGGTCGTCAGAAACGTATTTCAAAAGCATCTCGACAAAGGTTGCTTGCGAGATAGGTTCAAAATCACGTCCAACCGTTGCGCCACCGAGCCGCTTAATTCGCTGTGAGAATGGACCTTCCTTGTCCTGATCGAGAGCTACGGCGATATTGTGACAGGTTTTTTGGGGGCTCCGAGATCTTGCAAGTGAATAAAGGTCGTAAACAAGGTTTTTGTGAACCTTTGTCTGCTCCAAATTCACGGTCGAGAAGATATGTGCCTGATCTGATATGTCCGCACCGACAAAAACAACTACGGGCAAATCAAAATTGTCACCTTCAAATGCCCTGAGCCCGGCAATACGGTGTTGACCATCGATTACCCTAGCAATGTTGCTTATGTTGATTGATTGTTCTGTCTCGTGGCGTCTGACATTCGAAACTATCAGTTTCTTCCGCTCTTCGTCATACTCAGCATAATCTTCATCGATGGCGATGATGATACCTGTTGGAAACGAAGCATCGTAAAAGTTCACATATTGCTTGATCTTGTCGACGCGGCGTTGATCCAACGGTCTCTGGATCCCAAGATAACGTTCGACATCGCGCTCTTCTTGAATTACCCGCCGCACATCGAAATGGGTAATCTTTCGGACAAGATTGTATGGCGCTGAGCAGATGAAGATGTCACCAATCGGCTGACGTGCGCGGATACAATCAAACTCATAGGATATGGGATCTTGGTCTTTGGGAACGTCAATCATTTCGAGAGTTCCATAGTTTGATAAAATCGTTTGTGTCCGAGTTCCCTTGGCCGGAGAAGCTCTCTAGTTCGTTTTTGTATACGGAAACCGCGTAAAGGCACACCAGTGCAAAACCGTAGAGCAGGCCAGAAGCCATTAGCATATTGTCGGCATGAATTTGCACTGAAACTAACCCCATACTGCTCAACCTCAACAACCCAAAACAGAACGCCGCTACTGCACAGATCGCGAGGGAAATCAGAAAAAACCACATACCCGATGGGAACTCGAAAGTGAGTTTTCCAAATCGCGACGCATTTGGGCTTGGATTTTCCTCTCCCCACACCGCATAGTTCTTTGTAATCGCGAAAATAAGTGGCCCTACCAGCGCAGACGAATAAATGAACAAATCCCCTTGGCTTACAGACGAAAGAACATTGTCTAAGAAGTTAGGGCTCGACTTAATGAACGTCGAAGCCAGCAACGGAAAAAACCATATAGGGAGCGTCGAAAACAAAGTTGAAATGGACAGTTCGAGCAAAGCAGCCCACCTCGATTGAGACTTAGCTTCGAATACCCCACCCACAAGTGGCAGAAATGACAAAAGTTTCACCACTAAAGATAAAAGCTTCCTCATTAGAGCGCCTCTCGCTCCATGTACACCAATAGCTCCTCAGTTTGTGACCTTCCCTTTGACTTTCCACTTATGACTGAAGCTCTCGGCACAGCTATCAGGCTTCCATGACCGCTGTAGAGTTCTGTTAGACTTTCGTGATTAGCGTTAGTTAGAATAATCTTTGCGCCACGTTCAGTTGCAGCAACTAGATCGTCTCTCAATCGAATTTGATCTTCCCATCTAAATATTTTCTGATTGTACTTAACAAACCCATTCATATTATGGGCAGTCGTGTACGGTGGATCTACAAATACAAAGTCACCATCTGTTGCTTCACTCAGCGCTTCAGAAAAATCACAGCAACGTAGGTCTGCGTTTGCCAACACTTCGGATGTCATCTGGAAGTCATCATCATCCATTAGGACCTTAGTCTTAGTTCCGATAGGTACATTGAACTGACCCGCCAGATTTTCTCGATACAAACCATTCCAACACGCTCTATTTAAATACAAAAATAGAGCCGCTCGATCTGACATTCTTTCATAATTAGTCGCCCTTACACGGTAGTAGTGCTCCTTACTGTGTAAGGACTGATGTCGCTTCAGAGCTTCCCAAACTTGCCCCCAATCATCGCGGATTGCCCGATAGGTTTCTATCAGCTTTGGATTCACGTCAGAGAGTATTGCTTTACTAGGTGCCAGATGGAAAAATACTGCGCCACCGCCTAGGAATGGTTCAATGTAGCGTCCAGAAAACTCAGGTATCTTGAAAGTCTCGTGACCTACCAGCCAACGTTTTCCTCCGGCCCACTTCAAAAACGGCTTCATACGCTCACTCAAGAATCTCATTGCTATAATTTCGGACAATGTTCACTGCACACCAAAAAAGTGCAACAACTTATGCGAGCAAGCGCGGCCCGGACACTAGGGTGGACTACAAGGTGGTCTATAAAAACCATTTACCAGACAAGCATCAGATAATAATTACTTTTTTGCAATTTTCTGGTGCGGTCGAGAAGACTCGAACTTCCACGGGTGTTACCCCACAGCGACCTCAACGCTGCGCGTCTACCAATTCCGCCACGACCGCACTGCCATTGACTTGGTAGAGGCGCGTATAGACGCTGAACCGCACGATGTGAAGAGGCAAAAACACGGCAGTTTGAATTCACCTCACGCATTCCTATTTGTACAACCTCAGGACATCACGACAAAAGTCAGGAACAGCAGATGGCACCCTCGGATCCCCGCCCCGTCGTACAGATCGACATTGTATCTGACGTAGTTTGTCCCTGGTGCATCGTTGGCTTTCGTCAGCTCGACGAGGCGTTGAAACAAGAGAGTGTTCTGGCCAGGCTGCGCTGGCATCCGTTTGAGTTGAATCCGATGATGGGCCCCGAAGGCCAGAACCTGCGGGAACATATAATGGAGAAATACGGCTCGACCGCGGAACAAAGCCAGCAGGCTCGGGAACGGCTGACCGCGTTAGGGGTCGAGCTGGGGTTTGCATTCAATTTCACCGAAAACAGTCGAATCTATAACACCTTCGCCGCGCACCAGTTGCTGGACTGGGCCGAAGGTCAAGGGCGCCAGCACCCGCTGAAGCTTGCGCTGTTCGATGCCTATTTCACTCAGATGCAGGATGTCTCGGACACCGAGGTCCTGATGGGTGCTGTCCGCGCTGCCGGTCTCGAGCCTGACGCGGCAAGGGCAGCGCTGGCATCGGGGGCCCACGAAGGGCCAGTGCGGGAAAAACAGCAATTCTGGAGCAGCCGGGGCATCTCGGGCGTTCCGTCCATGGTATTTGGCGGGAAATACCTGCTGACAGGCGCGCAAGGGATCGACACTTATTCTCAGGTCCTGCGACGCTGTCTTGCAGACGCGGCATAACCCCTTTTCCATAGCGCCCAGACAGTCTATGGACCTGACCATGGAATGGAAGACGACCGACGGGCTGACCGAGTATGAGGATGCCACCGCCTTTATGGAGGCGCGTGTGGCCGAGATCGAGTCCGGGGCGGCGGATGAATGTATCTGGCTGCTTGAACACCCTCCTTTGTATTCGGCGGGCACCTCGGCGCGCCGCAAGGATCTGATAGATCCCGATCGGTTTCCCGTCTACGAAAGCAAGCGTGGCGGTGAATACACTTATCACGGCCCGGGGCAACGCGTTGTCTATGTAATGCTTGATCTGCGAAAACGCGGGCGTGACGTTCGCAAATTCGTTCAGCAACTGGAAGACTGGGTCATCCGGGCCCTGGCCGAGTTCAATGTGACCGGCGAAATCCGAGACGGGCGCGTCGGCGTCTGGGTTCAGCGCAATGACAAACCGCTGACCCTGACCGGCCAACCCGCCGAAGACAAGATCGCTGCGATTGGTGTGCGGCTGCGTAAATGGATCAGCTTTCACGGCATTTCGATCAACGTTGAACCGGACTTGGAACATTTCAGCGGTATCGTGCCCTGTGGCATACAGGAACATGGTGTCACGTCGCTTGTCGATCTGGGTTTGCCGGTGGCGATGGCGGATGTGGATGTCGCGCTGCGCCGGACCTTCGACGATGTGTTCAACGCCGATACGGCCAACGCCGCCGAGTGATTCTGCACTCTCGCCTCGGTTTTGACACAAGACAAAACAACAATCTTGGGCTGCGTCAGGTTCTGTTTCTGGAACCGTGAACATCTCCGCTGAGATTTACCATTATTCGTATCAAATTCAGGTTTTTTTCACTTCCCCCCAATACAAACCCCGCACAACCACGTAGTGTGTAATGGCCGTTCAAGAGTGAGTGGTGTGTTAACCGGTGATCACGGTACTACCCCGTGAAATCCGATGAAGTGTTTGGTTACGAGTCTGCCGTTCCGACCCCATATCGGAACGGCAATTCTCGTTTCAAACCCCCAAAACCAGCGCAAGCGTCGCGCCGGACAGGTTCAACCCATCGACGCGCAATTTGCGCTTTGCCTTTAGGCGCGCGCTGGTCAAGTCAGCTCAAAGCCGCCCGAATCTTGTCCGCGTGTTCTGCGATCAGGTCAAAATCTCCCATCTTACCCGGGGCCCGGAGCGAAACTGCTTCATGCCGGGGCAAAACATGAAAGTGCAAATGGAACACCTCCTGCCCACCTGCGGCTTCATTAAACTGCTGGATCGTGACCCCATCCGCCGCAAACGCCTTCATCACCGCGTGTCCCAGCTTCTGCGTGGTCGCCATCACGGCTGCCAATTGCTGTGGCGAGGCATCCAGCAGGTTGCGACAGGGTGTTTTGGGAATAACCAACAAATGACCATCCGCGCGCGGCATAATATCCATGAAGGCGACCGTCTCGTCATCTTCGTACACGCGGTTCGAGGGGATTTCATCGCGCAGGATCTTGGCAAAGATGTTGTCGGGATCATAAGTGGGCATCTGAGGTCTCCGATAAGTAAGTCGCTACAAGTTCTGAGGCTCCGCGCCAGAGGGGTCAAGCGACGATTACCGGCTGTGGCACACACCCCTTGAATTCCGCCTTTGGATGACCAGATAGGCAGTGATCCCGGACAGAAACGCGCGAGGCATCCCGTACCCCGCGACAATTAATCTTGATCCAGATCAAACTCGACCATTGAAGGTCGCCCCCCCGCATTCTAAAACCAGCAGGAATCCCGCGCGTTGGAGAGGTCCGACTGCGCGGTGTAGTTGCAACAGGAGGCACCTAATGGCAGACGCAGCCATTCATGGTCACGACCATGAAGACCAGCGCGGATTCTTCACGCGCTGGTTCATGTCGACCAACCACAAGGACATCGGGATTCTCTACCTGATCTTCTCGGCGCTGGCCGGGTTTATCTCGGTAGCGATGACCGTCTATATGCGGCTTGAGCTGATGCACCCCGGTGTTCAGTACATGTGCCTCGAAGGGTTCATGGCCGACCCTTGTACACCAAACGGGCACCTGTGGAACGTGATGATCACCTATCACGGTGTTCTAATGATGTTCTTCGTTGTCATCCCCGCCCTGTTCGGCGGTTTTGGCAACTATTTCATGCCGTTGCAGATCGGCGCGCCGGATATGGCGTTCCCGCGGATGAACAACCTGTCCTTCTGGCTGTATGTGGCCGGTACCTCGCTGGGTGTGGCCTCGCTGCTGTCTCCGGGCGGGAATGACCAGCTCGGCTCGGGCGTAGGCTGGGTGCTTTACCCACCGCTATCCACGACCGAGGGCGGCATGTCCATGGACCTTGCGATCTTTGCCGTGCACGTTTCGGGCGCCTCCTCGATCCTCGGCGCGATCAATATGATCACCACCTTCCTGAACATGCGTGCCCCGGGCATGACCCTGTTCAAGGTGCCGCTGTTCAGCTGGTCGATCTTCGTCACCTCTTGGCTGATTCTGTTGTCCCTGCCGGTTCTGGCAGGCGCGATCACCATGCTGCTGATGGACCGCAACTTTGGCTTCACCTTCTTTGATCCCGCCGGCGGTGGCGATCCGATCCTGTATCAGCACATCCTGTGGTTCTTCGGCCACCCCGAAGTGTACATCGTGATCCTGCCCGGCTTCGGCATCATCAGCCACGTGATCGCGACCTTCGCGCGCAAGCCGATCTTTGGCTACCTGCCGATGGTCTGGGCGATCATCGCGATTGGTGTGCTGGGCTTCGTCGTGTGGGCGCACCACATGTACACCGTTGGCATGTCGCTGCGTCAGCAGGCCTATTTCATGCTGGCCACAATGGTCATTGCGGTGCCCACGGGCGTTAAGGTCTTCTCGTGGATCGCGACCATGTGGGGCGGCTCGATCGAGTTCAAAACCCCCATGCTGTTCGCCTTCGGCTTCCTGTTCCTGTTCACCGTTGGCGGTGTGACCGGTGTGGTTCTGAGCCAAGCCGGTGTGGACCGTGCCTATCACGACACGTACTACGTGGTGGCACACTTCCACTATGTGATGAGCCTGGGTGCCGTCTTTGCGATTTTCGCTGGCGTGTACTTCTATTTCTCGAAGATGACGGGCCGTCAGTATTCCGAGTTCTGGGGCAAAATCCACTTCTGGATGTTCTTCATCGGCGCCAACCTGACCTTCTTCCCGCAGCACTTCCTGGGCCGTCAGGGCATGCCGCGCCGGTATATCGACTATCCCGAAGCGTTCGCACAGTGGAACTTCGTTTCGTCGATCGGTGCGTTCGTATCCTTCGCTTCGTTCCTGCTGTTCTTCGGCATCGTGATCTACGCGCTGATGCGTGGCGCGCGTGAGACCCGTCCGAACCCGTGGAACGAATATGCTGACACGCTGGAATGGACCCTGCCCTCGCCGCCGCCCGAACACACGTTCGAGCAGTTGCCCAAGCAGGAAGACTGGGACAAGGGCCACGCGCACTGATCCCTGATCAAACCCAAATGAAACCCCGCCAAACCGGCGGGGTTTTCTCTTTGCACAGCCTTAAGGCGTCGCACGGTCGCCAGAACCGAAAAAATCCGCTATTCTGTTACGGGCACGACATCCGGCAAACCGGAGGGGTCACATGCCTGAAATTGACTTCTGGTACTCCATAGGCAGCACTTACAGCTTCCTGACGGTTACACGCCTAAGCGCTTGGTGCGCCGAACATGACGCCACCGTCAACTGGCGTCCGTTCAATGTGCGCACCGTGATGTCACAGCAGCAGAATATTCCCTTCGCGGGCAAACCTGCGAAATCGGCCTACATGTGGCGCGATATAGAACGCCGTGCGGCCAAGTATCGTATCCATGCCAACCTGCCCGCGCCCTACCCGATCTCGGACCTTGCCCTTGCCAATCAGGTGGCTCTGCTTGGAATGGTGGATGACTGGGGCCAGTCTTTCACGCAATCGCTTTATCGAATCTGGTTCGAAGACGGGGTCGAAGCCGGATCCGAGGCCGCCATATCCGAGGCACTGCTGCGATGCCAACAAGATCCCCGTCTCATGCTGGCCCGAGCACGCAGCCCTGACGCGGCTGCAGCCCTTGAAAAGGAAACGGAAACCGCCATCAAACTGGGAATTTTCGGCGCGCCAAGTTTTGTTGTGCGCGGTGAGGTTTTCTGGGGAGATGACAGGTTGGACGACGCTTTGTCATGGTCCCGCGTGGGACATGTCGTCTGACATTTTGGCTTTTGCCCACGGCACGCTTTACGCTAATTCTCAATCATGCCCTATCATTGGAAACAGACCTCGGACACGGAACAGGAACTGCGTCTTTGGCCGCATAACTCACTGCCGCCGCGCGGGGCCATGGGGGTCGTTCTGGCCGTCTTCCTGTTCGGTCTCATTCCGTTGATGGCCGTGCTGGGATCGGTACTCTTGTGGGGCTTGCTGCCGTTCCTGCTGATCACTGTTCTGGGTTTATGGTTGGCCTTCGAGGCCAATTACCGCGCGCGCCGGGTGTTCGAGGTACTGACCCTGACCGGAACACAAGCGCATCTAATTCACGTCACCCCTCGGAAACCGCCTCTGGAATGGCATTGCAACCGGTATTGGGCACGCCCCGAGATGCACACTCATGGTGGCCCTGTCCCACATTACGTGACCCTGATCGGAGATGGCCGAGAGGTCGAAATCGGCGCATTCCTGTCCGAAGACGAGCGGATCGCGCTGTATTATGATCTGAGCCAGAAACTGCGCGACCCTGCCGCGCAGGAATAATCAGCCGCCGCTGGACGCTGCGCACAGATGGTCTTTGACCATCGGACCAACCTTGCCGAAATCCATCTGGCCGGTATAGCGCGTCTTCAGCTCGCCCATGACCTTGCCCATATCCCGGATCGACCCCGCGCCGGTGGCGGTGATGGCGGTCTGTATCGCCTTGCTGACCTCATCCTCGTCCAGCTGCTTGGGCAGAAATTCCTCGATCACTTCAACCTCGCGCAGTTCGCGCTCGGCCAGATCCAATCGTCCGCCCTCTTCATAGGCGCGCGCGCTTTCCTTGCGCTGCTTGGTCATTTTGCCAAGAATCTCAAGAACCTCGGAATCGCCGCAGCCCTTGGCTTCTTCGTTGTCCGATGCCCGAGACGCAATATCCCGATCCTTGATCGCAGCATTGATCAGGCGCAACGTCGACAGACGCTCGGCCTCTTTGTCTTTCATTGCTTGCTTCAGGGCAGAGTTCACCCGCGAACGCATATCCATATGGTCTGTCCATCCCCATGACAAAGGAACCCCGACCATATCGAAACAAAAAGCGAGGCACAACCGGAGATGAATACGGCTAAGGCATTGATTTATATAGATAGCCCAAAAATTGAACAGGCTTGACCCAAGCGCCCAACCCCCTTAGGTATGCGCCGGTTTACCTTGCAGGAGAGTCGCGCCATGGCCCAGAACGCCCCGTCCAAGCCCACCGCATGTCTGGCACTGGCTGATGGAACATTGTTCTACGGCGTTGGCTTCGGCGCCACCGGCCAGACCGTGGCCGAGCTGTGTTTCAACACCGCCATGACCGGTTATCAGGAGATCATGACCGATCCCTCGTACGCGGGCCAGATTGTGACTTTCACCTTCCCCCATATCGGCAATGTCGGCGTGAACCCCGAAGATGACGAAACCGGCGATCCGGTGGCTGCTGGCATGGTGGTCAAATGGGACCCGACAGAGCCATCCAACTGGCGCTCGGCAGAAGAGTTGAAAAGCTGGTTGGCGCGTCGTGGCCGCATCGCCATCGGCGGCGTCGACACCCGCCGCCTGACCCGCGCCATTCGTCAGCAGGGCGCGCCGCATGTGGCACTGGCCCATGACCCCGACGGCAATTTCGACATCGAAGCTCTGGTCGCCGCCGCGCGCGGTTTTGCCGGGCTGGAAGGTATGGATCTGGCCAAGGATGTCACCTGCGCCCAAAGCTATCGCTGGGATGAGATGCGTTGGGCGTGGCCCGATGGCTACCAGCGGCAGGAAGCGCCTGTGCACAAGGTCGTGGCGCTGGATTTCGGGGCCAAGCGCAACATCCTGCGCTGTCTCGCCTCGGCTGGTTGTGATGTGACCGTCCTGCCCGCCACCGCCACGGCTGCGGAGGTTCTGGCGCATAATCCCGATGGCGTGTTCCTGTCCAACGGCCCCGGCGACCCGGCCGCCACCGGCGAATATGCCGTGCCGATGATCAAGGAGGTTCTGGACACCACCGACCTGCCGGTCTTTGGCATTTGCCTTGGGCACCAGATGCTGGCGCTGGCCCTGGGTGGTCAGACCGTCAAGATGAACCACGGCCACCACGGCGCGAACCATCCGGTCAAGGATCTGGAAACCGGCAAGGTCGAGATCACCTCGATGAACCACGGATTTGCCGTGGATACGCAATCCCTGCCCGAGGGTGTCATGGAAACGCACCGCTCGCTGTTCGATGGCTCGAACTGCGGTATCCGCATGACCGATCGCCCGGTTTATTCGGTGCAGTACCACCCCGAGGCATCACCCGGCCCTCAGGACAGTTTTTATCTGTTCGAACGCTTCGCAGAAGCCATGGCCGGGCGAAAAGCACAGGCTTAACCTCACCTTTATCAATGTTAACCGCGCGTTAACCCTAATGCCGCAAACCTGCCATGCGTTAACCATGGCAGGATGTACCAGTGGGCGAACTGAATTTACCAACTGCGGCGCGTAGCGAACCAATTGACAGCAGGCAGGCGCCCGAGCGTCTGGGCACCTGCCTGCTGAACCGCGGCACGATCACACCGGAACAACTGACACAAGCGCTGGATCTGCAGGACAGCCAAGATGCCCCGGTTGGTGAGATACTGGTGGGTCAGGGCTGGGTTTCGCGGCAGGAAGTTGTGGCAGCGCTGTCCGACCAAAGCGGTTTGCAGATTGCCGATCTTGCGCAGACACCCCCGACGCCAGAGCTGTGCAATATCATGCCCGTTGCGTTCTGGCTGTCGCACAACGTGGTGCCTTGGATGCGGGTGGGGCCGATATTGCTGATCGCAACCGCGCGGCCTGACCGGTTCTCCACGATTGTCGCAGCTATGGCAGGCAATGGGCTGACCGTTGTCCCTGTTTTGGCGGAAAGCGATCAGATTGATCAGGCAATCGCCCGTTGCCATGCTGTGCCACTGGCCCAAGCCGCCGAGACGCGGGTCACCCCCGAGCAGAGCTGCCGAAACTGGACAATCCGCCCACACTCAACCGTCTTTGCCTGCCTGATGCTGCTGGGCGCCTTGTTTGCCGTCTTTCCTGTCACGGGTCTTGGTTTGGTGCTGGCTGTCACGGTTGCAACTTTGGTTCTCTTTCTGTTGCTTCGACTTGCGGGCCTTGTGGCTTACCTGACGCCGCGCAGGGTGACGTCGGAACACACACAGATTGCGCCGTCAAAACTGCCCTGTGTCTCTGTTCTGGTTCCGCTTTATAAAGAGCGTGAAATCGCGGATGTGCTGATTGCCCGGTTGCAGCGGCTGACCTATCCCAAAACGCTGCTCGACGTCATCCTCGTGCTAGAAGAAGACGATGAAGTCACCCGCTCTGCGCTGGAGTGTCTGACGCTGCCAAGCTGGATCCGTGCGCTCGAAGTGCCAAAACTGGGTGATCTGACCACGAAGCCTCGGGCGATGAACTACGCGCTGGATTTCTGCCGGGGCGATATTCTGGGCGTTTGGGATGCCGAGGACGCCCCCGTCCCCGATCAGATCGAAACGGTGGTGCACCATTTCTCAAATGCTGCGGAAGATGTCGTCTGTCTTCAGGGGATGCTGGATTACTACAACCCCCGCACAAACTGGCGCGCGCGCTGTTTCACCATCGAATATAATGGTTGGTTTCGCATCATCCTCAGGGGCATTGCACGGCTGGGCCTGGTTGTTCCTCTTGGTGGAACAACCTTTTTCTTTCGGCGCGACAAGCTGTTGGAGCTGGGAGGCTGGGACGCGCATAACGTCACCGAGGATGCCGATTTGGGCGTGCGGTTGAGCCGGGCTGGCTATCGGACCGAAATCATCGATACCACAACTTATGAAGAGGCCAATTTCCGTGCCTGGCCATGGGTCAAGCAGCGGTCTCGCTGGCTGAAGGGGTTCATGGTCACCTACCTCGTGCATATGCGCACGCCCCGCCTTTTGCTGAAAGAGCTTGGGCTTGTGCGCTTTCTGGGCGTTCAGGCTTTCTTTCTCGGCACGTTGGGTCAGTTTCTGCTGGCCCCGGTCCTTTGGGCGTTCTGGCTTGTGCTACTGGGCCTGCCCCACCCGTTTCACGCCGTCCTGACGCCCGAGATGCTGAATGGTCTGATCTATCTGTTTCTGGCGGCCGAGGCGGCAAACTTCATCGTTGGCGCTTTGGGCGTGATTGCCGGGCAAAAGCGGTTTCTTTTGCCATGGGTGCCCACAATGATGCTGTATTACCCGATGGGCGTTCTGGCTGCCTATAAAGCCTTGTGGGAACTGGTGGTGAACCCGTTTTTCTGGGACAAAACCCAGCATGGTCACGCGGGTGAAGAACCGGCGACCCCTTAAGTGATCCTATTTCTCACGCCGCACGGCATCCTGTTTGAGCCGGGTCATGAATGCCACCGAAATATGATCCTGCAGGGCTTTCGCGGCTCCGTCCTCATCACGCGCGGCGATGGCATCGACTATGGCCTTGTGTTCGTTCTGGGCGATTTCGCCCCGGCCCTGTACCGCCAACGAAGTCGTCGCCATCAGCGCCATAGTCCGGTGTACAAGGTCCAGCTGTTGCACAAGATACCGGTTATGCGAGGCCAGATGGATCTGTTCATGAAACCGGCGATTTGCACGTGACAGAGCCGTGGGATCGTTCACCAACTGATCATCTGCCTCGACCATATCCTGCAGAACCCTGATCTCTTCCTCGGTCGCATGCTTGGCCGCCAGTCTGGCCGCCAGCCCTTCCAATTCGCGACGGACCACGTACAGCTCGGCCATTTGGTTGTGATCCAGCGAAGCCACGATCAGCGATCGCCCGTCCCGCTCCAGCAGCGATTGCGTTTCAAGCCTCTGCAGGGCTTCGCGGATCGGTGTGCGCGAGACTCCGAAACGCTCGGCCAACTCGCTTTCCACCAATCGGTCACCGGGCTTGTAAACGCCCACGTCGATCGCTTCGAGAATCAGGCTATAGGCATCTTTGGTGGGATGTTTCGATTGGGGCATCGGGTGTTTTATCTCCTCGTTCGGACCTGTCTATCCGGCCCGCGCCCCCGCAATCAAGTGTGGCATTGAAAACCGCGCCCGGGAGGCCTAAACCGAAATCATGGTCAAACCCGCTTTTTCCCACGTCACCCAATGGGTGTTCGACCTCGACAACACGCTATATCCGCCACATATGCGCCTGTTCGATCAGATCGAGGTTCTGATGACGGATTACGTCGTGCGCGCCATCGGTGTGGACCGGGCCGAAGCGGATCGGCTGCGATCACATTACTGGCGCGAATACGGTACCACTCTGGCCGGTCTGATGGCGGAACATGATCTGGACCCCGACCCGTATCTGCACGCAGTGCATCAGGTCGATATGAGCCATATGGACCCCGACGCGGAACTGGCCGATCACATCCGGTCCCTACCCGGTCGCCGCATCGTCTATACCAATGGCAGCGCCCCATATGCCGAGCGGGTTCTAGATGCTCGTGGCCTGAGCGGCTTGTTCGATGCAATCTACGGGATCGAGCACGCGCAATACCGGCCAAAACCGCAAAAGGCCGCGTTCGAGGCGATCTTCGCACAGGATGGAATTGACGCCGGACTGGCGGCAATGTTCGAAGATGATCCCCGCAATCTTGCGGCCCCACATGAGATGGGAATGCGCACCGTTCACGTCGCGCCCGACCCCCATGAGGCCGATCACATTCATCATCACACCGACGATCTGACCGCATTTCTGGGCCGCCTGCGATAGGCTGTCACACTGCGACGATCTGCACATCCTGCAGGCGTGGGCTTGCCCCTATATGCGCAGGAGCGACGAACAGAACCGGAGAAACCCCATGAGCGCGACCGATACATTTCGGCGCCTGCCCGTCTGGCAGCGCCTGTTATTTGCGATTCCCCTGTTTGGCTGGATGGCCCGCGACGCCGCTCATGGCGAGGGCGAAGACTGGGGCTATACCGCGCTTGCGATCTTCAGCATGTGGGGATGTTCGGTCATGCTGTTCGGGTTACCGGGGCTTTATATCCCTGCCCTTATGATGGTGCCGGTGATGTACCTGATTCTGATCCTGATCTCGCGCGGCTGATGCACGGGACAGGATGTCACTTGGCACCCGGTTCAGAACCGCTCTAGGGTCTGCGCCAGAGTACGGAGGCCAAGGTCATGACAGATAGCTGCGACATCCTGATTTCCGGTGGCGGCATCGCCGGACTGACCGCTGCCGCCGCGTTTGGTGCCGCCGGGTTCGACGTGATCTGCGTTGACCCCACACCGCCAATCACCGAGCGGGATGTTGACGGGTCAGACCTGCGCACCACCGCGTTTCTGCAGCCTGCCCATGGCTTGCTGGAGCAATGCGGTCTCTGGGCTCGGTTGGATGCCCATGCAGCCCCCTTGCAAATCATGCGGATCGTGGACGCGGGCGGCGACGTGCCGGAACCTCGCGTGGTGCGCGATTTCAATGCTGCCGACATCTCGGACCAGCCCTTTGGCTGGAACCTTCCCAACTGGCTACTGCGGCGCGAAATGGTGGCCCGGCTGGCCGAACTGCCCAATGTTGATTTCCGACCCGGCACCGGCACCGTCAGCCTGTTCACCCGCACCAATGAGGCCCGCGTCGGCCTGAGCGATGGCAGTCGCATCCGGTGCAAGCTTGTGGTGGCCGCCGATGGGCGCAATTCACCCATGCGCGAAGCAGCGGGAATTGATGTGCGCACCACGCGCTATGGACAGAAGGCACTGGCCTTTGCGGTCACTCACCCCACCCCGCATGAGAATATTTCGACGGAAATCCACCGTTCGGGCGGCCCTTTCACGCTGGTGCCCCTGCCGGATTGGCAGAATCAGCCGTCCTCGGCAATCGTCTGGATGGAACGCGGTCCGCGCGCTGTGGAACTGCTGAACCTTGAGGACACGGCATTCGAAGCGGCGATGACCGAACGCTCCTGCGGGTTGTTCGGGCCGCTGAAGCTGGCTTCGCGCCGGACCATCTGGCCGATAATCACCCAGTCGGCGGAGCGGCTGTCGGGCGAACGCGTCGCCCTGATGGCCGAGGCCGCGCATGTGGTGCCCCCCATCGGCGCGCAGGGGCTGAATATGTCACTGGGTGATCTGCGCAGCCTGCTGGACCTGGCGCAGGTCCGCCCCGAGGGATTGGGCGACGCGCAAATGCTGCAGGCTTATCACAAGGCGCGCCACACCGAGATCGAACTGCGTGTCAAAGGTATTGATCTTCTGAACCGCGCCTCGATGATCGAGACACGACCGCTGCGCGATGCGCGGGCGATGGGGCTGAACGCGCTGTATTCCCTGCCACCCGTGCGCAAAACTCTGATGCAGATGGGTCTCGGCGTGCGCTGAGGCGGTGCCTAAACCACCTGATCCAGAACCCGCCGCAGACGCGCAATCGTGCCCTCCACGTCATACAGTTTATCAAGGCCGAACAGACCCAGACGGAAGGTGCTGAACCCCTCGGGCTCGTCGCATTGCAAAGGCACCCCCGCCGCGATTTGCATCCCCTGAGCGGCAAATTTCTTGCCATTCTGTACCTCCGGGTCCGACGTATAGCTCACCACGACACCCGGCGCTCCGAATCCGTCGGCAGCGACAGAAACGATGCCTTTGTCCTTCAACATCGCCCGCACGCCGTCACCCAAGGCCCACTGCGCGTCGCGCAGCTTTTCAAAGCCATAATCGCGGGTTTCAACCATCGTATCCCGGAATGCCCGGAGCGCATCCGTCGGCATGGTAGCGTGGTAGGCATGCCCGCCCGCTTCATAGGCCTGCATGATCTGTCGCCACTTCTTCAGATCGATGGCGAAACTATCCGAGTCCGTCTCCTGCAACCGCGCTTCGGCACGCTCCGACAGCATAACCAACCCGGCACAGGGCGACGCGCTCCACCCTTTTTGCGGGGCCGAGATCAGAACATCCACACCGGTCGCCTTCATGTCGATCCAGGCACACCCCGATGCGATACAGTCCAGAACCATCAGCGCGCCGACCTCATGGGCAGCCTCCGCCATCGCGGTGACGTAGTCATCGGGCAGGATCACACCAGCCGAAGTTTCCACATGCGGTGCAAAAACGATCTGGGGCCGCTGTTCCCGAATGGTCGCAACCACCTCATCAATCGGTGCCGGGGCAAAAGGAGACGGGCTGGAATTGCCCGTTTGTCGCGCTTTGAGAACGGTGGTGGTTTCGGTCAATGCCCCGGATTCAAATATCTGGCTCCACCGGTAGGAGAACCAACCGTTGCGCACCACAACAGCCGTCGCCCCACGCGCAAACTGACGCGCCACGGCTTCCATGCCGTAGGTCCCGCCCCCCGGGATCACCGCAACCCCATCCGCGTTGTAAACCGCACACAACATGTCCGAGATATCCCGCATGACCTGCTGAAAGCTTGCAGACATATGATTGAGAGACCGATCGGTAAACACGACCGAGAATTCTTCCAGGCCATCCGGGTCCACAGTTTCCAGCAGTGCAGGCATTTTAGCGTCCTTTCCAGTTTCACAAATGTTTTGCACGCTCGGGTCTTGCCGGTAAAGCGCTAATCCTTGGGGAAGGTTGACCCTAGGGAACCTTCAACCTGAGGTTTTAATTGAGGAAATCCTATGCAACAAATAGCCGAGATGACGCTAACCAGTGTCACCACCTCTTTACACTATGACGTGTTTCTGAACAGATACACTCACTTTGAACTTGAATGGATTAAGTAACTCGTGACTTTGCAAAAGCGCATTAGTTTTCAGGTTGTTCGGGATGAAGTTAAACGACGGATCGAAGCCCGCATCTGGCCACAGGGCTCGCTTCTTCCGACAGAAACCCAGTTGGCCGAAGAATTCAACTGTGCCCGCGCCACGGTCAACCGCGCACTTCGGGAATTGGCTGAACAGGGGTTCGTCGAACGCAAGCGCAAAAGCGGAACGCGCGTCAAGAAAGAGCCACGCAAACAAGCCAAGCTGGAGATTTCGCTGGCCCGGCAAGAGGTTGAAAACCAAAATTCCACCTACCGCTATGCCCTGGTCGAACGCAACGTGGTCAACAGCCCGGGCTGGCTGACATCACAGATGAATGTGCAACCCGGTGCCCGGGTCCTGCATGTGATCTGCATGCACTATGCCGATAACCGCCCCTTCCAGCTTGAGGAACGCTGGATCAACATCGACACAGTTCCGGAAATCGAACAAGCCGATCTGAAAACCTCGGGCCCGCATGAGTGGTTGTTGAACACCGCCCCTTTCACCGAAGCCGAGATCGCGTTTTGCGCCGTCTCCGCCGATGCCCGGCTAGCCGAGTTTATGGGCACCACCGCTGGCGCATCCATGATCCAACTGGAACGTACCACATGGAAAGACGGGCAACCCATGACATTCGCCCGTATGACCCATCACCCGGGTTTTCGGCTCCGCACCAAATACTGAATTGGCGCTATCCGATCGGACCGGGCAGTCGTTCTTCGCTCAGCAACACGTTGGCTTCGACCTCGCCCGCGCCCGGCAAAGTCATGATGCGTCGTCGTAAAACACGTTCGAAATCCGACAGATCCCGCGCAACAACCCGCAATCTGTAATCGTACAAACCCAGCACATGTTCCACCGTCTGGACTTCGGGAATGGCGCTGACGGCACGCTCGAAATCTTCCAGACTGACATGCCCCTTGCGGGCCAGCTTAACCCCCAGAAAGACGGTCACCCCAAAGCCCAAAGCTTCGGCATTCAGACGCAATCGACGGCCAGCAATGACACCCGCCTCCTCCAACCGCCGAATACGCCGCCACGTAGCAGGCTGAGACAGCCCAAACCGACGCCCCAACGCCCCTGCACTTTGCGTCGCATCCTGAACCAGCGCCCGTAAAATCCTGCGGTCTGTTCCATCCAATTCGATCATACCGGCAAAGCCTCGTCACGTTTGAGACGCGTGATATGCATCAGCGCTTCGATATCCGCGATATGAGGCAACGTCAGAATCCTATCGCGGTAGACCTGCTGATAATGCGCCATATCTCGCGCCAGAACAGATAACCTTACATCCACCCGGCCCAGAAAAGTCTGGATCTCGATCACTTCGGCCACATCACGCGCGGCTTCTGTGAAATCGTCAAATGCCCGCGCCTGCGTCTTGTCCAGCGTGATGCGTAGCGACACCTCCACCGCATATCCCAACGCCGCCCAGTCAATCACGGCCTCCTGCCCCTCAATAACGCCTGATGCCTGCATCTTTTCGATCCGCCGCCAACAAACCCCCTGACTGATCCGACAGCGATCAGCCAAATCCGCCACTGTCAGGCTGGGCTCGGCCTGAAAATGCCGCAGAATACGTCGATCGATGTCATCAAGCATGATTTTCACAAAACTTCGAAATTCCGAGAATGATTCTTCATCTTTTCCTCAAATACTCAATCCCAACGCTATCGCCAATACCCCGACTTCAGGATAAAAGCACCGCAATCGAAACAGAAAGGACCGGCAACATGCGCGTCTATTATGATCGCGATTGCGATATCAACCTGATCAAAGACAAAAAAGTGGCCATCCTGGGCTATGGTTCGCAAGGTCACGCCCATGCGCTGAACCTGCGCGACTCGGGCGCCAAGAACCTTGTCGTCGCGCTGCGCGAAGGGTCGGCCTCGGCCAAGAAAGCCGAAGCGGAAGGTCTGGAAGTCATGGGCATCGCCGAAGCGGCGGCCTGGTGCGACCTGATCATGTTCACCATGCCCGACGAATTGCAGGCCGAGACCTACAAGAAATACGTGCATGACAACATCAAGCCCGGAGCTGCCATCGCATTTGCCCACGGCCTGAACGTCCATTTCGGCCTGATCGAGCCGAAAGAGGGCGTCGACGTCATCATGATGGCCCCCAAAGGCCCCGGCCACACCGTACGCGGCGAATACACCAAAGGCGGCGGCGTGCCCTGTCTGGTGGCCGTTGACAAAGACGAAACCGGCAAAGCGCTGGAAATTGGCCTGTCCTATTGCTCGGCCATCGGCGGCGGTCGTTCGGGCATCATCGAAACCAACTTCCGCGAAGAATGCGAAACCGACCTGTTCGGTGAGCAGGCCGTTCTGTGCGGCGGTCTGGTTGAACTGATCCGCTGCGGCTTTGAAACGCTGGTCGAAGCCGGTTACGCGCCCGAAATGGCCTATTTCGAATGTCTGCACGAAGTGAAGCTGATCGTTGACCTGATCTACGAAGGCGGCATTGCCAACATGGATTACTCGATCTCGAACACCGCCGAGTACGGCCAGTACGTCACCGGCCCGCGTATCCTGAAATATGACGAGACCAAAGCGCGTATGAAAGAGGTCCTCAGCGACATTCAGCAGGGCAAGTTCGTTCGCGACTTCATGCTGGAAAACGCCGTTGGCCAGCCGACCATCAAAGCATCGCGCCGTGCCAATGACGAGCACATGATCGAAGAAACCGGCGCGAAACTGCGCGCCATGATGCCTTGGATCTCGGCCGGCAAAATGGTCGACAAAGAAAAGAACTGAGGCGTTCAGCGTTTGATCTGAAAAAAAGCATCGAAATGCGCGTTCGACCGAAGGGAGAGACAGCGTATTTCGGTTCAAATCAAACGCAAAACGACCCAAGACTGACTTCAGTCAACGAAAGGGCGGCCCGCGCGGTCGCCCTTTCTAGTTGGCGACGGCATTCGCGTAGCAGTCGCCCAGCACATAATCCCAGCCGCTGTCATATCCGGAGCGCTTGTCGGGCGCGTCGCTTGCCCAGACCTCCCAACCCGAATGGGTCAGTGTGACTTTTGTCTGCGCCACGTCTTGCGCTTCAAAGGCCACCTCCACCCGGGTCGGGCGGTCTTTGTTCGTGCCCGGGTGCCAGCTGAACGCCAGCCGCCGGCCCTCTTCAAAAACCAGTACCTCCCCCCAATCCTCGCGCTCTCCGTCAAACATGGTCTCATAGATGGCGCCACCGACCCGGGGTTCGATCACAACCGCCAGCGCAGCCTGCCCTTTAGCTGCTGAAACGGCGTGACCCTCCAGCGGCCACCACTTGGCGATCCGGTTCACAAAGACATCAAACGCACGATCCGGCGTTGCGTTCACAACAATGGTCTTGATGATTGGGTCAGTCATCCACCTTGTCCTTCGTTCACTTCGGTTGCGAAGCTCTGCAATACATCTGTCCAATACCGATCAAGCCAAGCGCGCATCTCGGCAAGACCTTCCGGCCGAGCGGCATAGATTCGGCGCGTGCCTTCCGCGCGGCAAATGACCAGACCGGCGTCGGACAAAACCTTCAGATGTTGGGATACCGCAGGGCGGCTGACCGGCAGGTCTGCGGCCAAATCCCCAACTGCGCGGGGGCGCGCGGCGACGGCCTCAAAAACCTGACGGCGGGTGGCGTCGCCCAGTGTTGAAAACACATCTTGGTAAGCCATGACTAACGGTAAGTATGAACTTACATAAAGTCAAGAACACCCCGTGACACTGCCCGAGTTGCGGGATAAGGGGATGGAATGGTTCAACAACCCAACCACCGTGACTGGGGCGGCGTCATCGCTCTGGGTCTGATCTGGGGCGCGACGTTTATGGTCGTCGCCATAGCGCTGGAAGGCTATGGCCCGGTGACCGTGGCCACTGCGCGCACCACATTGGGCGCGGTCATGTTGCTGGTGCTGATGCGGCTGACCGGGCGCAGATTGCCGCGCATCGACGGGGCCTTGTGGACCTCGATCACGGTGATCGGAGTGCTGTCCACCGCCCTGCCCTTTGTCCTGCTAAGCTGGGGGCAGCAATATGTGCCCTCAGCCTTCGCGGGCCTGTCCATGGCGGCGGTTCCGCTCATGGTTTTGCCGCTTGCGCATTTCTTCTCGGACGAGCCCATGAATCTGCGCCGGTTGGTCGGGGTCTCTTTGGGTTTCTCGGGTGCGCTGGTGCTGATCGGGCCGGGACTGGCAAAACTGGGTCAGGGGGCCGAACCGCTGGCGCAACTGGCCTGCGTCGGAGCAGCGCTTTGCTATGCGAGCTCTTCCATCTTTACACGACGCTGCCCACCGATTGATCCGGCGGTTCTGTCGGCCCTGACGCTGGTCGTAGGCGCAGTCATCCTGTTGCCGATCATGGTCATGACCGAGGGGCTTCCATCGTGGCAAGGCGCCCGTTCGGGGCTGGCGATCATCGTTTTGGGCCTGATCCCCACGGCTTTCGCCACGCTGCTGCGCGTATCGATCATCCTCAGCGCGGGATCGGTGTTCATGACCTTGGTAAACTATCAGGTACCCATCTGGTCGATGGTGTTCGGAGCGTGGATATTGTCCGAGGCCCTACCGCTGCGCTTTTTCATCGCGCTGGTCATGATCCTGTGCGGGCTGGCCATCAGCCAGTGGTTCAGCCTGCGCAAAATGCTGATCGGGTGTTAACCCGCAACTGCCTCGACCTCGGCCACGATGCCATCAACCACCTGTGTCAACAGGGCCGCATCCTCGCATTCAGCCATCACGCGGATCAGAGGTTCGGTGCCTGACTTACGGATCAAAAGACGACCCTGTCCATTCAACCGCGCTTCGGCATCTGAGATCGCAGTCTTGACGTTCGCCGCCTCAAGCGGCGCTTGTCCCGCCGCGAAGCGCACATTCTTAAGCAATTGCGGAACGGTCTCGAACTGATGCGCCAGTTCCGAGGCTTTCTTTTCAGACAACACCATCTCGGCCAGAAAATGCAGACCTGCCATCAACCCATCGCCCGTGGTGGCATAATCGCTCATCACGATATGACCGGATTGTTCGCCGCCCAGGTTGAAACCGCCTTCGCGCATCCGCTCGACCACATAGCGGTCGCCAACGGTCGTCCGCTCCAACCGCAAACCCTGCCCCGCCAGATGCCGCTCCAGCCCGAGGTTCGACATCACCGTCGCGACCAAGGCACCGCCCTTGAGCCGGTCAGCGCGCGACCATGCGCCCGCCAAAAGGGCCATCAGTTGATCGCCATCCGCAACCGCGCCGGTTTCGTCGATCACCACAACCCGGTCGGCATCACCATCCAGGCAGATGCCCACATCCGCACCATGAGCAACCACAGTTTCCACAGCCACGCGCGGTTTGGTCGATCCGCAGTCCAGATTGATGTTCTTACCATCCGGCGAGACGCCAATCGGAATGACATCTGCCCCAAGCTCCCACAGCACTTCCGGAGCCGTCCGGTGCGCTGCCCCGTTGGCACAGTCGATCACCACCTTCAGCCCATCCAGCCGAACGTCGCGCGGCAGCGAGGATTTCACCCGCTCGCCATAGCGGAACCGTGCGTCATCGACCCGGCGGGCGCGGCCGATATTCTTGGCCTGCGCCGGGTTCACGCCCTCTTCGATCAAACGTTCGATCTCAAACTCGGCCTGATCCGACAGCTTGAACCCGTCCGGCCCGAAAAACTTGATCCCGTTATCCTCGGCCGGGTTGTGACTGGCCGAGATCATCACACCCAGATCCGCCCGCATCGACCGGGTCATCAAGCCCACCGCAGGCGTCGGCACCGGCCCCAATAACAGCACGTTCATCCCGGTCGAGGTCAGGCCCGCCGTCAGCGCGTTTTCCAGCATATAACCCGACAGCCGCGTGTCCTTGCCAATGACAACCCGGTGCACGCCACCGGCGTCCCGGCGGAAGTAACGGCCCACTGCGGCCCCCATGCGCAAGGCCATCTCAGCCGTCATCGGATGCGTGTTGGCGGTGCCCCGCACCCCGTCGGTTCCGAACAGCTTGCGCATCAGATCTACTCCTCAATTATGTGCACCCGCCCTACCGGACGGCAGCCCACAGACGCAAGGCCTGAGCCGTCTCGGCCACATCATGGGCACGTATAATCTGCACACCTTGTGACAATCCTGCCAGAGCCACCGCAATTGATCCCGGTGCGCGGGCATCCTTGCGCGGCTCTTTGCCGACTTCACCAATGATGCCTTTGCGAGATACTCCCAACAAGATCGGGCAACCGAGCCCATGAAACAGGCTGAGATTGCGCAAAAGCGTCAGGTTGTGCTCGGTGGATTTGCCAAAACCTATGCCCGGATCGACGATAATCAGGTCCCGGCTTAGCCCGAGGCTTTCCAGATGCGCGATCTGCGTTTCAAGGAAATCGTAGACGTCCAGCAGCACGTCGTCGTAATGCGGATCGTCCTGCATCGTGCCGGGATCGCCCTGCATATGCATCACGCAGACCGGCGCGCCGATGCTGGCGCAAAACGGCGCAAGTTGTGGATCAAAGGTAAAGCCCGAGACATCATTGATCAGCCCCGCCCCGGCCTCATGCGTGGCCCTGGCGACGCTGACCTTGCGGGTGTCTATCGAGATCAGCACATCGGTCTCGTCCCGGATCGCTTCGATCAGCGGCTGCGTCCGGGTGATCTCTACGTCTTCGGGCACAAAATCGGCACCGGGGCGCGTTGATTCCCCGCCGATATCCAGAATGCTCGCCCCATGCGCCACCATCATGGCGGCGGCGGCGCGGGCTGCGTCGACCGAATTGTGCACGCCACCATCCGAGAAACTGTCTGGCGTGGCGTTCAAAATGCCCATGATCTGCGACCGTGCCATATCCAGCCCCGAAACGGGCGCGCGAGACCGCGTAAGCTTATCCAGATAAGTCTTTGGTATAAAATCAATATCTACAATGCGTGAATTCTCATCACGCTGCAAACATTCGGCATGCGTAAACCACAAGGATTGCCCGGCCAGCGATACTGCGCCCTCTGGGCGCATCGGTCCGTGCTGCACAAGCGGTCGATAATAGGTCGTCACAACTTGGCCTGTTCCACCGAAACCGCACGCAATGGCGTTTTTGGGGTCTCAGGCAAATCGCCCCCGATCACCAGCATCTCGCTGGCCTCAAAAGTTGCGGCAAACCACGCTGCCAGAGCCACCGCGTCAGACGGCGCCGCCGAGGGGCCATCGACCGCGTCCAGCACGATCTTGGACGGCGCCCAGACGCAAATCTGACCATTCTTCATCGCCCAATCCAGCTCGGTCCGGGTCGAGACCACCACACAGCGATGATCCCGCGCGGCCAGAACCCAGGCGTTCTGCTCGATCGCCAGCAGGTCGATGCGGCGCTGGGTCATCGCATGACCTGTCTGCGGCACCGCCAGATCGGCCGCACCGACGCACAAGATCGGAGGGCGCTGTCGGTTCTCGAGCTGGTCGATCCAGCCGGTCAGATTGCCCGAGGCGATGGCCTCGTTCGACAGGAACACCAGCCGGGGATGGGGGCGTTCTTCTTCGGCAACATCGTGATGCGTGGCATCCATGCTGCGCACGATCTCGACCCCAAGCGCACCTGGGCCGCGATCCAGTTTTTCGATGCGAACAAAGGCTCTTACTGCCTGAGGCTCAAGTAAAATGCGTTCGGCCACACGCTCTGCCAACGTTTCAAGCAGGTTCAAACGCTCGGCGGCCAACTCAAAGGCGATCGCTTCGGTGACACGGTCGTAAGACAGGATGCGATCCACATCATCATCAATCGGGTCGGTCAGGGGCCGCACCTCGACCACCACATTAAAACAGATGCGCTGCGTGGTACCCCTCTCGGCCTGAAAGGCACCGATCTCGACTTCAACGATGTGGTCGCGCAACGAAATTCGGTCCAGAGGTCCGCACGCAGCCGTCGCTTCGGCTCGTTCGGACGGGTGCGCGAAAGCAAGACGGATTTCAGAACTCATGCGACGGACCTTTTCGGGCTCGGTGGACTATGTGCCCAAATTAAGCGTTGCGCGGGCGTATAACACCGCAGCAAACGCCTTTCCACCCGTCGAATGCGGCGTCAGGTCACGCGAAACCAGCTCATCATGCCCGATGCGGCGTGGCCCAGCATATGGCAGTGCAACAACCAATCCCCGGGATTATCCGCCATCAGGGCAATCTGCCGGGTTTGGCCGCGTCCGACCAACACGGTATCTCGCCAGGGACCAAGACTGCCGTCTTGCATCAGCAGACGGAAATGATGCCCGTGCAGATGCATTGCATGCGGAAAGGCTGTTTGGTTCGCGAACTCAATGCGATGCACCTGCCCGATGGTCGTATCCAGAAACGGATCTTGCGGGCGCTCGGCATATCCGTTCAGGGCCCAGAACCGCCCCAACTGTGCCAACTCCTGACCAGATAGCTCGGTATCGCCCAAAATTGCGTTGTCAAGCCATCGCATGGCCCCGCCCTGCATGGTCATCCGGTGCAGTGGCGCTTCCTGCACAGAGAAGTCGGGCACCGGGTTGGGCGGCAGAGGGTCAAAGCCCTCTCGTGGCCCAGATGCCGCAGCCTCCGACACCGGAAAACCGACCAGCCCAAAGGTTCCATCCCTTTCGGCGCTGGTTAAGCTTGCAACTCCTCCAACCCCACTTGTGACATCCACGATCAGATCGGCGCGTTGCGCAGGCCCAAGCGGAAAGCTCCCATCGATTCGCAGCGGCGCATCCAACGGCATTCCATCCAGCGCCGCGATCCAGCCGGTCAGCCCATCCAGACCGACATCAAAGATCCGCGCATTGGCCGCATTTATCAGCCGCAACCTCAACCGCTCATTGGAACGCACGGGATAGGCCGGGTCGATCTGACCATTCACGGTAAAAAGATTGCCCAAACGCCCCGCATGGCTGAGGTCGTGACCGTTCTGAAAGTCATCACTGATCTGACCGCTTTCGGGATCAAGGCGCCAGTCATCCAACATCAGGGTCACATCCTGATCCACATCAGGCCCGGCGGATTCCTCCACAATCAACGGACCATAAAGCCCCCGCGCCACCTGCTCCACCGAGCGGTTATGTGCGTGATACCAATAGGTTCCTGCGTCGGGGACCACAAAATCATAATCAAAACCGCTGCCGGTCGCGATGACCTCTTGCGTCAGGCCAGGCACACCATCCATGGCGTTGTCGATCCGAATGCCATGCCAATGAACCGTGGTTGGCTGCGGCAATTGATTGAGCACGCGACGCTGCACCCGCGCGCCTTGCCGGACGCGAATTTCGAGACCGGGCACGGAGCCGCCATAGCTCCAGATATTTGTTTCAGGATACCCATCCGGCGCAATCTGTTGCGAAGACGGCCGGACCACCAACTCGGGCAGTGCGGCATGCACCGAACGGGGCAGGACCAAACACGCGGTTGTTGCTTGCAGGAATTGTCTGCGGGAAAAAGTCATTGCGGGCCTCCTGGCCCGCAACATAGAGTTCATATTACCCAGCGCCACCCACCTTCCAGCGCGGGTGCGGCAATCAGTTACGCGCAGTGCGGTAGTTGTGCCGATAGAAGATGTGCACTCCGATCCGCGTCGTTTCCTTGTAGACCTTGGACCAGGATGGGCGAACCGCCTTGGTGTGGTAATGCGTGGCACCATCGGTCAGTTTATCTGCCCTGCCGTCAATCGCCGCGCGCGCCACTTTTGAGACCCGCTCATACGCGCGCTTTTCCCGGATGATCTCTTTCCGACCATCGCAGGTATAAGTGAACTGACATTGGTATTTTTTGCCGGTGCCCTGCCGGATCACCCCGCACAGCGTATTCGGAAAGCGGGCACTATCAACCCGGTTCAGAATAACCTCGGCAACCGCGAACTGACCGCGAACACTTTCACCGCGCGCTTCGAAATACAGCGCCTCGGCAAGGCACTTGAATCCCTCGTCCCCGGTCGCTTTGGGCTGTTCATCCAACCACCCTTTTGTGTAGGATACTTCTACCTTGTCCAGCGGCTTGCGCGGCTGGAACAAAGTCAGGTAATCGCGGAAATTCTGCCCGGACAATTCCTTCCGGGCGACCACGTCCACAATATCGGTCTCGCTGTCCCGCTGGTCAGCATAGGACATACTTGGCAGCACGGTTGCCGCCATTACGGCAGCAGCCATTATGTAGCTTCTCATCAGATAACCTCGCACAGGCACTTTAACGCGCCAAACCCTCCCCCGGCGGGCGCGACGAGGCTGATACCCCACTTAGGGGCAAACGTCTAGTTTTCTTAAAAAGGCAAGAAAAAACCCGCTCACGCAGTCAAAAAATTTCGACAGCGTGACGTGTGTTGCACCACTATTTCTAGGGTGGAGACAATAAGTCAACCCCCAAGTTTGGACGAAATCGCCAGTTGAGCGGCAGACAGCCGAGCGACCGGAACCCGGAAGGGCGAACAGGAAACATAGTCGAAGCCCAGCGCCCGGCATATGGCGATTGATTCGGGGTTGCCCCCGTGCTCGCCACAGACCGACAACGTCACATCCGGCTGCGCGGCCCGGCCACGTTCCGCGCCCAACCGCAACAGTTCCCCGACCCCATCCGCGTCAAGAACGTGAAACGGGTCTTCGCCAAACACGCCCAAACGCACATAAGCTGACATGAACCGCCCGGCATCGTCGCGGGACAGCCCATAGGTCATTTGCGTCAAGTCATTGGTTCCAAAGCTCAAAAACGCGGAATGCGGTGCGATCTCGTCTGCCCGAAGGCAGGCGCGGGGCGTTTCAACCATCACACCGAGCCTGTAATCGAACTCCTGCCCGCGCTCCGAGGCCACCTCGGCTGCAACGGCGTCAATACGTGTTTTGACCAGTTCAACCTCACGCTTGGCCGAGACCAGAGGGATCATCACCTCTGGCACAACCGGCGCGCCGTCCTTGCTGGCGTCCAGCGTTGCCTCGAAAATCGCGCGGGCCTGCATGTCGTAGATTTCAGGCACAGTCACGCCCAGGCGTACACCGCGCAGGCCCAGCATCGGGTTATATTCGCTCATCGAGCTGACGCGGCGTTCGACATCCGACACCGGCAGGTCCAGCGCTTCGGCCAATTCACGCTGACCGCTGCGGGTGGTGGGCAGAAACTCATGCAGCGGCGGGTCAAACAGTCGGATACAGACCGGCTGCCCTTCCATGATTCGGAACAGCTGCATGAAATCCTGCCGCTGCATGGGCAAAAGCCGTTCCAGCACGGCGGCACGCCCGGACGGGGTCTGCGCAAAAATCATCTCGCGCATCACTGTCAGGCGACCGGGATCAAAGAACATGTGTTCGGTCCGGCACAACCCGATCCCTTGCGCTTGAAAATTCCGGGCCGTCTGGGCATCGGCTGGCGTGTCGGCGTTGGCGCGGATTTCAATATCGCGTTCGGCATCAGCCCAGGCCATCAAGGTCTGAAAGCAATCATCCAAAGCCGCTTCCAGCATCGCTGGCGTTCCTGCCAAAACCTGCCCCGAGCTGCCGTCAATTGTCAGCGTATCGCCTGTCTTGAACACCCGCCCGTCCGGGGCCGAGAGTTGTTTCTTCTTCGTTTGAAACCGCATCTCGGACGCGCCGACGATACATGGCAGACCCAATCCGCGCCCGATCACCGCCGCATGGCTGGTCATGCCGCCCTTTTCGGTCAGCACGGCCACCGCCGCATGCATCCCGCGCACGTCTTCGGGCGAGGTTTCGCGCCGTACCAGAATACAAGGCTCTCCGCGCGCGGCGCTGGCCTGGGCTTCGGCGGCGGTGAACACGATCTTGCCGGTCGCGGCACCGGGGCTTGCACCGATCCCGGTGGTCAGAACATCGCGTCTGGCTTCAGGATGAACCTGACGGTGCAGCAACTCGTTCAGGGAATGCGGGTCAATCCGCATCACCGCTTCCTGACGCGGGATGATGCCGTCCTCGGCCAGCCGCACCGCGATCCGCATCCCCGCGCGCGAGCCGCGCTGCACGCGTACGCCATCCAGAATGTGCACCCGACCGCTTTCGATCACGAACTCAACCTGCATTTCCTCGCGCAGCTTTTCCCGCATGGCGGCCGCGTGGGCCTTGAGGTCAGCAAAGGCTTCGGGCGCGACATCCTCAAGAGACTGACCACGCTCGTCTTTTTCCAGATACAAGGCGGAAACACCTTCGCCCAGCGCATCCCGACCCTGGCTTTGACTCAGATAACGGCCCGTGATCTGCGGCATTCCGGTCGAAGGATCGACCAGCTGCAATACACCAGAGCCGCATTCCCCTTGTCCAACGCCGGGGATCATCTCTTGAATGACAAGGCCCAGCCCGGCATCCGCGGGCGCGCCTTTGGCCTGCCGCAACAGGCGGGCCGAGGTGCCGTCCCAGGCGCGCGCCATAGACCGCAGCACACCGATCAGTTGCTCACCCCGATCCTGCGGAAATGTCTCGTCGGTTTCATCCTCATAGGCACGCAGCGACAGGCTGAGCCCTTCGCGCCCATCCGCTTCGATATCGTCAAACACATCCGGATCAAGCCGCGCAACATGAGTGGCATAGCTTTGCACAAACCGAAGATACAGTGCAGCCGCAGCATCGGCACCCATGGCACTGGACAGGACAAGATAGTTTGCGTCATTCATCCCGATGTTCAGAACCGCCCCCGGGCCACCCCAATCGGGGTCTTCCGAGCTCGGGCGCACGCAAAGCAACGCATCGCCGTCGAACTGACTGAGAATGGCTGCAATATCAGGAACATGCCCCTTTGCGATCCGCTGTACTGCGTCGAATGACAAAGCAACGGTGCGGGGCACCGGCATCTCCAGCCGGACCAGACGTTGCAGACATTTGGCCCGGCCGCCATGGGTGTTGGCGGCAACAGGCGCAGTGGATGTGATCAGGGTCGTTTGCGGGTTATTCTGCACTGCGGCACCTTTTGGTTTCACCGCAGCATAAGCCCCTGCCCGGTTGACGCAAGCGCGATCTAAGTCAGCCTTCGATCCGCGTCAAATCCGCGACACTTGAACACACCTGCCGGATCTGGCTGAGCAGGTTCAGGCGGTTGCGGCGCAAGATGTCGTTGTCGGTATTGACCTGCACATCCTCAAAGAACGCATCCACCGGAGCCCGCAGCGCGGCCATAGCAGCCATCGCAGCCGGGAAATCCTCGGCCTTCAAGGCCGGGTCGATCTTGCCCTGCGCTGCGTCCAGCGCTGCAAACAGTGCCTTCTCGCTGTCGGTCTCGGCAAATTTCACATCCGCACCGTAGGAATATTCCACCCCGTCCTTCTCTTCCGCCTGAGACAGGATGTTATTGGCCCGCTTGAACCCCTGCACAAGGTTCTCCCCATCCTCGGTCGCAATCACCGCGTTGAGCGCGCGGGCACGTTTGACCAGAAGGTTGAGGTCATCATTGCCGTCCATCGCGATACAGGCGTCGATGATGTCGTGACGGATGTCCTCATCGCGAAGGAAGACTTTGAGGCGGTCGTGGAAGAAGGTCATCAGTGTATTGTCAGCAGGCCACTTTCCGAAATCAGGCAAGTTGATATTTTCGGAAATAAGTTTCTCACCTTCCTGTACGGTTTCGTACTTCGGTATACTGTCCAGCTTAGCCTCATACAGGCGATTGTGGTGCTCCTCGATTACTGGCCAAATATTGAGCTTCGACGACTGACCCAAAATCAACCGAATAACCCCCAACGCCGCACGACGCAGGGCGAACGGGTCTTTCGATCCGGTGGGTTTCTCATCAATCGCCCAGAACCCGGTCAGCGTATCCAGCTTGTCCGCCAGCGCAACCGCCACGGAAACCGGCGCGGTCGGCACGTCATCGGACGGACCCAGCGGCGAATAATGCTCCTCGCTCGCCTGCCCTACTTCTGCAGGCAATTCGGCGGCATCCGCATAGTAGCGGCCCATCAGGCCCTGCAACTCGGGGAACTCGAACACCATCTCGGATGACAAATCCGCCTTGCACCCCTGCGCCGCCATCATCGCCAGCGCCGGATCAGCTCCGACTGCCGGAGCCAGTTCATGTGCCAGCGCGGCGATGCGGTTCACGCGTTCACCCTGAGACCCCAGCTTGGCGTGGAAGGTCACCGCATCCAGTTTTTCGACCCACGGCTCGAACCCGTCGGACTGCACGATGCGCAGGTCATTCTCCCAGAAGAATTTCGCGTCGGCCAGACGGGCCGACAGCACCTTCTGGTTCCCCGCCAGAATGGTCGCGCCATTGTCTGCAGTCTCGCGATTGGCCACAGTAATGAACCGTTCAATCCGCCCGGTCTTGGGGTTCTTCACCGAAAAGAATTTCTGATGCTCTTTCATCGAGGTCTGCAGCACCTCGGGCGGCAGGTCGAGGAATTCGTCATCGATCCGCCCCATCAGCACCACGGGCCATTCAACCAGACCCGCGACCTCGGCCAGCAAGCCCTTGTCGTCGACCACCTCCAGACCAGCGGCAAAGGCGAGGTTCTGGGCGTCGTTCCAGATATGCTCGGCGCGCTCGCTGGGCGACAACACCACAAAGGCACGCTTCAGCTTGGCGGCGTAATCCTCGAACGATGTCACCGCGAACCGGTTCGGGGCCATGAAACGGTGGCCTGCGGTCGTGTCGCCGGAGGCGATCCCTTCAACCTCAAGCGGCACAACCTGAGCGCCCGCCTCATCGCTGAGGATGCACAGGATCGAGTGCAAAGGCCGCACCCATCGCATCGAGCCCGCCCCCCAGCGCATCGACTTTGGCCAGGGGAAATTGCGGATGGTGGCCTCAAGCACCTCGGCCACGATGTCCGCTGCCGGACGACCTGCTTTTTCCATGGTCGCAAAATAGACCGCACCCTTGGGGGTCTCGCGTTCCTCCAACTGGTCACGGGTCAGACCCGCACCGCGCAGGAAGCCTTCGATGGCCTTGTCCGGAGCGCCCACTTTCGGGCCTTTGCGTTCCTCGCGAATGGTCGGACTTTCGGCCAGAAGCCCTTCGATGGCCAGCGTCAGGCGGCGCGGCGTGGTCAGCGCGGCGGCAGAGGCATAGGTCAGACCGCCCTCGACCAAACCATCGGTGATCCGCTTTTTCAGGTCCTCACCGGCGCGGGCTTGCATCCGCGCGGGGATTTCTTCGGAAAACAGTTCGATCAGCAGGTCGGGCATAGTCGGTCCTTAGAAACTCACAATCGTCTGGATGACGATGGCATTGGCGATATCCACAAAGAAGGCGGATACAAGGGGCAGCACGATAAAGGCAATAGGCGAAGGACCATATCGCTTGGTCACGGCGGTCATATTCGCGATAGCGGTCGGGGTTGCGCCCAGGGCGAAGCCACCGAAACCGGCAGCCAACACGGCGGCGCGGTAATTCGACCCCATCAGCGGGAACAACACCCATAGCACGAAGGCCACCGCGAACAGGGTCTGGGCGGTCATAATCACCGCGATGGCAAGGCCCAGTTCGGCGATGGTCCACAGCTGCAGGCTCATTAGAGACATGGCCAGAAACGCGCCCAGAGCGAATTCCGAGATCAGCGCCAAGGACGGTGTGCGCGCCACGGGCGGCGCTTTGGGGAACAGCGCGGTGCGCAGGTTGGCGATCACGATGCCCATGATCAGGCAAGGCACGAACAGGGGCAGTTTCAGCCCCGCCGCGCTGATGATATCGCCGAGGATATAGCCCGAGATGATGGCAAGGTTCAGGTGCAGCAGCACCCGCATGATGGTCTGATGATCAATCGCCGTTTTTGCGTCAACCTCATCGGGCAGACCCACGGTATGCTCTTCCTCGGGGCGGCTGGGGCTCAGTTTGCGGCCCTCGACCAGTAGCCGCGCGATGGGGCCGCCAACCAGAGCCGCCAGCACAAGACCCAAGGTCGCCACCGCCACGCCCAGTTCAGTCGCGCCCGCCAGCCCTGTCGCCTCGGCCACTTCGGGGGCCCATGCAATCGCGGTGCCATGCCCGCCGATCAGCGCGGCGGAGCCAAACAGCACGCCCGCCTGCGCCGGATATCCGAACAGAACCGCCCCACCAGCACCGATCACATTCTGCGCGACGATGGTCAGAAGGGTCAATATCAGCAACAAAAGCAACGGCTTGCCGCCAGCGATCAAATCCGACAGCCGGGCATTCAGCCCAATCCCGGCAAAGAACAGAACCAGCAGAAAATCCCGCGCGGTCAGGCCAAAGGACAGCTCAATCCCGAATGCGAGGTAGAGCATCAGCACCACCAGCGAGGCCAGAAGCCCTCCGGTCACCGGCTCGGGGATGTTGAAGTTGCGCAAGGTCGCGACGCGGGCGTTGATCTCGGCCCCCAGCAGGTAGACCGCAAAGCCCAGGGTTGCGGTCAGAAAATCGGGGATCGCGACGGCCTGGCCCATGGGCTTACTCCTGCGGTCTGAGCGGGCATTCCTCGCCCACCACCGTGCCGTCATAGGCCTTTTCACCGCAATTGTTCAGCGCGTGCCAGACGTAACCCTTGCCGTCCTGCGTGATCGCCACAATGCGGTCGACACCATAGTGGATGTTCTTCGCGCCCATGAACGCCTTCGCCTGCCCCGATTTCAACGCATCAGCCAAGGCGACGGCATCATAACAATCAAACCATCCCGGCGCGGTCAGGGGTTCGGGGTTTTCTACGGATATAAACCCTGCCAACTGATCTGCAGTCAGTTCGGTTTCAAAACAGGCCCGATACCGGATCGGAGAGCTGTCGGCATCAATCGCCTGAAACGCGGAATAGGCAATCGCCTCGGGGGCATCCGCCCCTTGCACTAGCAACGCGACGTCCTGTCCGGGACGCGGTTCGACATCATAGTAGAACCCATAAACCTGCAGGTAATACATACCACCCCCGGCCAAAGCGGCCGAGAACAGCAGGATCAGCGCCAGAAGTTTCCCTGTCATCTCTTACGCCGCCTCTTTCAAGTTCCGGGAAAATAGGACAGGTTCCAGACGATCACGGGCTGAAACGAGGCACCTTTCATGGAAACCACTCTTGCCGTCGGATTTTTCGGCGCGTTGTTCGCGATCATGAACCCGATCACCAACCTGCCCGTGTTTCTGAGCGTCACGCAGGACCTGCCCGCCGTAGAACAGCGCAAAGTCGCCGTGAAAACAGCGGTTTACTGCATTATTCTCGGCAGCGCCTTCGCCTCGATCGGCAGTCAGGCGCTGGGGTTGTTTGGCATCAGCGTCGATCACCTGCGCGTGGCTGGCGGGTTGGTTGTTCTGATGATCGGGCTGAACATGCTGAACGGGAATGAAAGCAGCTCGCACCACGGAACCGACGGGGAAAAGCAATCCTACCCCGAGCCCGACACGGTCGCGTTCTATCCACTGGCCTTTCCCATTCTGGTCGGCCCCGGTACGATCACAACATTGATCCTGTATGCCCATCACATCAAGAAGCCAATAGAAGCCATTGCCTACGCTGGTGTTTTCCTGATCGTTGTCGCCCTGCTGCTGATTACGTTCTGGAACGCCGCGTGGCTGGCGCAGCGGCTGTCGGACAACGCGCGCGTGATCATGAGCCGCTTTATGGGCATGATCCTGTCGGCCATCGCCATCAGCATGATCGCCGATGGCCTGAAGGCGCTGCTGCCCGGTTTGGCCTGAGCCCGCCATCAGGCCTCGAACCCGGCGGCCTCGGTCTGCACGAACGCGTCGGCGCATTGCTTGGCCAACGCGCGGACGCGGCCGATATAGGCCTGCCGCTCGGTGACTGAGATCACCCCCCGCGCGTCCAGAAGGTTGAAGATATGCGACGCCTTGATGCACTGGTCGTAAGCGGGATGCGCCATCACGATCCGCTTACCGGTCTTCGGATCGTCGTGCTCCTGCGCCAGAATGGTGGCGCATTCGGCCTCGGCCTCTTCGAAATGGCGCAGCAGAACTTCGGTATTGGCAACGTCAAAGTTCCAGCGGGCGTATTCCTCTTCGGTCTGTTTGAAGATATCGCCATAGGTCAACGGGCTGGGGGACTGAGGATCGTTGAACGGCATATCCATCACGTGATCGATGCCCAGCACATACATGGCCAGACGTTCCAGCCCATAGGTCAGCTCGCCCGAGACCGGCGCGCAATCATGGCCGCCGACCTGTTGGAAATAGGTGAACTGGCTGACTTCCATGCCGTCGCACCAGACCTCCCAGCCCAGACCCCACGCGCCGAGCGTTGGGCTTTCCCAGTCATCCTCGACAAAACGAATGTCGTGCAGGTCCATATCGATGCCGATGGCCTGCAGTGATCCCAGATACAGCTCTTGCAAATCCGGTGGGCTGGGTTTGATCAGCACCTGATACTGATAGTAATGCTGCAACCGGTTCGGATTCTCACCATAGCGCCCATCGGTCGGACGGCGCGAGGGCTGCACATAAGCTGCGGCCCACGCCTTGGACCCCAAAGCGCGCAGCGTCGTCGCCGGGTGGAACGTACCCGCGCCGACTTCCATGTCATAAGGTTGCAGGATCGCGCATCCTTTTGAGGCCCAATAGGTCTGAAGCCGCAGGATGATCTCCTGAAACGAACGAGGTGCGCTGCTGGGTTCGGTCATGTCAATCCCTTTGGGCGCTCTGGCGCCTTGTTCCGATGGGTTTTGCCCTTCCTATGCAAGGGTCAGAGGGGCGTCAACGGGCCAATGCGTCCAGGCTGTCACTGCGCCGCCACACTGGAAATTCCCCTTAACACGGGCATGGCAATTCCAGCTGAATTTCGCGTAATCTGCCCCAAAGATAAAACACTGCAGATACGGGCAGACAATGACACGCATATTTTTGGCAATTTCTTTTCTAGTGCTTACTTTCGCAGGCGCGGTTTCTGCTCAGCAAGACACGGGCGTCTGGGTTCAGGTCGAAGCGCAACCAAATCTGCGTCAAGCGCAGGAGCGCGCGCAGGTTTATGCGGATGCGTTGCCGGATGTGAACGGGTTCCGGTTGAACAGCGGGTGGTATGCCATTGTTATCGGGCCATATCTGCGTGAGGATGCCGAACAGGTCTTGCGTGTCTATCGGGCCGAAGGGCAAATCCCGCGCGACAGTTTCATCGCGTTTTCCAGCAACATGAACCAACAATTCTGGCCTGCCGGTGCAAGCAGACCCGAACCGGAGCCGATCACGCCCTCGCTTGAGACGCAACCACAGCCTTCCGCCAACCTGACCCTGCAAGCAGGCGAAGAAACCCGCGCTCAGGCATTGCAAAGCGAGCGCTTGTTGACCGCACAGGAAAGACGCGACCTGCAGACCGCCTTGCAGGCAGCGGGGTTTTACAATTCGACCATCGATGGGGCATTTGGACAGGGCACCCGGCGGTCGATGGGTGAATGGCAGCGCTTCAACGGGTTTGAATCAACTGGCGTCCTGACCACGGCACAAAGAAAAGCTCTGATCGACGACTACAATGCACCTCTGATCAGCGTTGGAATGGACCGGTATGCAGACCTGGAGGCCGGAATCGAACTGGATCTTCCCCTTGGAGCCGTTGCATTCGAGAAATACGAAGCCCCCTTCGCGCATTTCTCCAGCTCAGGCGATCTGGACGCCAAGGTGCTGCTGATTAGCCAGGAAGGCAATCAGGCCACGTTGCGTGCTTTGTACGAGGTCATGCAATCGCTTGAAATCGTCCCGCTGAACGGGCCGCGGACACTGCGCAAAGACAGCTTTACACTCGAAGGGCGCGGCAATGGCATCGTGTCCGTGACGCAGGCTGCGTTGAAAGATGGCAAGATCAAAGGGTTTACACTGGTCTGGCCGGAAGAAGATGATGCGCGGCACAGACGGGTTCTGGCCGCGATGCGCGGCAGTTATACGACCACTGACGCAGTGCTGGATGCCGGGGCGGGGTCGGATGCGGAACAGCGGATCGATCTGGTCTCGGGTCTTCAAATCCGTAAACCGCGCCTGTCGCGCTCGGGCTTTTTTGCCGACCGCAACGGAACGGTCCTGACCGTATCGGAAGCAACCGACCAATGCACGCGGGTCACACTGGACGGTGATCAGGAGGTTGAAGTCGCCTGGACAGACGCAGAGCTGGGTGTCTCGGTCCTGCGCCCTCGCCAGACGCTGGCACCGATCAGCGTGGCAGAATTCCGCGCCGATCAACCTCGTCTCCAGTCCGAGATCACAGTGTCGGGCTTTTCATACGAAGGCGCACTGGGTGGACCAAGCCTGAGCTTTGGCCAAATCGCTGACATTCGCGGACTGAATGGCGAAGAAGGCGTCAAGCGATTGGCGCTGGCAAGCCAGCCCGGAGATGCCGGCGGACCTGTGTTCGATGGCAGTGGTAACGTCGTGGGCATGTTGCTGCCCACCCCATCCGACGGGCGCAGCTTGCCTGACAAGGTCAGCCTTGCCGCAAATGCCGCGCAATTGACGGATGTACTGACCAAGGCAGGCGTGTCCGGGCAGACCGCACAAGACGGCGGCAAGATTTCCCCGAATGAGTTGAGTCGTCGCGCAAACGGCATGACTGTTCTGGTGCATTGTTGGGATTAAGGCACAAAGCCGCGGCCCGGCGCAGCGCTTAGTTGTCGAAGATGTCTGGCGTCACCCGAATGAGCGTCGGAACAGGCGCTTCAAACGCGGCCTGAACAGCCTGTTGCATGTCTTCCAGACGTTCTGGAGAGGCGGAAATAGCGTCATAAGTTTAGGCCAAGCTTGCAGAAATCCGGGTTTCGTGCTTCGAACGCGGCTGCGATACGGCAAATTCTTCAAACGCAGTTTCAATCAAGCGATAAGCCGCTTGGTCTGTATCAGCCTGGCAGGACCACTGGGCAACGCGGTGCGTTGATCTTTCATCTGGTGCCATTGGCCACGCTGCGCCTCGGTCTCATCCAGGCACGATGAGATCACCAACATAAGAACCGAATCCGAATATGCTTACCCCATTGGCGTCAGGATGTTGCACAGCCCCGGACCTGTGATCACGTAAGCCACGCCGGGCCGGTCGCTGCGCGAGCATATCCATCTTCCATGAACGCTGCCCCCTGTTCGTGCCACACCAGTATATGGGTCAGACCCGCCTCTTCGCTGCTCCGGAACATGTCCTGATTGTGTACCCCGGGAATTCCGAAAACCTCCTCGACACCCCGATCCTTCAGCATATGAGATATCTGAACCCCCAAAGGTCTTTTTCATCAATCTCTCCAGAATTGCACCGTGAAGATGGCATAGACAGCTAACAACTCGAGGCGGCCAACCAGCATCCCAATGGTCAAAAGCCATTTTGCGGTATCGTTCAGCCCCGCAAAATTGCCTGCCGGACCGATCTGGTTGCCCAATCCGGGACCCACATTCGCAAGGGCCGTCGCAGCCCCAGACACCGAGGTGATGAAATCCAGGCCGGTCAGGGCCAGAGCCCAGGACAGCACACCCATCGACAACACGAAGAACATGAAAAAGCTCATGACCGAGGTCAGAACATCGCGGCTAATTGCGCGGCCGTCATAGCGCGGCACAAAGACCCCGTGCGGGGATCGGATGCGGTTGATCTGCGTTTTGATCGAGGCAAACAGCAGCTGATACCGGAATACCTTGATCGAACATGCGGTCGAGCCTGCACAGCCTCCGATCAGACCGATGAGAAAGAACAACATGACCGGAAAGCTGCCCCATCCCATGTAATCCACGCTGGCATAGCCAGTGCCCGAGATGATGGAGGTAATGTTGAACAACGACTCGCGAACAGCCTGTTCCCAATGGTGCGGAAACACGGAGGTCAAAAAGATCGACATGATTGCCACGAGAACCAGGATGGTCGCCAAAAAAGCCCGAATCTGACTGTCGCGCCACAGCGAGCTGGAATTCCCGTTTGCCAATTGCACATAACGGACAAAGGGCAACGCCGCCAAAATCATGAACACGGCGGCTGCATATTCCATCGGGCCCGAGAACGTGGCGAACGAGCTGTCGTAATTGGAAAACCCGCCGGTCGCGATGGTGGTCATCGCATGAACAACCGCATCAAAGAACCCCATGCCGAAGCCGGCATAGACCAATGCGCAGGCGACTGTCAGAAAGACGTAGATCAGGGAAATCTGTCCGGCAATCTCCTGCGCGCGCGGCAGGATTTTCCCCATGGTTTCAAACCCCTCTGATCGAAAGATCTGCATCCCCCCGACCCGAAGCTCGGGCAGGAAAACCATCGCCACCACAATGATACCTATACCGCCCAGCCATTGCAGGATGCCGCGCCACAGCAGCAAACCGCTGGGCAAACCGTCCAGCCCCGAAATCACGGTCGAACCTGTTGTGGTCAACCCTGACATGGCCTCGAAATACGCGTCGACGAACCGCAACTCGGTCTCGCCAAACAGGAACGGGATCGCGCCAAATATCGGCAGCGCAACCCAGACGCCGGATGTCAGCAAAAAGGTCTGACGAATGGTCAGACCTTCCCCGACACCGTTCGAGCAACTCATCGCCAGAACACTGCCTGTCAAAACGGTGATGATCGCGCTTTCAAGGAATACGTGCCATTCGCCCCTGCCCTCGATCATGTCGGCGAGCATGGGCAAAAGCATGGTCGCCCCAAGAATGGCGACCAACAGGCCAATTACATATCCAACCGGGCGCAAATCCGTCATGACGCGCAGCGTTGGCGCGCCATGAGGACCGTGTCAAGCCGATGAGGCCGGATTACTGTTCGGTTTTCGCCGAAGGTGTCGGCATTGCCGGGGGGGTGGACGGTGCCCGGGTGCGCCGCGCAGGGGCCGCAGGCTTTTCTGTCGCCTTCGCCGCAACGGGTTTCGCGGCTGCGGGCTTGGCTGCTACCGGTTCCGGTTTTGCTTGGAGTTCCGCCTTGACGGCCGTCGATGCAGGCTTAACCGGGGTTGGTTTTGCTTTAGTCGACGCTGTTGTGGACTTTGGTGTCGCAGGTTTTGCGACGGGCGGCTTGGCGGCTGCACTGGATTTGAACGTCGCCGTCGTATTGGCCGCCTTTTCAACCGGTTTGGCAACAGGCTTAGGGGCGGGCTTCGGACTGACGGTCTTGGCTGTAGAAACCGCTTTAGGGGCCGCTGTCTTCGGAGCTGCAGGTTTCACCGCCGGGGCCTTTTTGGCAACCGGTTTGGCCGTGGCCGGGGACGCCTTGGCAGCGACAGCCTTCTTCGGCGCAGCCTTGGCTGCGGGTTTGGGTGCCGGGGCAGGTTTCGCCTTGGCCGCAGCCGGAGCGGCCTTCGCTGTCGGCGCCGGTTTTGGCGCAGCCTTGGCTTTCCTGGGCGCAGGTGCCGCCGGAGCCTTGGGTGCCGCGCGCTTGGTCACGGTCGCCTTTGGCGGCACAACCTTGGCGACGGGTTCCGCACTTTTAAATGCGTGGATCGGCGCCATCGGGACCTGGAACGCGGCGCGGGTCATAACTTGCATAATCTCTAACTGACTGACCACCGCATAGCCTGCCATCCGAATGGCGGCTGCCTGAAACTCAAGCGGTTGGGAAATCGGATTCATTTCTGTTTCTCCTGTGAATACGATGCAGCCGGACGCAGAAGACGCCATTCGAGCGTCGAAAGCCGGGCTTTCGGCACGAAGCTCTGCAGGTCAGGTTGGCACATGCCTAAGGTCCTTCGATGCAACCTCAGCTTTGAAAAAGAGGCTGCGCATCAGCTACACTCAGGGCAATACTACCGCGAAACACTTCGCGTTGGCAGCAACAGTTGCTGCAATGCGGCAATAAAGCGCCCAGCGCTTTCTTTTGCCGCTTTTTTCAGCATGTTAATTTGGGATCACCCAGTGTGAAACAGGGTCGAAAACAACCTGGGATCAAGGCTCGCCGAGTCGAAGGTCGGACCTTCGGTCAGAATCGATACAGCATCATGACTGTGCAGACTTTCCTGATGGCTGGCCACGACACGGAAATCTCCGACGTGATGATCGGCCTGCAGTTCGGCACAAAACAATCGCGCGGCGTCTTCGACAAAAATCGGATTCGCCGCATTCAGCTCGGCGAATGCTTGCTCATCCTCACGCTTTACCATCACTTGCGTTTCGGTCGGTACGGCGCGACGGCACAGGGCGATCAGGTCCTCGAACCACAGACAATCGGCATTGCAATCCACAACCACCGAAATACGCGCGACCGAGCGCTGCGAATGCGGTGTCGCCAATTGGCCCCGCATCGACCGGGCATGTTCGCTCAGTTCCAGCGAACAGGGACAGGTCGAGGAATAAACATAGTCCAGATGCATGATCTTGAGACGCTCACCCGCGCGTTCGACCAGTTCCAGCGCGATGTCGTAATACTGATACCCCACAAGACCGGACCGCAGGCTTTCAACCTGATCGGGGAAGGAGAAGCGCATTTGAATCCGCGCATCCAGACTGTCCAGATCGGTCTTGTAGTCGTTCAGCGCGGCTTCCATCACCTCAAAACTGAACGTCCGTTCAGCGTGTTTGTAAAAGGACCGCATTATTCGGGACATGTTGATACCCTTCTTGTCAGCCTCCAGGCTGACGGACCCGGTAACCGAGGTCTCGAGCGTCAGATCCGCCCCATGTTTGCGGTGAAAACGAATGGGCATGCGAAAATTGGAAATCCCCACATGCTGAATTTGCTGTTTGGCGCCGCGGATCAGGCTGGACGGGCCATTCTGCAAATCCGGCATCGTCGCGCGGTATGCGGCATCCGCTTCAAAGTCGTCAGGGTACTGCCTTGAAAGAGAGGGGTAATTTACCGGCACCAGTCCCGGGATCAACCGCGCGACAGCGGGGTCAAGCTGGTTTACCTCGGCCTCGGATGCCGACTGAGCCCAGCTTTTCAGAACTTTCAGGGCGGCAGCAGCCTGATCACGATCCGGCGTTTCGTCGATGTCGCGGGGATGAATGTTCATGCGCGGGGTCCCTTGCTAGGTCGAAGGAATATAAACGACTCTGATCAACTTACAAATCCGATACGCACCCCATAACAGACCGGATCGAAAAAACCCGAACAAAACCGTCAATTCGCATCTGAATACGTCGGATCAAACGAGGCCTTTCCGGCCCAGGCGTTGCCCCGCGTGGTCCGAGCCCACGCGGGGAAATTCCCGCTAGGTTTGAGACAGTTTCAGTGCCTGTTCGATATCGTCAAGCAGATCAGCGGCATCTTCAAGGCCCACGGAAAATCGGATCAGGCCGGGTGTAATGCCCAATTCGTCCCGTTGTTCCTCGCTCAGCCTTTGATGAGTCGTTGTGGCGGGGTGTGTCGCAATAGATTTGGCATCACCCAGATTGTTGGAAATCACCGGTATGGTCAGCGCATTCAGAAAGGCAAACGCAGCCGCTTTTCCACCTTTGATATCCAGCGACAAAACCGTTCCGCCTTTGCCACCCAGTTGGGAGTGCACCAATGCGTTTTGAGCATGCGTTTTCAGGCCCGGATACAGGGTGCGGTCAAGCGCGGGGTGCCCCTCCAACGCTTCCGCCAGAACCTGTGCTGTTTCGGCCTGTGCGTTGACACGCAGCGCCATTGTCTCAAGTCCCTTGAGCATGATCCACGCGTTGAACGGGCTCAGCGCCCCGCCTGTATGCTTGAGATAGGGTTCAATCGTGCCGCGAATGAAGTCGCGGGTGCTGATGATGACACCGCCAAGCGCGCGGCCCTGCCCGTCAATGTGCTTGGTGGCCGAATAGACAACCACATCGGCCCCCTGCTGGATCGCGCGCGAGAAGACGGGCGTCGAAAACACGTTGTCCACAATCACTGTCGCGCCAACCGTGTGGGCCAGGTCGGCCACGGCTTCGATGTCGATTACCTCGAGCGTCGGGTTGGACATTGATTCGAAGAAGACAGCTTTGGTGTCAGGCCGGATCGCCGCTTTCCACGCCGTCAAATCGGTGCCATCGACAAAGGTGACCTCGACCCCATACCGGGTCAGGATGTTTTCAAGGATGTAAAGGCACGATCCAAACAGGGCCTTGGCTGAAACCACATGGTCGCCCGCTTTCAACATCGCGCACAGCGCTGCATTTACAGCCGCCATGCCCGAGGCGGTGGCAAAGGCATCCTCGCCGCCTTCCAACGCCGCGATGCGCTGTTCAAACATCGAAACGGTCGGATTTCCGTAGCGGGCATAGATGAACTCATCAGGACCGGATTCGATGAACCTTGCTTCGGCCTGCTCGGCGTTGTCGTAGACGAAACCTTGCGTCAGAAAGATCGCCTCGGAAACTTCATTGTATTGGCTGCGGCGGATGCCGCCATGGACGGCTTGGGTGCGCTTGTTCCAGCTCTCGCTCATGTCATTCCTTTCAGCCTCCGGCGAGGAGGCAACAAAAAACCCCAGACGCGGCCAAGCGAAAGGGGTCTTTCATCCTGACCTTTTAGCGGTGTTGTTTAGCGTGGCCCGCAATCCGGTAACAAATCGCCACGTGGTGCGGATGCGTTTACGCCCCGACCCCACAATCGTCAAGCCCAAGGGGCAAATCGTCACGCTTTCGTAACCTTTCCAAGCGACCTCTTGCCGTATGGTGCGAAACCCTCATGATCCCTGACAACCGAAGGAGGCATCATGATCGATCTGTATTTCTGGCCCACGCCGAATGGCTGGAAGGTGTCCATCGCACTCGAAGAGATGGAGCTGCCTTACACCACTCACCTGATCAATATAGGCAAGGGCGATCAGTTCGACCCCGACTTCCTGAAGATCGCGCCGAACAATCGCATGCCCGCCATTGTTGACCCAAACGGCCCGGGTGGTGCGCCGATCTCGGTGTTCGAAAGCGGCGCGATCCTAATGTATCTCGCTCGCAAGACCGGGCGCTTTTATGGCAAAACCGAACGTGACCGGATCGCGGTCGAAGAATGGCTGATGTGGCAGATGGGCGGTGTTGGCCCGATGGCCGGTCAGGCGCATCACTTTCTGAAATACGCCCCCCAACTGGACCCACCGCAGGACCTGCCCTACCCCAAAGACCGCTACCGCGCCGAGGTCGGGCGCCTGTATGGCGTTCTGGATCGGAGGCTCGCCGAAAACGAATATGTCGCCGGAGATTTCTACTCGATCGCCGATATGTCGATCTGGGGCTGGGCAAGCCTGTGGGAAGGCCAGCAGCAAGTCCTTGAGGATAAACCCCACTTCGCCCGCTGGCTTGAAACGGTCAGCGCCCGCCCCGGTGTTCAGGCCGGACGCGCCCTGCATGCAGAGCTGCGAGGAGATCACCGGGACAAGCAATCGCAGGGGGTTTTGTTCAAGCGGTGAACGGTCGTGCCCCAATTCGAACATAGTGCTGATTTAACTCGATTTTCATGAGACTTCTTCTTTTCCTTTTGTTTTTCGCCAATGCAGCTGCGGCCCAAACCTATCCGGACCCGCAGACTGCGACGGTAAACGATTTTGCTGATTTGCTGGCGGCCACTGACGAAGCGTTTCTATCCAGACGACTCAATCAGCTGCGGCAGGAGACCGGGGTCGAAATGACTGTGGTAACTCTTGCCAAGAAGTCAGATCATTCCCGGAACCAAACGCTTGAGCAGTTTGCCACCGGACTGTTCAACAACTGGGGAATCGGCAACGCCGCGCGCAATGATGGTGTTTTGATTTTGGTGCTTCGCGACGATCGCGAAATGCGGATCGAACTTGGAGCCGCCTATACCCGAGCCTGGGATGCGACCGCTCGGCGTATTGTAAACAGCGATTTCCTGCCTGCGTTCAAAAATGGTGATTACCCGAACGGGATCAAGACCGGAACAAAGGCAGTCATCGACGATATCATCATGCCATTTCGCGCCGGCGAAGATAATCCGGCCAAAGGTCAGGATGATGTGCTGCCGCTGTTTCTTTTTGCGGCGTTTGCAATCTTTGTCATTGCGATGAACGGGCGCGATTTTTTGGGCGATGTGTTTGCGCGTTTCCGCAAATGTCCAAACTGTGGTCACCGCAGCATTCGTCAGAGCCGTCGCGTCCTGCTGCACCCGACCACCTCAATGCCTGGCTCAGGTGTGCGCCGGGTCGAATGTTCAAACTGTGGGTATAGCGAAGAGTTTTCTTATGTCATCTCGCAGATTTCCAAAAACAAAGGCAGCAGTGGTGGTTTTGGTGGAGGGCGTTCAGGCGGAGGTGGTGCGTCGGGGCGTTGGTAGCTGGCTGTTAGGCATGTCGCATTTGCCCAAACGAACTACCCCTCCCCCCGCACCAGCACATCCAGCATCCCCGAGATGTCCTCGATCTCTTCCGCGATGACATGGATCACAGCATCGGCTTTCTGCATCCGCCCCGTCACCCGCAACAACCGCCCCGAGATCACCGCGCGGCGGAATTGTTCATAGATCTTGCGCCAGACGATCACGTTCACAACGCCGGTCTCATCTTCAAGGGTGACAAAGATCACCCCTTTGGCGGTCCCCGGCCTCTGCCGCAGGATCACCAACCCTGCAACCGTCACGCGCGCATTGTCAGGCGGATCCTGCAGCCGGTTGGCAGGCAGGCACCGGGGCGGACGCGGCCAGTCCCGGTTTGAAACCGCAGGGTGAACAGGGATAACAAACATGAGAACAAAAATAGAACAAATAACGTGAAAGTCCAGTCACGGCATACTGAGTCGCAAATGATGCTGGAAAGACCTAAATGCCTTGATTAAGGAAGGTTTCGAACATCGCAAAAGGAAGACGCACGCAATGGCAAAGATCACTTATGTCGAGCACGGCGGTACCGAGCACACAGTCGAGGTTGCCAACGGACTGACCGTCATGGAAGGGGCTCGCGACAACAACATCCCCGGCATCGAGGCCGATTGCGGCGGCGCCTGCGCATGTTCGACCTGTCATGTCTACCTGCACCCCGACTGGGTCGAGAAAGTTCCGGCCAAGGATGATATGGAAGAGGATATGCTGGATTTCGCCTATGAACCAGACCCCGCCCGCTCGCGCCTGACCTGCCAGATCAAAGTGACGGACGAACTGGACGGCCTTGTCGTGCAAATGCCGGAAAAACAGATCTGATGTTTTCGACAGCGCCGCGTCCCCCCACCCGCCCATGGCGGCGTCGGATGCGCGGCGCGCTGCTGCCTTTGTGCATGTGGCTGGTGGGGGCGGGCATCGCCACTGCAGCCGAAACTATTACAACTGCCCGCTATACTGAACCCACAACGCGATACGCACATGGGGTTCTGGGGGACAACATCGAATATGGCGCGCTGGAAATCACCATTGAGAACACAGACACCAAAAAGCCAAAAGATCGGGTGGTGGTGACCATCCGTCTACCACAAGACCGCGTATTCGAAGACCTCGCCCCCCGCCTTGCAGATGTTGATCTTGACGGATCAAACGAGGTGATCGTCATCGAGTCCCAGCAAAACACCGGGGCGCAGCTGGCAATCTACAACAAACGAGGCGAAAAGATCGCCGCCACGCCGCATATCGGCACCCGCAACCGTTGGCTCGCACCAGTTGGAATATGGGACCTGGACGATGACGGTAATATCGAGATCGCCTATATCGACCGTCCCCATCTGGCCAAAACACTGCGCATCTGGCGCTATGAAGAAGGCAAGCTGACTGAGATCGCGACCCTGCCAGGTCTGACCAATCACCGTATCGGGGATGCCTTCATCACCGGCGGATTGCGCTACTGCGCGACAGGTCCCGAAATGATCCTGGCCAACGCCGACTGGTCCCGCATCATCAGCGTCTCATACAAAGGCAGCTGGCAAACCACCGACCTCGGCCCACTCAAAGACCGCAAGGATCTGACCTCAGCCCTCAGCTGCTGATCCGCCCTTCATCTGGCCATCAATATCCTGGGGGTGAGGCCGCAAGGCCGAGGGGGCAAAGCCCCCCCTACGGGAAAAATCGAGACGGGCGCAGCCCGGCAATCAAATCACAAAGCCCGCCAGCCGATATCGCGGCGGTAAAACCCGTCTGGCCAGTCGATCCCGTCCACCATCGCATAGGCCCGATCACGCGCCTCTTGCAATGTGTCGCCGCGGGCGGTCACGTTCAGCACACGACCACCGGCAGCCATGATCTGGCCTTCAGCCGCTTTCGTCCCCGCATGAAATACCATGTTCCTGCTGTCCTCAGCCAGCGCGTCCAACCCGTTGATGACCGAGCCCTTCTCATACGCCCCCGGATACCCATTGGCCGCCATCACAACCGTGATGGCGTGATCATCGGCCCAGTTCACACGTGTCTCAGCCAGGCGTCCCTCGGCAGCGGCGTGCATCAGGTCCATCACCTGCGCGCCCAGCCGCATCATCAGTACCTGACATTCAGGATCGCCAAAGCGCACATTGTATTCCACAAGGCGAGGCTGGCCATCCTTGATCATCAGCCCGACATACAACACGCCCTGAAACGGAGTGCCCCGCCGTTTCATTTCAGCCATTGTCGGGCGCACGATTTCTTCCATCGCCCGCGCCTCAACCTCGGCACTCAGCACTGGGGCCGGAGAATACGCCCCCATACCACCGGTGTTCAGCCCGGTATCGCCCTCACCCACACGCTTATGATCCTGCGCGGTTCCGATGGACAGAATGTCCTCTCCGTCGCACAACACGAACAGCGAGGCCTCTTCGCCTTCCATGAACTCCTCGATTACAACCTCTGCGCCCGCGCCACCAAAGGCACCACCGAACATATCATCAATCGCGTCCAGCGCGGTCTGCTCGTCCATCGCGACGATTACGCCTTTGCCAGCGGCCAGACCATCAGCCTTGACCACGATCGGAGCCCCTTGCGCGCGAATATAATCCTTCGCTGGCTCAGCCTCAGTGAACCGCGCATAGCCCGCCGTCGGCGCGTTCGCCGCATCACAAATTTCTTTGGTAAAGCTCTTCGATGCTTCCAACTGCGCGGCTGCCGCCGACGGTCCAAAGACCAGCACACCGGCCTCGCGCAACCGGTCCGCGACCCCGGCGGCCAAAGGGGCCTCGGGGCCGACAATGACGAAATCAATCGCATTTTCTTCGGCAAAGTTTACCACCGCCCCGCCGTCTTCGATATCCAGTACAGCGCAATCGGCGATCTGAGCGATCCCGGCATTGCCCGGAGCCACGATCAGACGGTCGCATTTGGGGTTCTGCATCACCGCCCAGGCCAGGCTGTGTTCGCGTCCACCGCTGCCGAGAATGAGGATGTTCATGAAAGCTCTCCGATCTGCTTGGCCTCGCCTTGCGCGCGTTCTAAGCTGCGCCAGCACATGACACAAGGCGCTGAAATGTCCGACCTGCTTGACGACCCCATTCCCGGCCAAAACACCCCTGAATACACGGTTTCCGATATCTCGGGCGAGGTGAAGCGCACGCTCGAAGGCACATTTGGCCGCATTCGCGTGCGCGGTGAGGTCGGGCGCGTGTTCAAAGCCCGCTCTGGCCATCTGTATTATGACATCAAAGACGACCGGAACGTGCTGGCCTGCACCACATGGAAAGGCCAGATTTCCGGCCTCTCCGTAGTCCCCGAAGAGGGGCTAGAGGTCGTCGTCACCGGTCGCCTGACCGCCTTCGGCGCGCAGTCCAAGTACAACCTGAATGTCGATGAGGTCGCCGTCGCCGGACAAGGCGCGCTGATGGCGCTGCTGGAAAAGCGCAAGAAACAACTGGAAGCCGAGGGGCTGTTCGCGCCCGAGCGCAAGAAACCCCTGCCCTATCTGCCGCAGATCATCGGCGTGGTCACTTCCCCCTCGGGCGCGGTAATCCGGGATATCCTGCACCGCCTGCGCGACCGCTTTCCGCGCAAGGTGCTGATCTGGCCTGTCGCCGTGCAAGGCGCAAACTGCGCCCCGGAAGTCACCCGCGCCATCGAAGGCTTCAACCGGCTCACTCCGGGCGGCGCCCTACCGCGCCCCGACCTGATCATCGTCGCACGTGGCGGTGGGTCCATCGAAGACCTTTGGGGTTTCAACGAAGAAACCGTCGCCCGCGCCGCCGCCGCCTCGGACATCCCGCTGATCTCGGCCGTGGGGCACGAGACCGACACAACCCTGATAGACTTTGTCTCGGACCGCCGCGCGCCCACGCCCACCGCCGCCGCCGAATTGGCCGTTCCCGTCCGCATGGAACTGCTGGCCTGGACCGGTGAACAAGGCGCGCGACTGTCCCGCGCCGCCTCAGACGCGGTGCAGCGCCGCAGCCAGCGCCTGCGCGACCTGTCCCGCGCCCTGCCACGCCCCGACAGCCTGCTGAACACCCCGCGCCAACGCCTTGATCTTATTGCGGACCGCCTGACCCCGGCGCTGGATCGCGGCGTTCAGAACCGCCGCCTGCAACTGGTGGAGCTTTCCGCCCACCTGCGCCCCTCAACCCTGCGCGGCCTCGTGACAACCCGGCAAGAGGTCCTGCGCAACCTGTCCTCACGCCTTTCCTTGCGCCCAATTCTGCGAGAGATCGACCAGCAGCGCCAAACCCTCACACGCCTTTCCGAGCGAGCGAACACAGCCCAAACCACCCGTCTGGATCGTCTGCGCCAACAGCTAGAGGCCACAGATCGCCTACGCGAAACCCTCAGCTACAAAGCCACACTGGATCGTGGCTACGCCGTTATCCGCGCCGCGGATCAAGTCGTCACCCGCAAGGCCGACGCCGAAAAACACACTACTCTCGAAATCGAATTCGCAGATGGAACCCTCAGCACCGGCTCCGGTGGCGCGGCCAAGCCCAAGCGACCGCCAAAACCACCTGCGCCTGATCAAGGATCTCTGTTCTAGACCCCTACATCCGGCCCGTAACAGATCATCTCTTCCCCAATATCCTCGGCCTCATACAGCTCTGTCGCCGCAGGATCACCCTCGAACTGCGCGATCAGCCCGCCGCCGGATTCGATGAACACCCAGCATTGCGGGTCGGGCCGGTCCTCGTAGAGGAAACAGATTTGCCCCCCGCTCTCATACCAGACACCTTCTTTGCAATCCCCATCCAGAAACGACCAGATCACTCGGCGGTTCGGCAGATACCGCTCGACGCCATAAGTCTGTCCGTCAAAACCATAAAACAACGTTTTTCCGCGTGTATAGGCGTCAAACTCCGTCCCCGACAAAGGCGACTGTGCCGCAGCGGACTGTGCGAGCAGCGCCAACAGAATCATTCCATATCTGAACATGTCCATATTCTGTCAGATGCCGCCCGCTTGCGCCATTCAACCTTTCGCTGGCGTTCCCCCGACGTCACATCTTGAAGCACCCCGGTACTCATGGCGAAACTGGTCGAAAAACCGGGACAGTTCATGATGACATTCCACTTCTGGGCCGCGCTGGCCTGCGCCTTGGCCTACCTGCCACTCACCGCGCAGCCCGCCAGCACCCTGCGCACCGCTTTGAAATCTGCTTCCGTTGGGCTGCTGGCCATTGCCGCCCTTATCGGCACGGCACCTTGGCTGCTTGTCCTCGCCCTTGCCCTTTGCGCCATCGGCGACGCCCTTCTATCACGCGAAACCGAGACCACCTTCATGGCCGGTATCGCCGCCTTCGCCGCCGGACATCTGGCCTATATCGTGCTGTTCCTGACCCATTCCGCCAGCGATCCCGGCCTGATCCTGACCCAACCCGCGATCTTCTGGTCCCTCCTGATCCTTGGCATTGTCATGACCACCCTGCTGGCCCCGCGCGCCGGCGACCTCAAGCCCCCCGTGCTGGCCTATATCCCGATCATCCTCGGCATGGGCGTCACCGTGCTGGCCCTGCCCGACACAGGCCCGCTCCGCTGGGCGCTGCCCGCCGCGCTGGCCTTCATCGCCTCCGACATGATCCTGGCGACCGAGAAATTCCTGCTGCCCGCAAACCAACCCGCCCTGCAGCTGACTCCCTACATGGTCTGGCCGCTTTACTGGGGCGCACAGTCCGGGTTCGTGATCGCCTTCACCTGACCCTTTGCAACTGCCACCAATCCGCATTAGGTGAAGGAAACACCTGCGGAGACCAAAATGGCGTTTTTCTCAAAGCTCAAGGACAAGCTGTTCAAATCCTCCTCGCGCCTCGAACAGGGGCTGGACGCGATTGTCGAGGATGGCGGCGAGGAAACCGCACCCGATCCGGTCATTCCTCAACCCGAGCCCGAACCGCAACCCGTCTCCGAAGCTCCAGCACCTGCACCAGCGCCGCAACCGGCGAAACCCCAAGCGCCCGCCGTTGCTGATCCGGCACCCACGGCACCTGCGCCTGAAACCTCTGAATCCAGAGGCCTGCTGGGCCGCCTGTTGAAGCGCGGCGAAGACCGCACCGTTGTCCGCCGCACGCTGGACGACGACATGCTGGAACAGCTCGAAGAGCTTCTGATCGCCTCGGACATGGGCGTCGACACCGCCCTGCGCGTCGCCGCCAACATGGCCGAGGGCCGCCTGGGCCGCAAACTTTCCACTCAGGAGATCAAGCAACTTCTTGCTCAGGAAGTTGCCCGCGTTATGGAACCTGTGGCCAAACCCATGCCCCTCTACCCCAAACGCCCGCAGGTGGTGCTGGTCGTGGGTGTCAACGGATCGGGCAAAACCACCACCATCGGCAAGCTTGCCAGCCAGTTCAAAGCCGCTGGCAAAAAGGTCGTCATCGCCGCCGGAGACACCTTCCGCGCCGCCGCCGTCGAACAGCTGCAAGTCTGGGGCGACCGCGCGGGCGTGCCCGTACTCACCGCCCCCGAAGGCTCTGACCCAGCCAGCCTCGCTTTTGATGCCCTGACCAAAGCGCAGAACGACGGCGCAGACCTGCTGATGATCGACACCGCAGGCCGCCTGCAAAACCGCGCCGACCTGATGGAGGAACTGGCCAAAATCGTCCGCGTCATCCGCAAGGTCGACGACACCGCCCCGCACAACACCCTCCTGGTGCTGGACGCCACCACCGGCCAGAACGCCCTCAGCCAGGTCGAAACCTTCCGCAAACTGGCCGATGTCTCAGGCCTTGTGATGACCAAGCTCGATGGCACCGCCAAGGGCGGCGTACTCGTCGCGCTGGCCGACAAGTTCGGCCTGCCCATTCACGCCATCGGCGTGGGCGAACAAATAGACGACCTCGCCCCGTTCGATCCCGAAGAATTCGCCGCCGCTCTCACTGGTCTGCAAACCTGATCCGCAACTTCATCTGGCCCAAAATATCCTCCGGGGGTCCGGGGGTGGAAAACCCCCGGCCTCTCCATCCGTGAAAGACACAAATATTGAGCGACTGGCTGATCTCCCTCGAAGGCACTGAATCCGGCCACCAACTCGCCCTCACGCTGGCCCTGATGGCCGCCTTCCTGCACGCGGTCTTCGGCGCGTTGCAAAAGGGCCGACATGACCCGTGGATGTCGCGCGGCGCCATCGATGCCTGCTATTGTCTCATGGCAGCCCCCTTTGCCTTCTTCGTCGTCCCATGGCCCGAACCTTATATGTGGCCCATCTTTGCCGTCGTCTGGGTGATCCATATCGGTTACAAAGTCCTGCAGGCTGCCGCATATACCAAAGGCTCCTACACGGTTGTCTACCCGGTCGTGCGCGGCACCGGTCCATTGTTCACCGTGATCGGAGCCTACCTGTTGTTTGGCGAGACCTTCTCAATCATCCAATGGTTCGGCGTCGCAACCCTGATGGCGGGCATCTTGGGGCTTGCCGCCTATAACCTGCGCTATCTCGAAACCAACCGCGAGACGCTGGGCATCGCGCTGGCGCTGGCGTTGGCCACAGGGCTGTTCGTGGCGCTCTACACCACCTATGACGCCTACGGCATCCGCGCAACCGCCGACCCGTTCACTTTCCTGGCGTGGTTCTTCATGATTGACGGGGCGGCCATGCCAATCTACGCCGCCCTCAGATACCGCGCCATGATCCATCGCCCCGCCCTGGGCCCCCTGATGCTGCGCGGGATTGCGGGCGGTATCATCGCCCCGATGTCATTCGGAGCCATCATGCTCGCCACCCGCCTCGACAAGGTGGGCGAGGCCGCTGTCCTGCGTGAAACGTCCACGGTTTTTGCCGCCCTGATCGGCTGGCTCGTGCTGAAAGAAACCGTCGGCCCCAGACGCATTGCTCTGATGGCATTGATTGCACTTGGCGCTGTAATAGTTGAAATGGGCGGGTAAGCAGCAGGAATCGACATGGCAACCAAAAAAGAGATCAACCCTTTTCTGAAACAGGCGCTGGAGCTGGGCCCGCCACTGGCCTTTTTCTTCATCTACCTCCGCTTGAGGGATGACAGCTTTCTGATCGGCGGCATCGAGTATTCCGGATTCATCATCGCCACGATCCTGTTTGTGCCGCTGATGCTGGCGGCGATGGGCGTGCTTTGGATGCTGACAGGCAAACTCAGCCGCATGCAGATTTTCACCGCTATCATGGTGATCTTCTTCGGCGGCCTGACCGCCTGGTTCAACGACGAGCGGTTCTTCAAGATGAAAACCACGTTGGTCTACGGCTTCTTCTCGCTGATTCTCGGGATCGGCCTCTTGCAGCGTAAATCGTACCTGGCCTACATAATGGATGAAATGCTGCCCATGCGTGACGAAGGCTGGATGATCTTAACCCGCCGCCTGTGCGCCTGTTTCGCGGTGTTGGCCGTGGCCAACGAGCTGGTCTGGCGCACCTTGTCGACCGACCTATGGGTCAAGATCGAAACCTTCGGATTTCCCATCGCTCTGATGGTGTTCCTGATGCTGCAATTCAGTATTCTGCAGACCTATATGGAAGATCCCGACAAACAATAAGAGCAACGTGCTCACTGGGGTGGAACTGGCGGATTGTTCGAAAATTCGATAAAAACCTTGGCTTAACGCGCAAGCTGTGGAAAGTTGAGCCACCACTCAAATAACCAAACCGGAGCACACCGCCCCACATGACGGCATTTCCAAACAGCGGATTCCTTTCGGAAGCCTCGGAACGGCTGCGGGCCATGTTGGCCGCGCAAGCCTCGGAACTGGAATTGGACCGGGGCGATGTCCTGTTCGAGCAAGGCGATGAAGGCGAAGCTTTGTATGCCTTGATTTCCGGCGCGCTCGAAGTGTCCTTTCTGGCGATGAGCGGACGGAAACTGGCGCTCAGCCTGATGCGTCCCGGAGAAGTCTTTGGCGAAATCGCACTTTTCGACAGCGGCCCGCGCACCGCGACAGTGACGGCGGCGGAACCATCGCGTGTCCTCAGGGTGCGCCACCGGGACGTCATTTCCCAGATTCGGCAACACCCTGATCTCGCCGAGGATATGATCCGGCTTGCGGGCTTAAGAATGCGCTATATGGGTGCGCAGTTGAATGAACAGGTTTTCCTGCCCATGCCCGTCCGGCTGGCCCGGAAATTGCTGCATCTTGCAGGACAGCAAGAGAACCCGTCCGACCGCATCACCTTGTCGCAAAGCGAACTGGCCGAGTTCGTGGGTGCCACGCGGGAAGCAGTGTCCAAGACCATTTCGACCTGGAAACGCAGCAACGTGGTCGAAGCCTCACGCGGCGGTTTGCAGATTCAAGATTTTGATGCGCTGCGCCAATTGGCTGAATCTGATCTGATCTGAATTTTCCGCCGGTCCTGTGATCCACTTCACATACGCACCCCGTTAATTGCCCTAAGGTCAATCTCGTTACCGTAGGAGGCTGACCTTATCATCCCCGATATCTGTCCATCAGCCTCTCCCTGTACCAGAGCCATATGCCTTCCCCGGCATATGGCTTTTTTCTTTCCCGTGATCTGATCAAAAAAAGACCGGGGATTGCGCCCCGGCCTTTGTCTCTTGGGATATTGCGCCTGTTATTCCAGGCTCAGAGCCACGAACCTTGGTTCTCCACCGCGCCGCACCAGCAACAACAGCGACTTGCGCCCGGCTTCGCTTGCTTCGTCCATCCGCGTCTCAAGGTCGCTGATCGACGTCACTTTCTGCTGACCGGCCTCGGTGATCAGATCACCGGCGCGCAGTCCCTTGGCATAGGCCTCAGAGGACTCCTCTACACCCGTCACAACCAGACCTTCGGCTTCGCCGTCCAGCCCCATTTCCTCGCGGAGCGTGTCGGTCAGCGGCGAAATCGTCAGGCCCAGAATGTCTTTGTTTTCCTCTTCCTCGGCTTCAGGGGTTGCCTCTTCGCCCCCCTCTTCGGCGCGTTCCGCATCCTCACGACGGCCCAGCGTCACAAGGACGGTCTGCGTGCCCCCATCGCGGTGCACAACAACACGGACCGATTTGCCCACGGTGGTCTCGCCAACCTGACGCACCAGACCCCGCGTGTCTTCAACTTCGACCCCGTCAAAGCTGAGGATGACATCGCCTGCCAGCAGACCGGCATCCTTGGCCGGGCCATCTGGAACATCGCTGATCAGCGCGCCGCCGGGCTTCTCCAGCCCCATGGCTTCGGCCATATCCTCGGTCACGTCCTGAATGCGTACACCCAACCAGCCACGCCGTGTCTCACCAAACTCGCGCAGTTGATCTACGACCTTGATGACCACGTTCGACGCCATCGAGAACCCGATCCCGATCGAGCCGCCATTGGGCGACAGGATCGCAGTATTCACGCCAATTACCTCGCCATCCATGTTGAACAGCGGCCCGCCCGAGTTCCCCCGGTTAATCGCCGCGTCGGTCTGGATGTAATCGTCATAAGACCCGCTGAGCGCACGGTTGCGGGCCGATACGATCCCGGCCGAGACCGAAAAGCCTTGCCCCAACGGGTTGCCCATCGCGATGACCCAATCCCCGACGCGCGCGATATCGCTGTCACCGAAGGTGACGTATTGCAGCGGACCAGATGCTTCGACCTTGAGCAGCGCAATATCGGTCTTTTCATCCGTACCGATCACCTTGGCGGGCAGCTCTTTCTTGGGCTGGCCGTCACCGGGGAAGAATTCGATCAGGATTTCGTCGGCTTCCGCTATGACGTGATTATTTGTCACGATGAAACCGTCCTCGGAAATTACGAAACCCGATCCCAGCGCATTGCTGCGGCGTGGGCGGTTGCCTTCGTCGCCGTTACGATCCTGAAACTCGCGGAAGAAATCCTCAAACGGAGAGCCGTCGGGCACGATCCCTTGCGGGCCGGTTTGCCCCTCAATCAAGGTCGAGGTGGTAATGTTGACCACCGCCGGGCTGATTTGCTCGGCGAGTGGTGCCAGACTGTCGCCACGCGCCTGCGCTGCAACGGCTTGGGCCAGAACAAGCAGCATTCCGGCAAAGGCCAGCCACATCAGCCGCATCATGACACTTACATCGTCCCGCCGGACGGAAATACTGCGCGCTTTAGCCTGCACTTGCGAACTCCTTGTCGAAACTTATGGTGTGACCACCCCATAGCGGCCCGTCTTGGCAAACAATGTAGTCAGTTTGTCCAAGCCCGCAACTCGGGATCGCGGGGAAATCACCTGCAAGTGAGATCACTGTATTAAAAGCCGACCTGAAACGCGGCCCAGATCAGAACGAAACCACTGATCGCGCCAAGCAATCCCACCAATCTCAGCGCCTGTTCCGGCAGCGTTCTGAGCGCCTCCAGCATACGTTCAATAAGCGAAGGGGCCAGCGCATAGGCCAGCCCCTCGACAATCAGCACCAGCCCGAAGGCCAGAAGGATCATGCCCATTACTGGGCAACCTGCCCTGTTGGAGATTTCAGATAGTTGAAGAACTCGGAATCCGGGCTCAGCACCATCGAGCTGTTGCCGCCACCAAGCGCGCGTTCATAGGCCGACAGCGAGCGGTAGAATTCAAAGAACTCCGGGTCAGCGCCATAGGCGTCGGCAAAGATCGCGTTGCGTTCGGCGTCGGCCTCACCGCGAATGATCTCGGCCTCGCGGTTCGCGTCCGAGACCAGTTCGACCACGGTCCGATCCGCCTGCGCGCGCACACGCTGCGCGGCTTCGTTACCCCGGGCGCGTTCGTCGGTCGCTTCACGTTCCCGTTCCGCCTTCATCCGGTCGAAGGTGGCTTCGAGGTTGGCCTGCGGCAGATCGGTCGCCTTCAGGCGCACGTCGATCACGTTGACGCCCAGCGCGCGGGCTTCGGCAATCGCACTGTTCCGAATGCGCAGCATCAGCGCGGCACGGTCAGAGCTCAGGATATCGCGCGAGGACACCGAACCCAGAACTTCGCGGGTTTCGGCGCGCAGGATGCGATCCAGACGATCCTCGGCCACCGGAATACCTCCGACACCAACGGCCTGACGGAACTGCTCCAGATCGGAAATCCGATAGCGGGCAAAGGCGTCGACCACCAGACGACGATCGTCCAGAGGCGTCACTTCCAACGGCTGCACATCGATCGACAGGATGCGGTCGTCATAGCGAACCACTTCCTGAATCAGCGGGATCTTGAACGCCAGACCGGGCTCTTCCTTAACCGTCACGACACGTCCAAACTGCAGAACCAGCGCGCGCTCACGCTCGTCCACGATAAAGAGTGAGGACAGAATGCCGACAATCGCAATCACGATGACGGGCAGAATGAATGTCGCTTTACGCATCAGTTGCTCTCCTGTCCGGAATTGCGGCGCAACTCGTTCAGCGGCAGATACGGCACGACGCCCTGCCCCGATCCGGTCGAGTTTTCATCCAGAATGATCTTGTCCACGTCACCCAGAACCTGCTCCATCCGCTCCAGATACAGACGTTTGCGGGTCACATCCGGCGCTTTGGAGTATTCTTCCAGAACCGCGCTGAAACGGCTGGCCTCACCCTGTGCGCTGTTGATCTGCTGGGCGCGATAGGCTTCGGCCTCTTCCAGAACCTGCGCCGCTTCACCGCGCGCCTCGGCCAACACACGGTTGGCATAGGCGTCAGCGACGTTCTGCAGACGGTCACGCTCCTGCGCGGCGGCCTGAACGTCGCGGAAGGCGGCGATCACGTCCTGCGGCGGGTCGGCCTTGTCAAAGTTCACACGAACGATGTTAACGCCCGAGTCGTAGCTGTCCATCGTCTGCTGAATCAGCTCCTGTAGTCGATCTGCAATGATACCGCGGTCCCGGTTCAGGATCGGGGCCAGTTCGCTTTGCGCGATGATCTCACGCATGGCCGATTCCGACACGGCGCGGATCGTCTGACGCGGGTCGCGCAGGTTGAACAGGTACTTGGCCGGGTCATTGATGTTCCAGACGACCTGATAGTCGATATCGACCACATTTTCGTCGCCGGTCAGCATCAGACCATCGTCGCTGCCGCGCGCGCCGCCCATGTCTTCGTTCTGTTCGCGGGTGACCGGAATAACCTCGGCCGTCACAAACGGCCACGGGGCAAAGTTCAGACCCGGGTTACCAACGGCCGAGAACTCACCCAGAAACAGTTCAACCGACTGTTCTTCGGGCTTGACGGTGTAGAAGCTGGCCAGCCCCCACAAGACCGCAGCGGCCACAAGACCAATCGCAACGGTCCCCTTGGTAAACGCCGGACCACCGCCGCCGCCCGAGCCGTTGGTCCCACGGCCACCGCCGCCACGACCGCCCATGAGGACGCGCAGCTGCTCTTGACCCTTCTTCATCAGCTCGTCGATCTCGGGGATCTGCGGGCCGTCGCCTTCGGGGGGCTTGCGCCCGTCCCCGTTATTACCCCGATTTCCTCCGCCACCGGATGAGCCTCCGCCCCCCCAGGGGCCGCCGCTGTTGCCCGCCATATGTGTTTTTTCCCTTGTGTTGGACCGTGTGATCACGGCTTCCCTTGTAACGTGTGTGCGCGCGGTTGCAAATCAAGCCGTGCGTACAGGTTGCCGCATTGTCACCAGTTCTTCGGCCATCACCGGATGAACCGCAACCGTGCGGTCGAAATCTTCCTTGGTGGCGCCCATCTTGACCGCAATCCCGGCCAGCTGGATCATCTCACCCGCGCCCGGCGCCACGATGTGACAGCCCAGAACCTTGCGCGTCGCCTGAGACACGATCAGCTTCATCAGCACCCGCTGCGTGCCACCGGCAAAGGCTTTCTGCATCGGCTTGAACGAGGTTGCATAGACCTCGATCGGCTCTTGCTCCGCCGCCTCTTCTTCGCTCAGACCCACGGTGCCCATTTCCGGCTGCGTGAAGATCGCCGTCGGGATCAGCTCGTGATCCACAGGTGTCGGGTTGCCTTTGAACACGGTCTCGACAAAGGCCATGCCTTCGCGGATTGCGACCGGAGTCAGGTTCACCCGGTCCGTTACGTCTCCGATAGCGTAGATCGAGGGCACGCCAGTCTGGCTGTATTCATCCACGATGATCTCGCCTTTGCGGCCACGTTCAACGCCCAGGCCTTCCAGCCCCAGATCATCCGCATTCGGAGCGCGGCCGGTGGCATACATCACCACATCAAACGACTGTTCGGACCCGTTGGTGGCCTTCACGCGAATCTTGTCGCCGTCCTTGGCCATCTCAAGCACATTGGTGCCCAGATGCAGATCGACACCATTCTGGCACATCTCTTCACTGATCAGCCCGCGCGCCTCGTCATCAAAGCCACGCAGAATCTGTGCCCCGCGATAGAACTGAGTCGTCTTCACCCCCAACCCGTTCATGATCCCGGCGAATTCACAGGCGATATAACCTCCACCCACGATCAGGATGCTTTCGGGCAGCTTCTCAAGATGGAAAATCTCGTTCGAGGTGATGGCCAGCTCCGACCCCGGAAACTCGGGCACGACAGGGCGACCACCGGTGGCGATCAGAATATGCTTGGCCGTCTTGCGCGTGCCATCGGCCAGTTCGACCGTATGCGGGTCAACCACACGGGCCCGCTGATCAAAGCTCTCGACGCCGTTGTTTTTAAGGATATTGCGATAGATGCCTTCCAGCCGGTCCAGTTCGGCAACCAGCTTGCCATGGAAGGTGTTCCAGTCAAACGCACCCGGCTGAATGTCCCAGCCATACTCCTGCGCATCCCCGACCATGCCCGAGAACTCACTGGCGAAAACCATCAGCTTTTTCGGCACACAGCCCCGGATCACGCAGGTCCCGCCGTAACGATCCTCTTCCGCCAGCGCCACTTTGGCCCCGTTCTCACCCGCCGCCACACGTGCCGCGCGGACCCCGCCCGAGCCGCCTCCGATGACGAACAGATCATAGTCAAAGCTCATAGGTGCGTTCCTTTTATTCCGCGTGACCAAAATTCACTGGATATCTGGGCGCAAATTTCCAACTGCCAACCCCCGGCTGCCGAAATTGCGATTTTTCTTCCGCTGCTTGCCAAACCACCCGCCCGGCGCTTAGTCCGCCAGATCGGAAAACAGGTTGTCCCCGCTCTCGCCCAGCAAATCGGTCTCAACCGTGCCCGCGTTGAGGTCGCGCAGCTCGACCCGGCCATCGCCATAGCCCACGATAACCTTGTCGCAGATATCGATGAACAAACCATTCTCGACAACGCCTGGGATCTGGTTCAGCACCAGCGCCAGTTGCCGCGCGTTACCAATGCGTTTCAGATGCAGGTCCAGAATGTGGTTGCCCTCGTCGGTCACCTTCGGGGCCTCGCCATTCATGCGCAACGTCACCGAGGTGCCCAGCACGTCCATCGTATCCAGCGCCTCTTCGATCAAGGTGCGCGTGGTCTGCCAGCCAAAGGGGATCACCTCGACCGGTAAGGGGAACGCGCCCAGCGTCTCAACCTCTTTGCCCGCATCGGCGATCACCACCATCTGATCGCTGGCCGTGGCCACGATCTTTTCCTGCAGCAACGCCGCACCGCCGCCCTTGATCAGATTGAACTCATGATCAAACTCATCCGCGCCATCAACGGTCAGGTCCAGCCATCCGGCCTGATCCAGCGAGACCACCTCGATCCCCACCTCACGCGCCAATTGCGCCGTGGCGGTCGAGGTCGGCACGCCCTTGATCTTCAGCCCTTCGTCGCGCACGCGTTCACCCAGACGCTTGACCAGCCACGCGGCGGTCGATCCGGTGCCCAGACCCACGCGCATCCCGTCCTCGACCAGATCGGCGGCGCGGTAGGCCGCAACATATTTGGCTTTGTCGATCGGCGACAAATCTTTGCTCATGACAACATCCCCCAAGACAGTCTGCCCGCCTTATACGGAATGCCCCCAACGACTGCGAGAGGCAAATCGCCCCGCACCTGTGCTAACATGCCGCTGGAATACGCCTTTCCGATAGGAAACGTCGCAATCAGGGTGACGTACCGCCGCCGCAGCACATAGATAGAGGTCATGGAGACGCCGTACCGCCTGCATTACGCCCCCGACAACGCCTCGCTGGTGATCCGGCTGGTGTTGGAAGAGATGGGCCTGCCCTATGACACCGTTCTGGTCGACCGCACCCGGAACGAACAGGACAGTGCGGCCTATCGGGCGCTGAACCCCAACGGGCTGATCCCGGTGCTGGAAACTCCACAGGGTCCGATCTTTGAAACCGCCGCGATCCTGCTGTGGCTGGGCGATACCCACGGGCAGATGGCCCCCGGCCCCGAAAGTCCCGACCGGGCTGCGTTTCTGAAATACCTGTTCTTTGCCTCGAACACCCTGCACGCCGACCTGCGCATCCTGTTCTACGCCGAGAAATACATTGAGGCCGCACAGGCCGAAGCCTTACGCGCGGGCATCCGCCCCCGGCTGCGCCAGCACCTGCAAGTGCTGGATGCGCTGGCCCATGAGGGCCCCGACTGGTTCAGCACGCAGCCCTCGGCTCTCACCTATTACGTCGCCTGCATGATGCGCTGGATGGCGCTTTATCCCGCACAGGCCGACCGCAGCTGGTATCAACTGGCCGACACCCCATATCTGCAGACCATCCTGATGCAGTTGGAAATGCGCCCCGCAACGCGCGCCGCCATCAAAGCCGAGGGGTTGGGGGCCACCCCCTTCACCTCTCCGACCCATGCCAATCCACCAGAAGGCTCAGCTACCTGACATGTTTCTCTCTGTCTTCGAAATGTTCAAAGTGGGCATCGGCCCGTCCTCATCTCATACCATGGGCCCCATGGTCGCCGCCGCGCGGTTCCTCGACATGATGCGGGAATCGCCATTCGAGTTCTCGGGCCTGCGCGGATCGCTGCACGGCTCGCTGGCCTTTACCGGCGTCGGCCACGCGACCGACCGCGCCACCATCCTTGGCCTCGCGGGCTTTGTTCCCGACACCTATGACAACGACAAGGCCGAGGCCGCGCTGGCCCAGATACATGAGACCCACACGGTGTCGCCTGAAGGCCTGCCAAAGCTGCGGTTCGATCCCAAAACCAATCTGGTTTTTGACTTCGAACACAACCTGCCCGGCCACGCCAACGGCATGATCCTGATGGCCACCGACGCGCAGGGCGACGTGATTCTGCGGCAGGTGTTTTACTCGGTCGGTGGCGGCTTTGTCCTGACCGAAGAGGAACTGGCCGAAGGCAAGGACACGGATGAAGGCAAACCGGTGCCCTTCCCGTTCAAATCGGCGGTCGAGATGCTGGATATGGCGCGCGCCAGCGGCAAAAGCATCGCACAAATGAAGCGCGCCAATGAAATTGCCCGTGGCTGTCCCGAAAGCTTTGCCAAGGGCTCGGCCCGGCTGTGGCAGGTGATGAACGACTGTATCGAGCGTGGCCTGACCACCGACGGCATCCTGCCCGGCGGCCTGTATGTGCGCCGTCGCGCCAAGGGCATCCACGACGCGCTGGTGGCTGAACGCGGCATGAACCTGAACGCCCCGCACACGATCAACGACTGGATGAGCGTCTACGCCATGGCCGTGAACGAGGAAAACGCCGCCGGGGGACAGGTCGTCACCGCTCCTACCAACGGCGCGGCAGGCGTGCTGCCTGCGGTGCTGCGCTATTACCTCGACCACGTGCCCGGAGCCACGGAATCCCGGATCGAGGATTTCCTGCTGACCGCCGCCGCCATCGGCGGGCTGGTCAAATACAACGCCTCAATCTCAGGCGCCGAAGCCGGGTGTCAGGCCGAGGTCGGCAGCGCCTCGGCCATGGCCGCCGCTGGGCTGTGCGCGGTGATGGGCGGCACGCCCGAGCAGGTGGAAAACGCCGCCGAGATCGCGCTGGAACACCATCTGGGCATGACCTGCGACCCCGTCGCCGGTCTGGTGCAGGTCCCCTGCATCGAACGCAATGGTCTGGGCGCGATCAAGGCAGTCTCGGCCGCCTCGCTGGCGCTGCGCGGTGACGGCCACCACTTCGTGCCGCTGGACGCGGTGATCGAGACCATGCGCCAGACCGGCCATGACATGCACGAGAAATACAAGGAAACCTCGCTGGGCGGGCTGGCCGTGAACGTGCCCAACTGCTGAGTTTGCCCTTCCCCCCGGGCACTGCTTGACCTAGCGTGCCCGCCATGACCCAGGATCGCCCCGTATTCGGCATCGTTCTGATGCTTGGCTTTTGCGTGCTTGCCCCGCTGGGCGACGCCATGGCCAAAGTGCTGGGCGAGACCACCCCCATCGCCCTGCTGGTATGGGTGCGCTTCGCGGTACAGGTGGTCATTCTGGCTCCGCTCATCGCCGCAACGGGCCGCCCGTGGCGGATGCGCGGGCGCATCCTGCGGCTAACGGTGATCCGCACCCTTCTACATATCGCAGGTATCTCAGCCATGTTCAGCGCATTGCTGTTCCTGCCGCTGGCCGATGCGGTCGCCATCGCCTTTGTCATGCCGTTCATCATGCTTCTGCTGGGTCGCTTCGTGCTGGGCGAACAGGTCGGCCCTCGCCGTCTGAGCGCCTGTATCGTCGGCTTCATCGGCACTTTGCTGGTGATCCAGCCCAGCTTTGCCGAAGTCGGAGCCCCCGCCCTGTTGCCGCTGATCGTTGCCGTGGTGTTCGCCCTATTCATGCTGGTCACGCGGCAGATCGCGAAAGAAACCGATCCGGTCGCGCTGCAAGCGGTTTCCGGCGGAATGGCAACGGTCATCCTGCTGCCGATCCTTCTGATCGGCAGCAGTGCCGGGATTGATCAGTTGTCCTTCGTTGCGCCCAGCAGGCAAACACTGTGGCTACTCTGTGCCATCGGCGTTCTGGGCACGGTGGCTCATTTGTTGATGACGTGGTCCTTGCGCTATGCGCCTTCGGCCACTCTGGCTCCGATGCAGTATCTTGAAATTCCGGTTGCCACCCTGATCGGCTGGTTCATCTTCCGAGACTTGCCCAACGGCCTCGCCGCGATCGGTATCATGATCACCATCGCCGCGGGGCTTTATGTCATTCTGCACGAGCGGGCCAACGCCCGGTCCGGCCCGACAGAAACGCCCGCATGACCTGATCCAGGGCTGTGCGCGGCACCAACACCACCATGCCCGGCCCATCCATTTCAAGCCTCACTTCAGCCACCGCTCGGTTCGAGGTTCCGACCTGCCCATCGGGCGCGAATATCAGATCATCAATCGGCCATTCCAGCCCCGCGCTGCGACCGGTTACATGCCGAAATGGAAACAATGACACGGTCGCTCCCGCTGTCAGTTTCAGACGTAACCTGGGCGGAGCGTGAAAGACCACCTCGTGCTGCCCGAGCAACACGCAAGGCCGGTCTGGCAGTCGGACCAGGCTGTTGAAAACGGCAAGTTGATGATCAACCCGTGCCCCCAGAAATCCTGCACCCAGAACCACAGGGGCCTGAATGTGCCGCAAAGCCTTGTCGAAATCCGTGGTGCTTTGTTCGGCAATTGGAAACAAACGATCTGCCGGAATTCGGACACGCTGGTCGGATTCAAGCGAATCGAAATCCCCGATAACCGCGTCAGGAATGTGGCCCGAATCGAGCAAACGGGCCGCTCCGCCATCTGCCGCCACGATCAAACTGGCGCGATCCAGCACCAGATTCACATCCTGCGGATCCAATTCCCCCCCGCCAAACAAGGCGATAGGCGATTCCGAATGAACAATCGGCTCATTTTTCTTAAGATTGACCATTTTTTCCGGTTTTGGACATATTCAGACCACAAAATGATAGACTCATAGCAACAGTTACGAGTCGCATGCCGTGGTCCAGCCCCGGCAACACGACCTGGTAGTTTGTAAAGGACGTGCGTCTGATGGTACAGAACAACAAAGTATTAACCGTTTCATACGGGACCTTTTCCTGCACATTGGAAGGCTTCGACGATTCATTTGAAACGATGAAGGCTATTGCCGAGTACTTTCGCGATCTCGCCGCAGATGACCGTTATTTCGGGTCCGAGCCTCCACAGCCGGACGCCGAAATGCTGACCCGCATCGCCCAGCGTGATATCGCACGCAAGGTCGAGGCCAGCCAGAACGATAGCGGACTGTTGCTGCGTGCCACGGAAGAGACCCCCGCCGTGGCCGCGACCCCTGTTGCGGCGATGCAGCCGCAAGCGGTGCAACCTGCGTCCGTGCAACCCGAGGTGCCGGACATGCCCATTGAAACACCCAACCTCGGCGCTGCTGCCCCCTCGGCAGCGCCACAGCCAACCGACGACAGCATAGCCGCAAAACTGCAGCGCATTCGCGCCGTCGTCTCTCATAATGACGAGGCCCCGGCCCGTCTGGCAGACGAAGAAGACGAAGAAAACGGTTTTCTTGCGACGGCCAAGCCCAAGGTCGATGCGATTTCCGCCGCCTTTGAGGCCGGTGCGCTCAGCCCCGCTGACCTGCAGGACCAGCCAGCGCCGGCGCCGCAGACCGAGGTTGAGGGGACACCGTCTCAAGAAACATTCGTCGAACCGCAACCTGTGGCAGACTCTGCGCCGCTGACGGACGTCGAAACCCCGGTTGACCCCAGCCCGGTGGTCGAGGCGGAACCGTTTGCCGAAGCACAGGACATCTCCGAACCGGAACCTTTGAGCGAGCCGCCGTTTGATGTCGATGACATGCCGGAAGCTCTTGAGTTTACCGTCGATGAACAGGCAACCGAGGACGAACCTGCCGAGGTGCAAGACCTTGATGAGGCCCTGCCGCCGCTTGTTCTGAGCGCTACTGTGCAAGATGACGACTCCGACAGTGCACCGGAAATGGACGCAGAATTGGATGTTTCAACCAATGACGTGCTGTTCTCGGAGGTCGATGACCAACCGGATGCCGATATCGATCTGGATGAAATCCAGAACATCCTGGACGCGGACGAGACGGATATGTCTGATGCGCAGGATGACGATGCGGACGCGCCGAAATTCGCGCGCAACGTCCTGAGTGTTGAAGACGAAGCCTTGCTGCTCGACGAGATCGCGCTGGTCGAAGCGGAATTGACCGCACGCGATTCAGACGAAACTCAGGACTCCACCGAAGAGCCTGCCGCCGAAGATCAGGATATTTCGCGCCTGATGGATACGGCCGGGGCGCGTATGGAAGACCCGGACACTGCGGATCAGCTGAAAACCTATTCGCATCTGCGTGCCGCAGTCGCCGCCACTCAAGCAGAGCGCGCGGACAGTGCGGGCAAGCCCGAGCAGCCCGCAGATCATCAATATCGTGGCGATCTTGAATCGGTGGTCAGCCCCCGCCGCCCCGAGGTGCACGTGACCAGTGATCGCCCGCAATCCGCGATCACGGCCCCGTTGAAACTTGTGGCGGAACAGCGCATCGATCCTGAAACCAACGATACCGCCCCGGTGATGCCGCGCCGTGTCAAGCAAGCCGAAGAAGACATGGCCGACGACGAAGGCGGGTTTGCCCATTTTGCCAAGGAACAAGGTGCGCAATCCCTTCCGGACCTGCTGGAAGCCGCTGCTGCGTATTTGTCTTTCATCGAAGGACAGGAGCAGTTTTCGCGCCCGCAATTGATGAATAAGGTCCGGTCTTTGAAGCAGGATGAGTTCAATCGCGAGGAAAGCCTGCGGTCTTTCGGTCAGTTGCTTCGTGACGGCAAGATCGAAAAGGCCGGCGGCGGTCGGTTCGCTGCATCGACGGATATCGGCTTTCGCCCCAACGACAAACGCGCTGCGGGTTAGCGCCCAAGCGCACAACACCCCCCTCGAAAATTGACAGGGCCGGAGGTGACTCCGGCCCTTTCTTTGCCGCTCAAATGAGCAAGGCAAGGCAGGAAATACACTTGGTGCCGCCACTGACGTCACGTCGTTTATGCCGCACCGCAGAATTGCGCTAGAATTACCGCACAGACCAAATGCATCGGCCTGATGGTAAAGCCCCCCGATTTTGATCTGAGGTAGCCGTTATGAATGACCTTGCGATTCGGAGACTGCGTGTGTTCGACAAATCCCTTGTTGCAACACATTTTCAGAATCTCGAACCCGAGACATTGCGATCCAGATTTGGGACAGATGTCCCGGCAGAGTATCTGAAACACTATGTCTCGACCCTGCTCGACGATGCGTCGTTGATTTACGGTGCTTTCCCGGATGCCTGTCTGCGCGGCATGGCCGAGCTGCGGTCACTTGGCGACAACCATCCCCGCATTGCCGAGGCCGCCTTCACCGTCGAAGCCCCCTGGCAGAACCGTGGCATCGGTGATGCACTGCTGTCACGCATCATTGCCGGAGCCCGCAACCGGGGTATTCGCGAAGTTCACATGCTTTGTCTGGCAACCAATCAACGAATGCGCCATCTGGCCACCAAACACAGCGCCAACCTGGACATGATGACTGGTGAGGTGGCGGCAAAATTCACCCCGTCCTGGCCCACGCCGTTCACCGTGGCGCAAGAGATTACCGGAGAATATCACGCATTCGCTCGTGCCGTATTCAGCTGGTCTGACTAGAGATTCAACACCGCTGCGAGGTTTGGGTGCGTTAAGATCAGATCAAACGCGCCAAGTCATTGACCTGCTTGTGCGCGACCAACAAGGCCAGTCACTGCCAGAGCTTTGTGTCTCATGAGCAGCTCAAACCGGTTGGCACCGAGGATGATCCGCACCCTTCTCCAAAACACGCCCCAGCGCCCTCGCCAAACTCAGTCCTGATCCTGGCCTGGATCTTCCTTTCCAACCCCACGAAACACAAACTTGAACGGCAAGGCCCAGAGAATACCCAGTGCCACATAAACCAGAAGTTCCAGCCAGATCGGTGGTCGATCCAGCCAGTTCACCACGGTCACAACCGCAACAATGTAAACCGGCAGGCCCACCAGAAGCAGCACCAGCGACCAGCGTCGCCGCGCCTTGTAGCTGAGGCCCGGTTTATCTTCCCCAGCCATCAGTCTGCGAACGGGTCAGTGACCAGAATGGTATCCTCCCGCTCCGGGCTGGTGGACAACAGCGCGACGGGGCATTCGATCAGCTCCTCTACCCGGCGCACATATTTGATCGCATTGGCGGGCAGATCGGCCCAGCTGCGCGCGCCCTCGGTAGATTCACTCCACCCCGGCATCTCTTCATAGATCGGCGTACAGCGCGCCTGCTGGTCGGCGGCGGTCGGCAGATAATCCAGGCGGCTGCCGCCCAGCTCATAGCCGACGCAAATCTTCAGCGTCTCGAACCCGTCTAGCACATCCAGCTTGGTCAGCGAAATGCCGTTCACACCGCTGGTTGCGCAGGTCTGGCGCACCAGACAGGCGTCGAACCAGCCGCACCGGCGTTTCCGTCCGGTGGTGGTGCCAAACTCGTGCCCGCGCTCACCCAGACGCTGGCCATCTGCGTCATCCAGCTCGGTCGGAAACGGACCCTCACCCACACGGGTGGTATAGGCCTTGACGATGCCGAGTACGAAATCAATGGAACCCGGCCCGATCCCCACACCAGTCGAGGCCTGCCCTGCGATGACATTGGAAGAGGTCACAAACGGATAGGTCCCGAAATCAATATCCAGCAACGCGCCCTGCGCGCCCTCAAACAAAATACGCTTACCCGCCTTGCGCTTTTCGTTCAGCACCTTCCACACAGGTGCCGCAAACGGTAGAATTTCAGGCGCGATTTCTTTCAGCTGCGCGATCAATCCATCCCGGTCAATCGGCTCCAGCCCCAGCCCGTTGCGCAATGCGTTGTGATGGACCAAAGCCCGATCCACCCGCAACGCCAGCGTCGCGTCATCCGCCAGATCAGCCACGCGGATCACCCGACGCCCCACCTTGTCCTCATAACACGGCCCGATCCCACGGCCTGTGGTGCCGATCTTGGCCACCGAATTCTGGCTCTCGCGCGCCCGGTCCAACTCACCGTGGAACGGCAGAATCAACGGTGTATTCTCGGCAATCATCAGCGTCGCGGGGGTGATATCCACACCTTGCGCCCGGATCGTCCCGATCTCCTTGATCAAATGCCACGGGTCCAGCACGACACCATTGCCGATCACACTCAGCTTGCCACCGCGCACCACACCCGAGGGCAACGCGTGCAGCTTGTAAACTTCGCCATCGATCACCAGCGTATGCCCGGCATTATGCCCGCCCTGGAAACGCGCGATGACGTCCGCCCGTTCGCTGAGCCAGTCCACGATCTTGCCTTTTCCTTCGTCACCCCATTGGGCGCCGACAACAACCACGTTGGCCATATCCGGTCCTTTTACGCTGAGTGTTCAAACCCGGCTCGTATAGCGAGGCTCAGACGGCAGGGAAACCGATAATTCGCCGCAGATCAGAACCGCGCGTGCCGCGCGGTGCCTCCGGCGGGGATATTTATAGCCAGATGAAGATCGGATCCCCTGCTTCACCTTTTTTCAAATACTCCGGGGGAGTCGCCCAAAGGGCGGCGGGGGCAGAGCCCCCTCTAACTTTCCGACAAGCGCACGGGTTTGCCGTGGGGCGTGGTCAGATACGCCTCTTCCCAAGCATTGCGCAGGGCCGCGATGTCGTCAGGGGCAGCATCGCCCTGCTCGGTCAGAAGCGACTCGAGCGTTTCAAGCCAAGCGTGAAAGTAGTCGTCACCGCCATCCAGCTCTTTGTTCAACCCATTGCGTTTCAGCGTCTGCGAAAAACGCGCGGCCCATTCGGGCCAGTCAAGACGGCCCGCTTCGTTCAGCGCCACGGTGACGGCAAAGACCTGCGCGTGCCAGGGTTCAGCAAAGACCGGCTCGGGCGCGGAATGGGTGATACACTCGCTCATGCCGGTTCCAGATAGGATTGCCACAGGTCCAGCACGACCTCATCGCGGGGGTGTTCCGGATCGGCCCAAAGCTCGGACGCGGGGAATACCACCGCGTAAAGCGGCTCGGGCGCTTCGCCCAGCCCGTGCGCGTTGGAATCGGGCAGCACATGGGTGCCGTGCAGTCGCAGGATGCGGCCCGTTGCGCCGGCGGCATAGATCGGCAGGCGGGTATGGCCGCCCTCGACCAGCCGGTTCGCGGTGGGGCGCACGGTGCGAACGGTTTGCCCGGCCTCAAACTGCACCGCGACATTCGACGGGCGATCGGCCGGGCCGCCTTTGGCCAGCGCGGTCGCCACGTTCTCGGCCCGGAGCTTGCGCGAGGCCAACGGGTGATCTGCATCCGCGGTTTCTCCACGAAGGTCATCCAGCGTCAGTACACCCTGCTGCACCAGCAGGTCCGCCAACCCGGCCATCCATTTCTCGTAGTAGGAAAACCGGGCGTAGTCCTTTGGCGACAAGCATTCGCGCGCATGGCGCGAGGCGTCGATGTTCCATTGCCCCAAAAAGCCCGAGGCCAGCGTCACCGCCAGCGCCCGTGCGTGCCAGTCTTCCGCAAAGATCGGGGCATCTTCGGCTTCGGGGTTGATCGGAGCATCGCCAAACCGTCCGCCCATATCGTGAACCCGGGTCATGAGGGCACCTTGGCCAGACCGGTGCCGATCATGCTGTCGCGGCTGACCAGCGCGGCCAGTTCATCTTCGCCCAGCCCCTCGGTGCCTTCAGGACGCATCGGAAGAACGAGGTAGCGCATCTCGGCAGTCGAATCCCAGACCCGAACCGAAGTCTCTTCCGGCAGCGTCACGCCAAACTCGGCCAGCACCTTCCGCGGCTCGCGAACCACACGAGCGCGGTAGGCATCGGACTTGTACCAACCCGGAGGAATACCAAGCAGCGGCCATGGGTAACAACTGCACAAGGTGCAAACCACCATATTGTGCTGTTCGGGCGTGTTCTCGACCACCATAATATGCTCGCCCTGACGCCCGAAATAACCCAGATCGGCAACAAGCGGCGTCGCGTCCTCTAGCAGAGCAGCCTTGAACGCAGGATCGCTCCACGCCTTGGCAACAACGCGCGCGCCGTTCTGAGGGCCGATCTTGTTCTGATAAGTGTCGATGATCTCATCCAGCGCCGCCGGATCGATCAGCCCCTTGCGGGTCAGAATCGTCTCGAGCGCTTTGACACGAAGCGCGGGTTCGGGCGGCAACAGGGCGTGCGGGTGGTCGTGATCGTCATGTGGCATAAGCCACAGCCTGCGACACGGATCACCGCTCTGTCCAGTCCCCTTAACGTGATGTGCAACATCACCAACAGTGATGCCAACTCGTCCCTTGCCCCCGGAACCAAACTTGCATAAGTACCACGCGATACACGCCACGCTGTACGGGACACCCATGGAAAACGTCGTTCTCATCATCCATCTTCTTCTGGCTCTGGGCCTGATCGCCGTCGTTCTGATGCAGCGGTCCGAAGGTGGCGGTCTTGGCATGGGCGGTGGCGGTGGCGGTGCCATGACCGGGCGCGCAGCAGCAACCGCATTGGGCAAGGTCACATGGATCCTGGCTGCGTGCTTTATCGTCACCTCGATCACGCTGACCATTTTGGCGGCGCAGAAATCTTCGGGCAGTTCGGTTATCGACCGTCTGGGCGTTCCCGCCCCGGCATCGACCGAGGAAAGCGCACCCGCGGTTCCGTCCGCGGATGACTTGCTTCCGCCAGCGCAGGGCGACAACGCGCCGCTGATCCCGCAAGCCGACTAAGCCACTACACTTAGAAACCCAAAAGAGAACTGCAACAGCATCTTGCGGTTCTCTTGCGCTTTGGGCGCGAATCCTTTATAAGTGAAGTCCCGTGGTGCAGCGGTTTTTTCGAGCCGCCGGGCAGCTGATTTTGACGTCTCACGGGAGCAGCCGAAAAACATGGCGCGATTTATTTTCATCACCGGTGGTGTGGTCTCATCCTTGGGCAAAGGACTGGCTTCGGCGGCTTTGGGCGCGCTGTTGCAGGCCCGTGGATACTCGGTGCGGCTGCGCAAGCTGGACCCTTACCTGAACGTCGACCCCGGCACCATGTCGCCGTTTGAACATGGCGAGGTTTTCGTCACAGATGATGGCGCCGAAACCGATCTGGATCTTGGTCACTATGAGCGCTTCACTGGCGTCGCTGCCCGCAAGACCGACTCGGTCAGCTCCGGGCGGATTTATTCCAATGTGCTGGAGAAAGAACGGCGCGGCGATTACCTCGGCAAGACCATTCAGGTGATCCCCCACGTCACCAACGAGATCAAGGATTTCATCGCCATTGGCGAGGATGAGGTCGATTTCATGCTCTGCGAAATCGGCGGCACCGTCGGGGACATCGAGGGCCTGCCCTTCTTTGAAGCGATCCGTCAGTTCAGCCAGGACAAACCGCGCGGTCAGTGCATGTTCATGCACCTGACGCTGCTGCCCTATATCAAGGCGAGCGGAGAGTTGAAAACCAAGCCGACCCAGCACTCAGTCAAGGAGTTGCGCTCCATCGGTCTGGCCCCCGACATTCTGGTCTGCCGGTCCGAAGGGCCGATTCCCAAGAAAGAGCGTGAAAAGCTGGCCCTGTTCTGCAACGTCCGGCCCGACAGCGTGATCGCGGCGCAGGATCTTTCCACCATCTACGACGCCCCACTGGCCTATCACCGCGAAGGTCTGGATCAGGCGGTACTGGACGCGTTCCAGATCAGTCCGGCACCGAAACCCGACCTGGCAAAATGGGAAGACGTCAGCGACCGCATCCACAATGCCGAAGGCGAGGTCAAGGTGGCCATTGTTGGCAAATACACCCAACTGGAAGACGCGTATAAGTCGATTGCCGAGGCCCTGACCCATGGCGGCATGGCCAACCGCGTCCGCGTCAAGATCGAATGGGTGGACGCCGAGGTGTTCGATACCGAAGACGCCGCCCCCTATCTGGAAGGGTTCCACGCGATCCTCGTCCCCGGCGGGTTCGGCGAGCGCGGGACAGAGGGCAAGATCAAGGCCGCCCAATATGCGCGCGAGCATAAAGTGCCCTATCTGGGCATCTGCCTTGGAATGCAGATGGCGGTGATCGAAGCAGCCCGGAATGCGGCTGGCATCACCGAGGCGGGTTCGGAAGAATTCGACCACGAAGCCGGGAAAAAGCGTTTTGAACCGGTGGTTTACCACCTCAAGGAATGGGTGCAGGGCAACCACAAGGTTGAACGCAAGGTCGGTGACGACAAGGGCGGAACCATGCGTCTGGGCGCTTATGATGCGGTTCTGGCCGATGGCTCGAAAGTGGCCGAGGTCTATGGCGGCACCGCGATCGAGGAACGCCACCGTCACCGGTACGAGGTCGATATCAAATACCGCGACAAGCTGGAAAAGGCTGGTCTGAACTTCTCGGGCATGTCGCCCGATGGTCGCCTGCCTGAGATCGTCGAATGGTCCGACCACCCGTGGTTTATCGGTGTTCAGTACCACCCGGAACTGAAATCCAAACCCTTTGAACCGCACCCACTGTTCCGCGAATTCGTGCGCGCCGCGAAAGAGACCTCGCGACTGGTTTAAGTCATCGCAAATTGAGGGCTGCTGCGAAAAAAACTGTACGCGGCGGCCCCGGACACGGTTAACTGTCAGTAACAACTGACAGGAGACCGGCCATGACGAACCAAATCACGCAGGCAGAGACCTTTGCCGCCCTTCACAAGAAAGGCGATCCGGTCGTTCTGTATAACATCTGGGACGCCGGCAGCGCCGGTGCGGTGCGTGATGCAGGGGCAAAGGCGATTGCCACCGGCAGCGCCCCGGTTGCCATGGCGCAGGGCTTCACCGACGGCCAAAACGTGCCAATGGATGCTGCGTTGGACAATGCCCGCCGGATCGTCGAGGCGGTCGACCTGCCGGTGACGCTGGATTTCGAAGGTGGTTACGCTGAATCTCCGGTCGATATCGCGACCAACGTGCAGCGCGCGCTGGAAACCGGGGTGATCGGCTTCAACTTCGAAGACCAGATCGTTGGAACCAAAGAGCTTTATGACATCGAAACCCAGGCCGCCCGCGTCGCCGCCCTGCGTGAAGGCTGCAATGTCGCGGGTGTACCAGCCTTCATCAATGCCCGCACCGACATCTTCCTCAAGGCCCATCCCGACACACATGACGAGGCGATGCTGGACGACGCCATGGCCCGCGCGCAGGCCTATGCCGACGCCGGAGCCAGTGGTTTCTTCGCGCCGGGCCTGAAAGATGAGACGATGATCAAACGCCTCTGCGACGCGACCAGCCTGCCGGTCAACATCATCGCCCTGCCCGGCACCCCCGATACGGCCACGCTGGCCGGGCTGGGCGTCGCGCGGATCAGCTATGGCCCGGTTCCTTACAGGCAAATGCTCGCCTGGCTACAGGACAAGGCCCGCGAGGCGCTGCAAAGCGGGGCCTGATCCACTTTTAGGGGATTGCATTCTGAGACATTCCTCCGCACCTTGCGTTTTGTGAACGCTGGAAGGATGCCTCATGGCCAAAGGATATTGGGTCGCCCATGTCGATGTGGACGACATTGAGACCTACAAGACCTACATCGCCGCCAATGCTGCCCCCTTTGCCGAATATGGCGGGACCTTCCTTGTGCGCGGCGGCGAGCGGGCCGAGGTCGAAGGTCAGGCCCGCGCCCGTACTGTCGTGATCGAATTCCCAAGTTACGAACAGGCGCTGGCCTGTTATGAAAGCGAGGGATATCAGGCGGCAAAAGCCCTGCGTGATCCCGTTTCGACCGGCGATCTTGTGATCATTCAAGGCTATGACGGTTAGCCGCGCTTGGCGCGCCGCAAAATACGGAATATTCTGACCACATGTTGAAAAAGTTCTTTCAGGCTCTGCGCCCGCCACAGCATGACAAGCTGCCCGACCCGGATGCAGAACTTGCGCTGGGGGCGCTGATGGTGCGCGTGGCACAGGCGGATCGCGATTATAAGCTGGAAGAAATCAGTCTGATCGACCGTATCCTTGCCCGCCTTTATCAGCATAACGCCATCGAGGCCGCCAAGGTCCGCGCCACTTGCGAGAAACTGCATGCCGCCGCCCCCGAGACCGACACGTTCGGCAAGCTGATCCGCGAGACCACCGATCTGCAGGAACGCCTGGCCGCGCTGGACGCCCTTTGGGAGGTGGTTCTGGCCGACGGCAACTCGGACGAAGGCGAAATAAAGATCGTCGAAGAAGCCCGCGCCGCGATGGGGTTGAGCTTCAACGACAGCAAAGCTGCGCGCGAACGGGTGCAAAGCAACTTGGAAGCCAACTAAGCCCCGACTATATCTGTGTTCATGTTCAGTGATTTCCTGTCCCGGCTGACAAAGCCGCAGCCCGATCCGCTTGCCGAAAACGATGCCCGCCTGGCCCTGACAGCCTTGTTGGTGCGTATTGCCCGGTCCGATAATGACTATGCCGACAGTGAAATGACCCGAATCGACCGGATTTCCGCTCAGCGCTACGGCTTGTCACCGTTCGAAGCCGCCGCACTGCGCGCCCGCGCCGAAGACCTTGAGGCCGAGGCCCCCGACACCGTGCGCTTTACCCGCGCCATCAAGGAGGCCGTCGCTTATGATGACCGCCTCGCAGTGGTGCAGGCCATGTGGTCGGTTGCGCTGGCCGACGGGCAACGCACCGGCGAAGAGGATTCTCTGCTGCGGCTGGTGGTCAGCCTGTTGGGCGTCAGCGATGTCGATTCAGCACGAGCCCGTCAAAAGGCCGCCAGATCGTGACTGCGATGTTGGGCATGTATGACATGCCCGCGCTGCAACCGGTCAATGATCGGTTCTGGACCTTGATTCGGGGCCATCTGGGTTTCGGCCCCCCGACTCTGACCCGCAACCGCGACGTCTGGGATATCTGGCAGGATCCGGCCCTTGTTCTGGCCCAGACCTGCGGGATGCCTTACCGTACACGGCTGCATGGCAAAGTCCGGCTGGTCGCCACCCCAGACTATGACCTGCCCGGTTGTCCACCGGGTCACTACCGCTCGGTTTTTGTAGCCCGCAAACAGGACGATCGCGATCTAACCGATCTGTGCAGGGGCACATTCGCCTATAACGAAGCCTTGTCTCAGTCCGGCTGGGCCGCGGCCATCACTCATCTTGCAGCGCGTTCCCTGCAACCGATCAAGCTGCTGAAAACAGGCTCACATGCTGCATCGGCGCAGGCTGTTTGTGAGGGGTTGGCGGACTATGCATCGCTGGATGCGCTCACCTGGCTTTTGCTGCAGGACACGACCAATCTGGGCCAGTCTTTGCGCATCGTTGACAGAACCGATCCCACACCGGCGCTGCCTTACATCACAGCAATGGACAACAGCCCGGTCCGGGTTTTGAATGCTCTGGCCCTTGCGGTGACCGATCTTGATGCTACGGATCGTCAGGCTCTGCATCTGCGCGGGGTGATCCATGTCCCGGAATATGAATACCTGAAGATTCCCAACCCGCCTGCGCCGCAGACAATCCGGGCGGCAAACTGACGGTTTTGATCAGGTCGTCTGGTCAAATTGATGATTTCCGGTCCTGAACTTGTCATTTGCGCATTGCATTGATGCGATTTTTCAGCCCTAGTACCGCATCAACACCAACCACTCCTGGACCGCCCGTGACAGATACCGCACCCGTCATCGAGATCAGAAACCTCCACAAAAGCTTTGGGCAGCTCGAAGTTCTGAAAGGTGTGGATATCACGGCCCATCGAGGTGACGTTGTTTCCCTGATCGGGTCGTCAGGTTCCGGTAAATCCACGCTGTTGAGATGCTGCAATCTTCTGGAAGACAGCCAACAGGGCGAGATCGTTTTCAAGGGTGAGCCTGTGCGCTGGAGCGGCAGCCAACACAGCCGCCGCCCCGCCGATCCCAAGCAGGTGCTGCGCATCCGCACCAACCTGTCGATGGTGTTCCAGCAGTTTAACTTGTGGGCTCATATGACCATCCTGCAAAACGTGATGGAAGCCCCCGTGACCGTGCTGGGCCGCGACCGGGCTGAGGTCGAAGAAAGCGCGCGCAAATACCTGGACAAGGTCGGCATCGGAGACAAATGCGACGTCTATCCGGCACAGTTGTCGGGTGGCCAGCAACAACGCGCCGCAATCGCGCGCGGGCTGTGCATGGAGCCTGAGGCGCTGTTGTTTGACGAACCCACCTCGGCGCTCGATCCAGAACTGGAACAGGAAGTGATCCGGGTGATCAAGGATCTGGCCGCCGAAGGCCGCACCATGATCATCGTGACCCATGACATGAAAATGGCGGCGGATATCTCCAGCCATGTCGTGTTCCTGCATCAAGGCCTGATCGAAGAAGAGGGCACGCCCGAAGACATCTTCACCACCCCTGAATCCAAGCGGCTTCAGGGATTTCTCTCCGCCACTCAGGCGGCATAATCAACGGACAGAACCAATAAGGGGAGCAAAAATGAAAAACCTGATTCTGACCACTGCAGCACTGGCCCTGACCGCCGGTATCGCTATGGCCGACACCGTTCGCATGGGGACCGAAGGTGCCTACCCTCCGTATAACTTCATCAACGACGCCGGCGAGATCGATGGCTTCGAGCGCGAAGTGGGCGATGAGCTGTGCAAGCGCGCCGGGCTTGAGTGCGAGTGGGTCAAGAACGACTGGGATTCGATCATTCCGAACCTGGTCTCGGGGAACTACGACACCATCATCGCGGGCATGTCGATCACCGACGAACGCGATGAGGTCATCGACTTCACGCAGAACTACTATCCGCCGACCGCCTCGGCCTATGTTGCCGCCGCCGAAGGCACTGACGTCGCCGGTGGCATCGTCGCCGCGCAGACCGCCACGATTCAGGCCGGATACGTGGCTGAAACCGGGGCAACCCTGGTCGAATTCGCCAGCCCCGAAGAAACCATCGCCGCCGTGCGCAACGGCGAGGCGGATGCGGTTCTGGCCGACTATGACTTCCTGGTCCCGATTGTCGAAGAATCGAATGGCGAGCTGGTCTTTGTCGGCGAGCTGGTTCCGCTGGGTGGTGGCATCGGCATCGGCGTGCGTGAAAGCGACGCGGAACTGCGCGGCAAATTCGACGCGGCCATTGGCTCGATGAAAGCGGATGGCACCCTGAACGAGATGCTGGTCAAATGGTTCGGCGAAGGTATCTCGACCTATAATGCTGACGGCACGGTTGTAACCAACTAAGCCCCATATCCAACGGTCCGGCGCGGCAACGCGCCGGACGCTCGAAAGACGCCTGATGTTCTCGTACTGCGCTGATCCTGACACGCTGGGCACGTTCCGCTGGTTATCGTGCTATCTGACCAACGGCGTCCACTGGTCGTTTTACGCCTCATTCCTCAAGGTGCTGGCCCTGCTGGCCGTCACCGCCCCCGTGGCGCTTGGCTTCGGCTTTGCCGGGGCCATGGCCGCGCGGTCGCATTTTCCGCCGCTCAGTTGGTTGGGAAAAGGGTATATCGCCATCGTACGCGGCGTGCCCGACATCGCGTTCTTCCTGTTCTTCGTCATCGCGCTGGATCAGGGGTTCGAATGGCTGCGCCACAAGGTCCTGTGCCCGGACTGGACCGACCCGATCCGGCAGGGCAACGATTTCATCGTCTGTCAGGCCGCCAAGCTGCCGCTCGGCACCGCCCCCGAATGGGTGCATGAAACCTACGGCTTCTTCCTTGCGGTCATCACCTTTTCCATCGTGTTCGGCGCTTTTGCTGCCAACGTCCTGTTCGGCGGTATGCGCGCCGTGCCCCACGCCCAGCTTGAGACGGCCGAAGCGTATGGCATGACCCGCCGCCAGACCTTCTGGCGCATCCTCGTGCCGCAGATGTGGGTTTACGCTCTGCCCGGCCTTTCCAACCTGTGGATGGTCCTGATCAAGGCCACGCCCCTGCTGTTCCTGTTGGGGATCGAAGATATCGTCTATTGGGCGCGCGAACTGGGGGGCACCAAAACCTCGCGCTTTACATCTTATCCGCATGGCGACTGGCGCATGTGGTATTTCCTGGCGCTGCTGATCTTCTACCTCGGCATGACCCGCGTCTCGGAGCTTGGGCTTGAGAAGCTGATGCGCCGCCTGTCCCACGGTCAGGCCACATCCGGCGGAGAGCTTTTGCGCAAGGAGACCACCGCATGAGCTGCCTCCAGACCATTCAGGATTACGGCCTGCGCTCCTTGGGTTATGGCGAACGCCTGCTGCCCAAGACCGACTTCACCCTGTGCGAGCATTTCACGCTGATCGGCTCGGGCATGATCTGGAATATCTATTTCGGCATCATGGCGATGGTCACCGGTTTTTTTCTGGCCACCGCGCTGGCGGTCGGGAAGGCATCACCGAACAAATGGCTGCGCAAACCGGCTGAGTGGTTCATTTTTCTGTTCCGAGGCTCGCCGCTGTTTATCCAGTTCTTCTTTGCCTATTTCTTCTTCCTGTCGCTGAAAAAGCCTTATCCGATGTTCGACGCCTTCACCTCGGCCTGGTTGGGGGCGCTGATTGTTCTGTTCCTGAACACCTCGGCCTATTCGGGTGAGATTTTCTATGGCGCGCTCCGGTCCATCCCCAAAGGCGATATCGAGGCTGCGGACGCTTATGGCATGTCCGGTTGGGCGCGCTTTCGGCGGATCATCTGGCCCACCATGCTGCGGCTGGCATGGCCCGCCTATACGAACGAGGCGATCTTTGTATTCCAGTCCACCACGCTGGTCTTCTTCTCGGCCTTCCCGGCCTGGCAACAACGCGGCGATGCGCTGTATTACGCTAGCTACTTTGCGGACAAGACGTTTAACCCCTTCGTCCCATACCCGATTCTGGCCTTCTATTTCATCCTTCTGACGCTGGTGATTGTATGGGGCTTCGGCATGGTCAACAAACGCCTGAACCGCCACTTGCCAGCCGAACGGAAGGCCAGGATAAAATTTCGTTTGAACGTGGCGCGCTAAGGCAATTTGATTTTTAACAGGGACAATAGCATCGAAAAGCACGTTCGACCGAACGGAGAAGCAGCGTCTCTTGATTCAAAGTGAAAGCAAAGCTGCTCTAAGCCCACGCGACCGGATTCAGGCGGAACAGCTTTGAGAGCTGCTCATAGACCTCCGGCACGTCCTGCTTCAACGCCCTCGGACGCTCGAAAAACACCTCGACCGAGACGGCAAAAAACTCTTCATGCCCCGTTGCACCATAAGGATCAATGACAGTGGGTCGTCCGTTTTCAACGGCGCTGACATGGGCGTCGTAAGCGGTCAGAAACACCTTCTCCCACTCGGCAAAGCTCTGCCCTTCGCTCAGGATCGGTACGCCGTTGGTGCCACCCGACAGGTCGTCGATCTGATGAGCGAACTCATGCAGCACCACGTTCTGCCCGTCGCGATCATCCAATGCGCCCTGCTGGCTGTGCGCCCATGACAGGATGACCGGCCCACGATCCCAGCTTTCACCGGTTCGCACGATCTCTTTCTCGGTAACGACATAACCCGAATGCCGCTGTTGCTTAGACTTGAATGCGTTGGGATAGATCAGGATCGTCGTCAAGTTGTCGTACCAAATGTCGCTGTTGATCACCAGCAGGCAGGCCTGTGCCGCAATCGAAAGCTCCATCTCCTCGGTCACTTCCAGACCGTCGCAGCCGTAGAAACTCACCTGATCCAGAAACAGGTTCACCTTGCCATCCAGATGCGCACGCAGCCCTGTCGGCAGACGCCGGATAATGGGCACCTGTCTGTCAATCACCACCCGCTGGTGGGCGCTTAGCGGGGTCGCAAGCAGCGCCGCCCGGGCCTGCTTTTTCGACCAGAAAAAATAGGCCAAACTGCCTGCGAGTATCAGAACTATGGTCAGGAAGATGAACATGGAAGGAATATAGACGCGAACCGGGTGGGCACAATCACCTGTCGCAAACTTGCCGAATTTGATCAAATTTGGTGACAAGGCACAAAGCCTCCTTTAAACCTGCAGCAACATGACCAACGGAGCCTGAAATGGACCTGAGCGCCCTGCACACCTTCCGCGTCGCCGCCTGCGATCTGAACGGTCAGATGCGCGGTAAACGCGTGCCGCCGTCCTACGCTGACAAGCTGGACAAAGGCGCGGTACGGATGCCGTTTTCGGCGCTTAATGTGGACCTGTGGGGGGCCGACATCGAGGGCAGCCCACTGGTCTTTGACAGCGGGGACGCCGACGGAGTTCTGCGCCCGACCGAGCGGGGCGCGGTTCCGATGCCTTGGCTGGATACTCCGACCGCGTTGGTCCCGATGTGTCTGTATGACGATGAAGGAACGCCCTTTGCAGGCGACCCGCGCCACGCCTTGTCGGCGGTCCTGGACCGGTATGCCGAACGTGGCTGGCAGGTGATTGCAGCGACCGAGCTGGAGTTCACCCTGCTCGACGCGTCCGGCGCGCAGCCGCAGCCCCCGCTGAACCCGATCACCGGCCGCAGGCTGAGTGACGAGGCGGTGCTTTCGATGGCGGAAATGGATGCGTTCGACGCCTTCTTCACCGATCTTTACGACGGCTGCGCCGCGATGGACATCCCTGCCCAAACTGCGATCTCGGAAAGTGGGATCGGTCAGTTCGAGATCAATCTGAACCATCAGGACGCGCTGCGTTGCGCCGATGACACGTGGCTTTTCAAAAGCTTGGTGCGTGGCATTGCGCGCAAACACGGATTCACGGCCACCTTTATGGCCAAGCCCTATCCCCAAGATGCTGGCAACGGGTTACACGTGCATTTCTCAGTCCTTGATGCAAGCGGTCAAAACGTATTCGACAATGGTGAGTCCGAGGGGACGCATCTGCTGCGATCGGCGGTGGCTGGGTGTCTGGCCGCGATGCCGGGCTGCACGCTGATCTTCGCGCCTCATGGCAATTCATACACGCGGCTGATCCCCGGCGCACATGCGCCGACCGGTGCAAGCTGGGCCTATGATAACCGCACATCTGCCATCCGCATTCCAGGCGGTGCCCCCGCTGCACGGCGGATTGAACATCGTGTTGCCGGGGGCGACATCAACCCTTACCTCATGTTGACATCGGTTCTGGGGGCCGCATTGATCGGGATCGAGGATGAGATGCAGCCGTCTGCCCCGATCACCGGCAACGCCTACGAAATCCCGGACCTTCCGCACCTGGCCCCCGACTGGTCTTCGGCTGTGGCCGCGTTCGAGACCGACCCATTGGTTGCCCGCATCTTTTCCACAGACCTGATCCGCAATCTTGCCATGACCAAGCGGCAGGAAATTGCTGGCTTTGCTGAACGCCCATCTGAAGAACACTGGCTCAGCACTCTCGAGGCCGTATGATCCTCTTGCCCGCCTACATGTGGTTGGTTAGAATAAATTTGATCAAATTTGGTGACCTATGAAAATCGGCATCCTCGTAACCGGCCATCCGCCTGATGAATTGCGTGACCAATTCGGTACGTATGATGGCATGTTTCGCACCCTGTTGGACGGAAATGGTTTTGAGTTTCAAACCTTCAACGTCGTTGACGACCAATTCCCTGACGACGCACATCAGGCCGATGGCTGGGTTATTACCGGATCGCGCCATGGCGCTTACGAAGAACATGCCTGGATTCCCAAGCTCGAACAGTTGATCCGCGATATCCGCGACACGGGAAACCCGCTGATCGGGGTGTGCTTTGGCCATCAGATCATCGCGCAGGCCCTTGGCGGCAAGGTGGAAAAATTCAAAGGCGGCTGGGCCGTCGGGCGCACCGATTACGCGTTTGGGCGCCAGACGGTCACGCTGAACGCGTGGCATCAGGATCAGGTCGTCGCGCTTCCTGAGGGCGCGACCGTGACCGGCAGCAACGACTTTTGCCAGAACGCCATGGTTAGCTATGGCGACTCGATCTGGACCGTGCAGGCGCATCCGGAATACGGCAATGGCTTTATTCACGGCCTGATGCAGACGCGCGGCAAGGGTGTTGTGCCCGACGCCCTGATGCAGGCCGCCGCCAGCCGGAGCGACGCTGCTGACGACAACGGCAAAATCGGGCGCTACATGGCGGATTTTCTGAAGAAAGCGAGGGCCTGATGGCCGATTGGAAAGATGAGCTGCCGCAGGCGGCACGAACCTATATCGACGGCCAGCGACTGGATGAGGTCGAATGCATCATCTCGGACCTTCCCGGCATTGCCCGCGGCAAGGCGGTGCCTGCATCGAAATTCGCCAAACAGACCTATTTCCACCTGCCCGACAGCATCTTCTACCAGACCATCACCGGAGATTGGGGCGAGGCAGCGGGTGAAGACGGGTTCATCGAACGCGACATGATCCTCAAGCCCGATTTCACGACGGCATCCGCCGCCCCGTGGACCGGCGACTGGACGCTGCAGGTGATCCACGATGCCTATGACCGCGACGACAAACCGATCCCGTTCAGCCCGCGCAATGTGCTGAAACGCGTTGTGCAGCTTTATCACGACAAGGGCTGGAAACCGGTTGTTGCCCCCGAGATGGAGTTCTTTCTGGTCGCCCCCAATGTCGACCCGGCGCAAGAGATCAAGCCGATGATGGGCCGCTCGGGCCGTCCGGCGGCGGCACGGCAGGCCTATTCGATGACCGCCGTGGATGAGTTCGGGCCGGTGATCGACGACATCTATGATTTCGCCGAACATCAGGGGTTCGAGATCGACGGCATCACGCAGGAAGGCGGCGCGGGCCAGCTGGAGATCAACCTGCGCCACGGCAATCCCGTGAAGCTGGCAGATGAGGTGTTCTATTTCAAACGCCTGATCCGCGAGGCCGCCTTGCGTCACAACTGTTTCGCCACCTTTATGGCCAAACCGATCGAGGATGAGCCAGGCTCGGCCATGCACATCCACCACTCGATTATCGATATCGAGACCGGCCAGAATATCTTTTCCGGCCCGCAAGGGGGTGAAACGGACGCGTTTTACAACTTCATCGCCGGGCTGCAGAACCATCTGCCTGCCGGTTTGGCGGTGATGGCGCCCTATGTGAATTCCTACCGGCGTTATGTGAAGGATCACGCCGCGCCGATCAATCTGGAATGGGCGCGCGACAATCGCACCACCGGTATCCGCGTCCCCCTGTCCGGCCCCGAGGCGCGCCGGGTGGAAAACCGTATCGCAGGCATGGACTGCAACCCCTATCTGGGTATCGCGCTGTCGCTGGCCTGCGGCTATCTGGGCCTGACCCAACAGGAACGCCCGCGCCGTCAGTTTTACGGCGACGCTTATGAGGGCGATGGCGATATTCCGCAGGTCATGGGCAACGCGCTGGATCTGTTCGACGAGGCCACTGCGCTGCACGAGGTGCTCGGTCCCGAATTCGCTCGCGTCTATGGCATCGTGAAACGAGCAGAGTATGAGGAATTCCTGCAGGTCATCTCTCCGTGGGAGCGTGAACATCTGCTGATGAACGTCTGAGCCAAGCGATGAACCTGCTCTATGCCAATGACCGCAAGGCCGAATTTCCGGCCAGCTGGTATGCCGCGACGGCCAACACCATTGATCGCTTCCCCGCGCTTACTGGGGACGTCAAGGCTGACGTTTGTGTGGTCGGCGGCGGATACACGGGCCTGTCTGCCGCCTTACATCTGGCCGAGGCCGGGTTCGATGTGGTTCTGCTCGAGGCGCATCGCGTAGGCTTTGGCGCATCAGGCCGCAACGGCGGCCAGTTGGGCAGCGCGCAGCGGATGAATCAGGAAGACCTCGAACGGCTGGTCGGGGATGATGACGCCGCCAAGCTGTGGGATTTGGCCGAGGACGCCAAGGCTCTGGTGAAATCGCTGATTTCCAAACACAAGATCGATTGTGATCTGAAACCCGGCGTCGCCGTTCTTGGGCTAAGTAGAAGTGAACAGCAAGAGCTTCACGACCACGCGGCGCATCTCTCCAACCGATATGGCTATGATCAGATGGAGATTCTGGACGAAGGCGCGGGCCATGCGCTCTGCCCCTCGCCTGCCTATCGCGGAGGGTATCTGGACAAAGGCGCGGCGCATCTGCATCCGCTGAACTACGCTTTGGGCCTGGCGCAAGCGGCGGCCAAAGCGGGTGTGCGCATCTTTGAAAGCACCGAGGTGACGGGGGTCGAGGACTCCGCGCCCGCCATCGTCCACACCGGGCAGGGCAACGTGAGTGCTGATCACCTCATTCTGGCCTGCAACGGATATCTGGGCGGGCTGAACAGCAAGGTTGCGGCGCGGGTCATGCCGATCAACAATTTCATCGCCGCGACCGAGCCTTTGGGCACAGATTCCGCCCGCGTTCTGACGCGCGACGTGGCGGTGGCCGATACCAAATTCGTGGTGAATTACTTTCGCCTCAGCGCCGACAATCGCCTGCTGTTTGGCGGCGGCGAAAGCTATGGCTATCGCTTCCCCGCCGACATCGCCGCCAAGGTTCGAAAGCCGATGGCCGAGATCTTCCCTCATCTGCGCGATGTGAAGATCGATTATGCCTGGGGCGGCACCCTGGCCATTACGATGCGGCGGATGCCATATCTGACGCGCATTGCCCCGAACATCCTGTCGGCCTCAGGCTATTCCGGCCACGGTGTGGGCACCGCAACCCACGCCGGACAGTTGATGGCGCTGGCAATTCAAGGCCAGGCCGAGGGTTTTGACACCATGGCCCGCGTGCCCGCACTGCCCTTCCCCGGAGGGCCCGCCCTGCGCAGCCCCCTGCTGGTGTTGGCGATGACATGGTTCGCGCTGCGCGACCGGCTGGGCCTCTGACCCTTTAAATCACGACAGTTTGGTGAAATTTCGCCAATGCTACGAAACAGGTCTTGGCGTGAGGAATTTATGACTTTATATTTCCCAAAGGTAAAATTCGGGATATCCAAATATGACGCTTGTACCCAACGTCCATGACGCCGAACCCATCCCCGCCGCAGCACGAGTCGCCATCGACGCCCTGATGCAATCCGGCGATCTGTTCCGCTATACCGCGCCGCAGGATGCACCGGTCGCTTTGCTTGAGGCCGAATTCGCTGCGCTGCTGGGCAGCAAGTATGCTCTGGCGGTATCGTCCTGTTCTGCCGCACTGTTCCTGTCGCTCAAGGCGCTGGACCTGCCGCGCGACGCACGGGTGCTGATACCGGGCTTTACCTTCGCTGCGGTCCCATCGTCGATCGTTCATGCGGATTGCATTCCGGTGCTTTGCGAGGTCGGCCAGAACTATCGCATCGAGCTGGAAGACTTCGCCGCCAAGTTGGACGGCGTGCAGGCGGTCATTATCAGCCATATGCGCGGACATACCTCGGATATGGACGCGATCATGGAGCTGTGTGACGCACGCGACATCCCGGTGATCGAGGACGCCGCCCATTCGCTGGGCACCACGTGGCATGGCCGAAATATCGGCACCATCGGTAAGATCGGCTGTTTCTCGTTCCAGTCTTACAAGATGATCAACGCGGGCGAAGGCGGCATTCTGATCACCGACGACGCTGATCTGGTGGCGCGCGCAGTGATCATGTCTGGCGCGTATGAGCACAACTGGAAAAAGCACAAGCCCCCGCATGGTGACAACTCGCCCGAGCTAGAACTGGCCTTCGCCCGCTGGCAAAACAAACTGCCGCTTTATAATTTGCGCATGAGCAACCTGAGCGCAGCGGTGATCCGCCCACAAATCCCCGAGCTGGCGCGGCGGGTGCATGACGGATTGACCAACCACGATTACGTGGCAGCGCGGTTGAATACTTCGCCCTTCATCGACGTCCCCGCCCCGCTGACGCCCGAGCGGCGCGCGCCGGATTCCATTCAATTCAATCTTGTCGGTCTGGATGACGCCGATATCCAAGCCTTTGCGGCCGCATCAGATTCGCGCGGTGTGAAAGTCCAGGTTTTCGGCTTGAGCGAGGACAACGCCCGCGCGTTCTGGAATTGGCAGTTTCTGCCAGAACAGGCTGAACTGCCACAAACCCGCGAAATGTTGATGCGAGCCTGCGACGTGCGCCTGCCAGTGCGTCTGACGAAAGACGAACTGGACGTGATCGCGGATATCTTGCTGGCCTCGGTCGGTGACGTGGCAGGTCCGATGCCAGTCTATGGCACCTAACGCCTAGGGGCGCGCGACGCCGAACAGGTCCACAGACAGAAACAACGCGTCGATCCCCTCGGGGGTTGGCGCAATGCGCGACAGGATGCCGGTGACGGCAAGCCCGTTTTCGGTTTGGACCAGCAGAGGCGCACCGGAGTCGCCCATCATGACCGGACAGATGGCGCGCATCAGCCCCCTTTGCAGCGGGCTGGCGTTGCAGGTTGGCGTACGGCTCAGAACATGACGACGAACACCTGGATAACCGGCCACAAACCCGCCAGCGCTTTCATCGCCAAGCGCGAAATACCCGACCTTCTGACCGATAGGCTCAGAAAGTTCCAGCACAGCCCAATCCAGATCCGGGCGATTGTCGAATTGTCCCGCCTGCCCTTGCTCCGGGTTCATCCGATAAGCCTGAACCACTGAAACCGCCGTGGCCTCTCCACGTTGATACCCGGCGGCAAAGCGGATGCTGGAGGGCGGAATCCACCGTTTGCGTGCACCGTTATACAGACAATGCGCCGCGGTCAGCACATGCCGTTCGGAAATCAGAACGCCTGTGCAATGGGATCGCTGTGACCTGCTGGCGAAATTGACCCGCCCGATGGCCTGCCAGGGCGCGGTGGACGCATCGAGTATCTCGCGCGCCCGAATGTCTGCACAACCGGCAGCGGCATCGCTGCCCAACGTGCAGACCGGCTCCCAAACAGTTGAGAATTTGCCCTGCGCAGCCGCAGCATCAGCCGAGAGCAGCGCACCAAACAGAACCAGCCGCCACACCGGCCCGGATCAGCTGAGCTTGGACAGCTTTTGCTGCAACTCGGCCAGTTGTTTCTTGATATCGTCCAGATCTTCTTTGGGCTCGGCATCCGGTTGTTCTTCACTGTCCGGTCCGGACCAGCCGCCCGACAGACCACCGGTCATCGCCTTCAGAAATGCCTGCTGCTGTGCCTGCATCGCTTCGAACCCCGGCATCTTGGTCATCGGGTTCATGGCGCTCATGTTCTCCATCATCTTGGACTGGCTTTCGCGCAACATCTCGAACGAGCTTTGCAGGAATTGTGGCATCATGCCCCCGCCGGGCACCATGTAACTGCGCACCAGATCGTTTAAAACGTTGACCGGCAGCACGTTTTCACCCCGGCTTTCGTGTTCGGCGATGATTTGAAGCAGATACTGGCGGGTCAGGTCGTCACCCGTTTTGAGGTCGATGATCTGCACCTCGCGCCCGTCGCGGATAAAACCCGCGATGTCTTCCAGCGTCACATAGTCACTGGTCTCGGTATTATAGAGCCGTCGGCTGGCGTAGCGTTTTATCAGCAACGGTTTTTCTTGTTCGGCCACCGTTTACCCTCCCCAAGGATGATGCGTTGCAGCGAAGGTTATGCGACTGCAGCACAAAAAGAAAGGGCAGGTCAAGCGACCTGCCCCAAGCGATCTGCACCATATGGGAGGATTAGGTGCGTCTCGCGGACATTACTTACTTTGCAGCGGCGGCTTTCTTGGCAGCTGCGGTAACGTCGTTTGTTGCTTTTTTGACAACGGCAGTTGCATCTTCTGCAGCTTCTTTGCCGGCAGCCATCAGCAGCTCAACAGTTTCGGTCTGAACCTTTTTCGCGATTTCTGCGAAAGCGGCCAGGTTTTCAGCAGCAACTTCGGCCGACGCGCTTGCGAAGTCGGTTGCGGCTTTTGCGTAGTCAGCAGGCTCTGCTTTGGCTTTCGACATCTCGCTCAGTTTGGCCAGAGTGTCTTTGGTCCATTTGTTCGAGATTTCAGCCGACTTTTCAGCAGCGTCCAGAGCAACACCCGACAGTTTTTCGTTCAGGGTCGCGGTCGATTTGAAGGCACCTTCCAGAGCGGTGGTGTCAACGGGGAATGCGCCCATCATTTCTTTCAGGGTCGCGGTAAAGTCTTGAGTCTTTGCCATTGTCCTAATCCTTTTGCCGAACCGGGCCCGCCCCGGTTTTCATCAGCTTGAGGACAATATGATTGCTGCATCGCAGCATTGCAAGTTTTTTCTTGCTGCGATGCAGAAAAATTCTAGTTTCAATTTGAAATCAGGCGGTTGCCTTGACCTTTACATAGGTCCCGGGCGCCGGGGCCAGCGAAGGATGGTTCGAATCGCCTGTATCGCGCGCAGGCACTTGCTTGCCGGACCGCTTTTTCAGCCAGGCCTCCCACATCGGCCACCAGGACCCGTCGTGGTAATCTGCTTCCTTCAGCCAGGTATCGGCATCCGCCTTGAGATCCGGATTGGTATAGTGACCGTATTTCTTCTTGCTGGGCGGATTCACGATTCCCGCAATGTGACCCGATTCCGAGACCACAAAAGTCTTTGACCGCGATCCTGCTTGCTGAAAACCACGATAGCAATCTTTCCACGTGGCGATGTGGTCGGTCTCGCAGGTGATCGCCATCAGGGGCACATCCACATCGCGGATATGCAGCTTGTGGCCCATCAGTTCAAATCCATCGCCGACGAAATCGTTGGCCTGACACAGACCGCGCAGATATTGCACCGCCATTTTGCCCGGCAGGTTCGCGCCGTCACCGTTCCAGTACAAAAGATCAAACGCGGGCGGTGTCTCGCCCATCATGTAATTGCGGATCGCGGGCGAATAAACCAGATCACGCGAGCGCAGGAAGGACATGGTGCGTCCCAGAATCCAGGCGTTTAGAACACCTTCCTTGGCCACGTGGTCCTCGATTCCGTCAACGAAATGGTTCTGCAGGAACGGCGTGAATTCACCCTGCTCACCGAAATCCGTCAGGGTCGTGAAGAACGTCGCCGATTTCACTGACTTGTCGCCCCGCTGCTTCAACAGGGAAAGCGTCAGGTTCAGCGTCGTGCCCGCGATGCAATAGCCAACTGCATTCACTTGTTTGACCTTGCAGATCTTCTTGGCTTCGTCGATCGCGGCCAAAAACCCGTCCTGAATATACTCTTCCATGCCGACATCTGCATAGGAGGCATCCGGGTTGATCCAGCTGACCACGAACAAGGTATATCCCTGTTCGGTAATCCACTTGATCATGCTGTTCTGGGCTTTGAGATCGAGAATATAGAATTTGTTGATCCAGGGCGGGAACAGAACAATAGGTGTTTCGTGCACTGTTTCAGTCGCGGGCTTATACTGGATCAGCTCCATCATCTTGTTGCGATACACCACGTCGCCCGGCGAGGTTGCAATGTTGCCGCCGACCTCAAAGGCACTGTCATCGGCCAATTTCACCACCAGCTCGCCATTGTTGGCTTCCAGGTCGGAGACCAGATTCTCAAGCCCCTGAATGAGCGACTGCCCCTCGGTTTCAAGCGCTTTTTCCAGCGCGTCCGGGTTAGTGGCCAGAAAATTCGTCGGGGCCATCATGTCGATGATCTGTTGCGAGAAATACTGAAGCCGCTGTCTGTCTTTGGAATCCAGGTCCTCAACCGATGCGACGGCTTGCGCAAGTGTTTCGGCATTGGTTTGGTATTGCTGGCGAATGAGGCGGAAATAGGGGTTGGTCTCCCATAGCGGATTCGAGAACCGCTTGTCTTTGACCGGCGTGCTGGTTGCTGAATCACCTTTGCTGGTCAGCGCCTTTTGCACCTCGGCGAAGTTCAGCACTGACTTGCCCCAATACTCAATTTGCTGCTCCATCAGCTTCGCAGGATTCTGCCAGGCGTCGGCCCAATAGGCCGTTGCCGCTTTTGCAAAAAGCTCTTGATTCGGAGCGTCGAGCGCCGGGGTATGGGGTTTCTTTCCCGCCATGACCTCCACCAGACGCCGTGACAGTTCTTCGACCTTAACTAAATTTTCTTTAAGCCGTTCAATATGTTCTTCGGTCATCTGAGGCGTATCGCCCTCTGTAGTTGTCATTTTAACAATTCCCACCTAGTCTCGCTGCTATGCAGAATAACGTCGTGGGCACCGGGGGGCAAAGCGACGAATGGTCCGAAATCCAAGGCTGACACTCAGGAGGCCCCTTCGATGCGCTATATGATGACCTACGACCTGATGGAGACGGTCCGCAACACCAATCAGTGGCTGGGCGCAACCGCCAGCGCAATGGCATCTTACCCGTTATTTTCGATGACGCCAAATCCGGCCTTCAATTGGATGGCCGCATGGGGCGAGGTGACTGAGCGCACGTTCCAGCGCATGATCGTCAAACCGGATTGGGGCATTCGCACCTTCACCTGCGAGGACGGCAAGGATCATCTTGTCGATATCACCACGGTGCTTGAGCGCCCCTTTGGCGATCTGATTCATTTCCGCGTCAATGGGCGCGAGGAACAACCCCGCAAGGTGCTGCTGGTTGCACCGATGTCGGGCCACTATGCCACGCTGCTGCGCTCGACCGTCAAAAGCCTGCTGGTCAATTGCGAAGTTTACATTACCGATTGGCATAACGCGCGCGACATCCCCGTGTCCGAAGGCAAGTTCGATGTCGAGGATTACACTCTCTATCTTGTCGATTTCATGAAAGAGCTGGGTCCCGACACGCATGTTGTTGCCGTTTGCCAACCCGCACCACTGACACTCGCCGCAACGGCCTATCTGGCCGAGGTGGAGCCCAAGGCCCAACCCAGCACGCTGACCCTGATCGGCGGTCCGGTTGATCCCGATGCCACGCCAACGGAAGTCACCGATTTCGGACGTCGTGTGACGATGGGGCAGTTGGAAGAAACCATGATCCAGCGCGTCGGTTTCAAGTACCGCGGCGTCGGTCGGATGGTCTATCCGGGCCTTCTGCAACTGGCCTCGTTCATGTCAATGAACGCCGAGCGTCACAGCAAGGCCTTTACCGACCAGATCCTGCGCGTGGTCCGCGATGAAGCGTCTGACCACGACGCCCATAACCGGTTTTACGATGAGTATCTGGCAGTCATGGACATGACAGCCGAATTCTACCTTTCGACGGTCGAGCGTGTGTTCAAAAACCGCGAGATTGCGCGCAACGAGTTTGTCGTGGCCGGTCACAATGTCGATATCGGCAAAATCACCGATGTCGCCGTCAAGTCGGTTGAGGGCGCGAATGACGATATCTCGGCCCCGGGTCAATGTATCGCCGCGCTGGACCTGTGCACCGGTCTGCCCGACAGCAAAAAGGCCAGCCATGTCGAGCCCGGAGCAGGTCACTATGGCATTTTCGCCGGTCGCAGCTGGCGTGACAACATCCGACCGCTTGTCATTGATTTCATGAACGAAAACAGCCGCAAGCCACGGCGACGCGCAGCCAACAAGAACAGGGTCGCCTGACGAAAATGGACAGAAAGGCGGCTTCGAATATCGCCTTTTCCTGCAGCTGTGGCACCTTACATGGACATCTCACATCAGCCGGGGTCAGGTATGGCACCCATGTCGTGTGCTAGTGCCATGATTGCCGCGCCGCCCAACTTTATTTTGGCCAACCCGATCCGGCACCGGGCCCGGTAGATGTGTTCCACACAACCCCTGATGCGATCAGGATCCACTCCGGTGCCGCGAACCTGGCGGTCATGCGGTTGAGTCCCAAGGGAATGCTACGGTGGTACGCCAAATGCTGTAACGCTCCAGTGGCAACAACGCCTGCAACGCCGACCCTCCCGTTCGCCGCTTTCATTGTGAACCGCTTGCAGGACACCACCCCTCTCGGCCCGGTAACAACGCGCGGCTTTGTTCCCGGGCCCAACGGCAAACAGACCCATGAAAAGCTGCGATATGCGCTCTTTGGCCTGCTGCACCGCACTGCCACATCGAGGCTACCCGGTCGCTGGAGGAGCACCCCGTTCTTCAACATCGAAACTGCTCAACCAGTCACAGAACCCGTCGTCCTGACCAAAGCGCAGCGCGCAACGCTCGACCGAACAGCGGATTAAGTCGAAGGCTTTTGCGAAGGCGAACTTCGCCGCCTAAGGGTATACCAGACCACGAAAATCCGGGAAATCAGCGTATCGCGCGCGCCGCTGTTCCAGTGGCTCGTGAGGCTCACCACCTGCGCGCAACAGACACCCACGCGGGGCGATATAGCTGTCGATCCGACGATGCGGCCTTGGCCTCCAAACCAGATTGAAGGCGCAGAGTTTGGGAAAGAACCAGATCTCGGAATAGTCCAGATGATCGTGCATCCACCACGCGAGATCGCGCCAGTCCCGCCCGTCAGCAAAGCGATCGGCAAACCATGGGATCACGATCGATGCGCCGGCAATTCGGGCATCACCTTCTCCGCGATCCCAGATATGGCACTCCATGGGATTGTCATTGCGGGCGCAATTCAGCTTGTTCTCGTTGCCAAATCGATTCAGGGCGGGCGACCGATATCCCGACCGCACGGCAATGCGCCCAAAGGTTTCCTCAAGCGGATCCAGCAGCGTCTGACAAAAGGCACGTCCAGTCTCGATGGCCAGATCGGGATTTTCGGGGATATTTTGCAACTGATGAAAATTGGCAATCTCGGAATAGAGGAAATCTCGCATGTAGAAATACCGGGACAGTCGCACCCGTCCCAATGTCTCCAGACTCCACATACTTCCGGGTTTACGCATCCTCGTCCCCTCGCCTTAGGGCGGTCATTCAATCCCCTGCGCTGCAAGCCAAGTCAGTATTCCGCTGACGGTCCTGTCCGTCTGCCCCGGAGACATCAGCCGGCCGGAAACCACATGCGAGTGCGGATCATCCCCTGGCCCCATGGTTACCAGCTGAACCGATGCCGGCCCGCCCCATGCCTGCGCCACTTTGTGCGTGCGCTTGGGCCGCACCACTTGGTCATCATCAGAGAACCAAAACAGGGCCGGGATATTCGCCGTCGAAAAGTCCAGCGCATAGACGGCATCGACCAGCACAGACATCGGCACCACGGCCTCCCAGGGATACACCACGGTCCAGTACTTGTTCTTTTCCGCATCCGGCCCAGGCGCGCCCCGTTCAGGTCCCATGATCATCGGCAACCAAACCCGCGCCCAGGGCAAGGACGGTATCCAGGCAGCCTTGTCATTCACGCCAAAATTCGGTGACACAAAAATCATCGCCGCCACATTTGCGCTGAGTTCCGGATCCAGAGCCGCCGCCGCTGCCAATGTCCCGCCCGTTGAGGTTGAGATGACCACCACCTGATCCCCGACAGCCCGCGCTGCTGCCAGCGCCTCGGCTGCATCCTGCATCCAACCCGAGGCCGTCGCCTCGGCCATCGCAGCCCCGTCACGGCCATGCCCGCCCAGCCGCGTATAGACCAGATTCGCCTCCAACGCCTCGGCCACACGGTCCGGGACAGGGCGAATCTCCTCAGAAGACGCGGAAAACCCATGGATATACAGAACGGAATACGGTGTTCTTTGCTCTTTGAAACCGTCGCGCCACACCACCCGCTTTTCAACACCCGGCACGATATCATCAAAGGCAGATTCGATGCTTTCGAAGTATACCTGAACCCCCTCGCCGAATTTGCGGGCCTCGAACCGAGGGTGCAATTCGACCGGTTCCCTTGGCCCAAAGACATAAACCAACGCACCAACCGCAATCAGTGCCAACAGAAATCGCCCCAAAACCCACCCGAACAATCGCATCAGGCACCCCCCATTGCATCGAGGATCGCCCGCTCGATAATCCCCAAACAGGGCCCGTCCGAAAACCGATGATCGGCATCCTTGACCAGTTCCAGGCGGATATCCGCGCCGGTCACATGTTCCAGCAACCGGACAGCAGTCTCGGTCGAAACTGCCGTATCCGCTGTGCCCTGCAGAAACCTGACAGGAAATGGCAATTCCAAAGGTGTGCGTAACACCAATTGTCGCCGTCCATCCTCGATCATGCGTCTGGTGATGATGTAGGGCTCCATGTAATCCGACGGCAGCTCGACATGGCCCACGGCCTCCAACGCGGTCTTCTGCGCATCCGAGAATGATGCCCAATACCCGTCTTCCGTAAAATCGGGCGCCGCAGCGATCGTAACCATCCCCGCGATCCGCTCAGGCATCACGCGCGCCAGCAACAATGCCTGCCAGCCCCCCATCGACGAGCCCACCACGATCAGCGGCCCATCGGTCAATGTCTCAATCGCAGCAACCGCATCCTCGTGCCAATCACCGATACACCCTTCCTCGAACCTGCCCGAGCTTTCGCCGTGACCGGAATAATCGAACCTCAGAAATCCCTGACCACGTGCCCGCGCCCAGGCCTCAAGGTGTACGGCCTTGGTGCCTTCCATATCGGACTTCAGACCGCCCAGAAAAACCACCGTCGGCCCCACCCCTTTCCTCTTGTGATACGCCAGCCGCCGTCCCTGCGCCGTTTTCAGAAATTCTGCGTGTGCCATACCATCCTCACTGCTGCTAACCTCATCATGCACGTCCGGGCATCGGCTGCAATTCCCGGCGCCCAACCCTTCATCTTTTCGAAAATACTCCGGGGAGCGCGAGGGGCTGGCCCCTCGCTCCCATACTTGACACCCGCGTCACCGCCTGCCAAACGAGCCGAACGCAAATAACCCGCAACCGGGCGTTCAGTGGGCGCCAAACCGACGAGGAGAGCCAATATGGCCCTGGATTCAAAATCCGTCTCACTCACCTTTCCCGATGGCAATGCACGATCCTATGACGCTGGCATCACGCCCGCGCAGGTGGCAGCCGACATCTCGACCTCGCTGGCCAAAAAGGCCATCTCGGCCACGGTCGACGGCAAGCACTGGGACCTGCAATGGCCCATCAACGCCGACGCGCAAATCGCCATCCACACCATGAAGGACGAGGCGCAGGCCAATGAGCTGATCCGCCACGATCTGGCCCATATCATGGCGCGCGCCGTGCAGGAAATCTGGCCCGACACCAAGGTCACCATCGGCCCCGTCATCGAAAACGGCTGGTACTATGACTTCGACCGCGCCGAACCCTTCACCCCCGAAGACCTCGGCCTGATCGAGAAAAAGATGAAGGAAATCATCAACAAGCGCGACGCCGTGACAACGGAAGTCTGGGACCGTCAACGCGCGATCGATTTCTACACCGCCAATGACGAGCCCTATAAGGTCGAACTGATCGAGGCCATCCCCGGGGATGAGCCGCTGCGCATGTATTGGCATGGCGACTGGCAGGACCTCTGCCGCGGCCCGCATCTGCAGCACACCGGTCAGCTGCCGGGTGACGCGTTCAAGCTGATGTCCATCGCCGGGGCCTACTGGCGCGGCGACAGCTCGCGCCAGATGCTGCAACGCATCTATGGCGTGGCCTTCACCGGCAAGGAAAAGCTCAAAGCTCACCTGCACATGCTGGAAGAGGCCGCCAAACGCGACCACCGCAAGCTGGGCCGCGAGATGGACCTGTTCCACATGCAGGAAGAGGCCCCCGGTCAGGTATTCTGGCACCCCAATGGCTGGACCATCTACACGCAGTTGCAGGACTATATGCGGCGCAAGCAACGTGCAGGCGGGTATAACGAGATCAACACCCCCCAGGTCGTGGACCGCAAATTGTGGGAGGCCTCGGGCCACTGGGAAAAATACCAGCACCATATGTTCCTCGTCGAAGTGGACGAAAGCCGCGACGGCGAAAACGACGATGCGAGCTCGAAAAACCGCGATCAGACCCGGATCAACGCGCTGAAGCCGATGAACTGCCCCTGCCATGTGCAGGTGTTCAATCAGGGCCTCAAAAGCTATCGCGATCTGCCGCTGCGGCTGGCGGAATTCGGATCATGCGCGCGGTTTGAACCGTCGGGGGCGCTGCACGGTATCATGCGCGTACGCGGATTCACGCAGGACGACGCCCATATCTTCTGCACCGAGGACCAAATCCAAGAGGAATGCGCCCGCTTCATCGACTTTCTGGCAAATGTCTATGACGAGCTCGGCTTCAAAGAGTTCGAGATCCGCTTTGCCACCCGCCCCGAAAAACGCGTGGGCACCGATGAAAGCTGGGATTATGTCGAAGGCGCGCTGGAAAACGCGATCAAGGCGGTGGGCCGGGATTATACGCTGGAACCCGGCGATGGCGCTTTCTACGGCCCCAAGCTGGATTTCTATCTGACCGACGCCATCGGCCGGGTCTGGCAATGCGGCACGTTCCAGGTTGATCCCAACCTGCCCGAGCGGCTGGACGCGACCTATGTCGGCGCTGATGGCGACCGGCACCGCCCCTATATGCTGCACCGCGCCTGCCTGGGCTCGTTCGAACGGTTCATCGGCATCCTGATCGAGAACTGGGAAGGCAAGCTGCCCTTCTGGCTGGCCCCGCGTCAGGTCGTGGTTGCCTCGATCACCTCTGATGCGGATGCCTACGTCAAAGACGTGGTCGACACGCTCAGGGCGGCGGGTGTGCGGGCCGAGGCCGACATTCGCAACGAAAAGATCAACTACAAGGTCCGCGAACACTCAGTTGGTAAAGTCCCCGTGATTCTCGCGGTCGGGCATCGTGAAGTGGACGACCGTACCGTCAGCGTGCGGCGTCTGGGCGAAAAACAAACGCAGGTTCAATCGCTTGAGACTGTAACAAATGAGCTGTCGCAGGCCGCGACACCGCCCGATCTGCTGTAACATTCGGCGGCAAATCGCTGAAAATCCGGCCCTGAATTCGGGGCCGGATTGAAACAATTAGCAATTTTCATTTCGAAAACAATTTGTTAACCTGCAAGAGGGCATGACAGTCTTTGACGGGGTTGTGAGACACGGGCTCGTGAATTCAACTCTGCGGCCCAAGCCACTACCTTTGTCAGTGTCACAAGCAGACATACGCAGTCAGCAAAAGGATTACTCGAGATGTCGAACACCGCAAAAACACTGGTTATCGCAAGCGCAGTTGCAGCCGCCGTTTCGGGCGTTGCCACCACAGCAAGCGCCCAAGCGAAAGAGAAATGTTATGGCGTGTCTCTGGCCGGTCAGAATGACTGTGCCGCTGGCCCCGGCACCACCTGCGCGGGCACCTCGACCGTCGATTATCAGGGCAACGCATGGACTCTGGTCGATGCCGGCACCTGTGCCGATATCGAACTGCCCAAGACAGCAGACGGCGCAGCCCGCGAAGGTTCGCTGGAGCCGCTGGATCGTGACCTGCCCGCATAAGGCTGAACATTCGAATGTCAGGGGGCGGGCAATCACGCCCGCCCCTTTGTCGTGATCAGGGAATAGGCTCATGTTGGACGATGCACTCAGGTCGAACCGTTTGCCCGCAGCTCCGGGTGTCGGCTATAAGCCTCAGCATTTCTCGCAGATACTTGACCACGCAAAACCAGTGGCCTGGCTGGAAATCCATGCCGAGAATTATATGGGTGATGGCGGACGCCCTTTGGCGCAATTGCGTCATCTGTCCGAACTTTTCCCGATCTCCGTCCACGGTGTCGGTCTGTCAATTGGCGGCGATACTCCGTTGGACGCGGATCACCTTGCGCGATTGAAACACCTTGTCGGATGGCTGAACCCGGCCAGCTTTTCCGAACATCTGGCCTGGTCGACCCATGACAGCCACTTTCTGAACGACCTGCTGCCGCTGCCCTATACCGATGCAACGCTAAGTCGCGTCTGCGATCATATTGATCAGGTACAGGAAATTGTCGGGCGGCAGATGCTTCTGGAAAACCCGTCCAGCTATCTGGCCTTTGAAGAAAGTACATGGTCCGAACCCGATTTCCTGCGCGAAATCGCGCGACGTACCGGATGCGGCCTTTTGCTGGACGTGAACAACGTCTTCGTGTCAGCGACCAATCTGGATTTCTCACCGCAGGGCTATATCGACGCCTATCCGCTGGACAAGGTCGGTGAAATCCATCTTGGCGGCCATGACGAGGATGAGGACGACCACGGCAAACCGCTGTTGATCGACAGCCATGGACGCGAGGTTGTGGACCCGGTCTGGGCGCTTCTGGATTATGTGCTGGACAAATCCGGCCCCAAACCCCTGTTGATCGAATGGGACACGGATGTTCCGGACTGGCCTGTTTTGCGGGCCGAGGCGGAACGCGCGCAAACCGCGCTCGAACGGGTTCCGGCATGAGCGTGTCGCAGACACATTTTCACACGGCCCTGCTTGACGCCAATCAACCCGTCCCTGACGGTCTGCTGGACGCCGAAAACCGACCCGCGGGTCGCAGGTTCAGCGTTTACCGCAACAACGTTGCCGTGTCGCTGACCGAAGCCATGCATCAGGCTTTTCCGGTGATCACCAAACTGCTGGGCGCGCAGAACATGGACGGGTTGTCCGGGATGTTTCTGCGGCAGAATCCACCCTCTTCACCATTGATGATGTTCTATGGTGAAAAATTCCCCGAGTTTCTGGCGGGGATGGAGCAGTTGTCGCATATTGGATATCTGGCGGATGTCGCGCGGTTGGAACTCGCCCTGCGCCGGTCCTATCACGCCGCAGACAGTCAGGGGATCGAAGCCGAAGCGCTGACGCTCTCGCCCGAGGACCTGATGCGGGCGAAACTGACCCTGGCCCCTGCGATGCAGGTCATCCGATCAGAATGGCCGATCCATGCGATCTGGTGCTTCAATTCGCAAACTGACGCTCCCAAACCGGAACCCGGCGCGCAGGATGTATTGATTACCCGCGCCGAATATGATCCCGCGCCCGATCTTCTGCCCGAGGGCGGTGCCGATTGGATCGCTCTTATCGAAGGCGGGCACAGCATCGGCGAAGCCTATGAAACCGTTGTTGCAAACGCCCCCGACTTTGACCTTGGAACCACTCTGGCACTGCTTTTACAGGGCGGTGCAATTACTTCCGTGACTATCGAAAGGCTGGACACATGACTGCCCTGATCTCAACTTACAATGAAAAAATCGAAAAGGTGGACAGCGCGTCCGGCTGGTTGACGCCGACGTTGGCCCGGCTGATTTTTATCGCTGTCTTGTTGGTCTATTACTGGAATTCGGCCACGCTGAAAATCGATGGCTCGATTTTCTCGCCCTCGGCGGGTGCGTTCGGTCAGATATTCCCCAAAGCGGCCGAAGCCGTTCTGTATGACGTCACGCAGATGAGCTTTTTTCAGCGCATCGTGATCTTCTTTGGCACCGTGGCAGAATTTGTCCTGCCTGCGCTTTTGCTGGTTGGTTTGCTGACCCGTCTGGCCGCACTTGGCATGATCGGGTTTGTCTGGGTGCAGACCATTGCTGACGTGACTGGCCACGGCGTTGCATTGGGCGGTTTGTTCAACAACTCGATCACACTGATGGATCAGCGGGTTATGTGGACCTTCCTGCTGCTGGTTATTTTCATCAACGGCGCAGGCCCACTGTCACTGGATCGCATTCTGCGCTTGAAGTAACCTAGAAATGCGCCTTGGGCTGGTCCGGTTTTCCCGCGGCCAGCCCAAGCATCCCCGCAACACCTGCGAAGGCGATTGGGAACATGGTGAAGACACCGAACCCAAACGCATAATACATCCCCGCCGCCGAAATCAGCAGCAAAATGCCCGCGATCAACGCGCGTGAATGCGCCATTGCGCCGCCCGCAATCGCAAGCAAGGGCGCGACGATCGAGGCTGTCTGAACAAGCCCAGGGTTCTCAACCTGCTCGGCGATGCCTTCGATCTCGCCAAATTGGCGGATAGCCTCGACAAACCCATATCCGAAAAAACCGACGATCATTCCGACCAAACCGGCGATGACGCCCAAAACCATGGCTGCGTTGCGCATTCGAACCTACTCCGTACCTGAGCTTGTCACATATGTGATGGATCAGACGACTCCAAGTCCCCGCCGGGTCTCATCTGTCCAGCCCAGGAACATCTGCCCCTCAATTGCAATCAATGGGCGCTTCATCAGAGTTGGGTGGGCGGCCAATAGATCCAACACGGGATGGTTGCGCTCCTCCTCGCTCAACCCACGCCAGGTTGTCGATCGGGTGTTGAGCAAAGCTTTGCCGAAAATTTCGAGGGCCTGTGAAAGCACTTCAGCAGGAACACCCTGCGCCCTGACATCCACAAACTCGGCTTGTGGAAGTGATTTCAGTGCCTTACGGCAGGTATCGCATGTTTTCAGTCCATAAAGGCGCATATTTCGATTGTTCCTGTCTTTGATACAAAATTGTGCAAAACGGTTCGTTAGCCTCGGTTATTCTTGATTTTTTACTTTACCGTGCAATGTTGAAAAAGGCGGAACACGAAACTCGCGCTGTCTTGCGTGGGTCAAATAGTGATGTGTTGCCGTCGCGCCAGCCACAGCCCCACCAATTTGTGGGACAACGTGTAAGTAGAAGGAGACACGGGAAATGCCTACCGGCACCGTGAAATGGTTTAATACCACTAAAGGCTATGGGTTTATCGCCCCCGATGAAGGCGGCAAAGACGTGTTTGTTCATATCTCAGCCGTAGAACGATCCGGTCTGACCGGACTCGCCGACAATCAGAAAGTCCAGTACGAGCTGCAGGACGGCCGTGACGGACGCCAGATGGCGGCTGATTTGAAGCCATTGTAGAAGAACCTTCGTTACATCACGAAGTGTATTAAAACGGTTAGCGGCCCAACAGACGGCCGTTGACCACTCAATTTGACGACGATATTAGCCTCGCGCCGGATCATCTGTGGCATGAGTGTCTACGGCTTTCCCCATCGCAACAGCGCAGGATATCCCGGTTGAATCGGAACAATCGTCCAGTTCCCCGGCTTGCAGATTCAGACCTGTGCCCTTCGTTGCCTTCTTTGCCCCGAATGGCGAGGCAATCGCTCAGTGAATCCGGCGTGCGGGCAAGCAATTCGGGCGGGCGATCGGCTATTTGACTTTACCGGGACAAACGGTGGCGTCGCACAAAAAGCACCCTGAATTGACGTCAAACATGTCTTGCTGTCGGCACAGAAAATCCATAACGAGCGGATGGATAAACGCCAGATGCACTCAGCCCTTCCGGATTACTGCCTCAAACTCGCGCCATTCGCGGGCGGTCATGCCGGAATTCTCCTGCGTGACAGCTTCACCAGACAGCATACGGCGCAGACAGGCCACCATTTGCGCAGACAGATTGACCGCGCCAAGGCGGTAATCCTCGAACGCGCGATAGGCAAAAGGCACCCAGTCCGCCACGATCTTGCACATGGTATCCGCATAGACACGGATTTCGTATTGCGCATGTGGATCGGCCCGCAGCCGCAGGAAATGGAACAGATTGTGCAGGTCCACCTTCCAGTACCACTGCGTATAAATGTTGGCTGGCAAGTTCATTCGCGCCAATTCGCGCGCCAGCCCCTGTTGGCCGTCCTGAGCGATCATCGCCTCGTAATTGTCGTAGCAACGCGCGCTGTCGGCCTTTAGAATCTCCAACACCCGCGCGGCCTCTTCCCCCTGCAACGTGTCGCCGCGCCCCTGATTGTTGACCTCGGACTGCGCGGCGACGTGTTCGGGCGCAGGAATATAGAATTCGCGGTCCAGAATCGAATACCGCGCCGAGTATTCGTTCACATTGGCGGTCCGGTGGCGAATCCACTGGCGCGCCACGAACACCGGCAGTTTGACATGTAACTTAATCTCGCACATCTCGAACGGGGTCGAATGCCAGTGCCGCATCAGGTAACGGATCAGCCCTTCGTCATTCTGAACCGATTTGGTGCCCTTGCCGTAAGATACGCGCGCCGCCTGACAGATCGCCGCATCATCCCCCATATAGTCGATCACGCGAACAAAACCGTGGTCCAAAACCTGATGCGCCGTATAAAGGTGGTCTTCCATACCGTCCGCGACAACACGGCGTGTCGGGCTTGCCTGCGCGCGTTGCGCTTCGATCTCGGCCAGTTGGTCAGAAGACAGCGGCATGAAATTTTCCTTTCCAGCAATGAGTCGCCCACCACTATATCTCGGTCACGCGGAGGTCGAAACTGCTATATGAAGGGTTCGTATCGTTAAATTGCACCCTGCTCGAAACCCACCGTGCCACCGCACCCCTCGACATGCCTTGTTCGCGCGCTAAGCTGCGAACAAGCACACACGAAATAAGGAAAGTCGCGATGGGACTGACATATCTGCACACTATGGTTCGCGTGAAGGATCTTGAAAAATCCATGGCGTTTTATGAGCTGCTGGGCCTGAAAGAAACCCGTCGGCATGAAAGCGAGGCCGGTCGGTTCACGTTGATTTTTCTGGCTCCTCCGGGGCAGGAAGACGCGCCGATCGAGCTGACATACAACTGGGACGGCGATGATGAACTGCCCAGCGACAGCCGCCACTTTGGTCACCTCGCCTATGGCGTCGACAATATCTATGAGACCTGCAAGATGCTGCAGGACAATGGGATTGTGATTAACCGCCCACCGCGTGACGGGCGTATGGCGTTTGTGCGCTCGCCGGACAATATTTCGATCGAGTTGCTCCAGAACGGCGACGCTCTGGAGCCTGCAGAGCCCTGGACCAGCATGGAAAGCACCGGTCACTGGTGATCCGCTGGCTGTTCTCTCTGGGGTTGACGCTTGGCGTCAGCCCCGCTTGGGCCGAACAATGTCGGCTGGCTCTTGCCCTTGCGATGGATATCTCGACCTCGGTTGACGCGACCGAGGACATGCTGCAGCGCCGCGGGTTGGCCGCCGCTCTGATCGCGCCCGAAGTTGAGGCCGCGTTCTTTGCCTCTCCGTATCCGGTTGCATTGGCGGTTTATGAGTGGTCCGGCAGCTTCAACCAGACCCTGATTGTGGATTGGCACCTGGTCGACAGCCCTGAGACTCTGATCACCATCGCGCACCGCGTCGGAACCTCGGTCCGGTCGACGATGGACTCTCCGACAGCAATGGGCCATGCACTGGCATTTGGCGCAAGGTTGATGCAAAGCGCACCTGCATGCCTGTTTCGGACCATCGATATTTCCGGCGACGGTAAGAACAATGACGGGTATGGCCCCCAGATCGCGTATAAGCATTTCCCGTTCGACAACGTCACCGTCAACGGCCTTGTAATCAATGCTGCCGACTTTGAAGGCGAGGTTGACCTGATCCCGTTCTTTAAACAGGAAGTTCTGCACGGGCCCGGAGCGTTTTTGGAGATCGCCGACGGGTTCGAGGATTTTGAACAGGCAATGCGCCGCAAGCTGGAACGCGAACTCAAAGGGCTGGAACTGAGCGAGCTGTCGATAGGCGACCGTGAATGATCCGGCTGGCATGTGTTCTGGTGTGCGTCTGGGCAGGGGCCGCTACCGCCCAATGCCGACAGGCGCTGGCGCTGGGTCTGGATGTGTCCGGATCAGTCGACAGCCGTGAATATCAGTTACAGATCAATGGATTGGCCGCAGCCTTGGGCCACTCCGAAGTGGCGCAGTTGTTGCTGTCCAACTCAGCCGCATTTGTTCGGCTTGCGGTTTTTGAGTGGAGCGAGACCGGCCATCACCGAATGTTATTGGATTGGACCGAAATTCGGTCCGCCCAGACGTTGCAGCGCGTCACACAGAACCTACGTTCGGTCACGCGCTCTGCCGCGCCGCAAGGGACAGCGGTGGGATCGGCGATGACCTTTGGAGCAAGCCTTCTGGATCAACATCCCGACTGCTGGCGGCGCACGCTGGATTTGTCGGGCGACGGCAAACACAACCTTGGCCCGCATCCGCGCGACGTCAAACAAACGCTCAGCAGGTCGGGGATCACCATCAACGGTCTGGTGATCGGTACTGACGATCCCAAACAAGGCGACAGGCGCCACGTCCAGGTCGGGGAATTATCGGCATATTATCGTGCCTGGGTCACCCTTGGGCCGAATGCGTTTGTTGAAGTTGCATTGGGCTTTGAAGCCTATGAAGAGGCCATGACGCGCAAGCTGAAACGCGAACTGGAGGGGCTGATCCTTTCAGACGCATCCCCGCACATTCAGTAGATATAGCGGATTTGGTCCGTCCAATACCGCTCGACCCGTTTCAGTGATCCGGTGATATCCTCGATCCCTTCAGCCCCCAGCACCCCGCGACTTTGGAGGCCGTCTGCATGGCGCGCAAAAAGCTGCGAAACGATGTCCCGGATTTCCCGTCCGCGTGGGGTTAAGCGCACGCGCACCGAACGGCGATCGATCTCGCAGCGCTGGTGGTGCATATACCCCATTTCGACCAGCTTTTTGAGGTTATAACTGACGTTGCTGCCCTGATAATAACCCCGGCTTTTCAATTCGCCCGCAGTCACTTCGTGATCGCCGATGTTGAACAAAAGCAACGCCTGCACAGCATTGATTTCCAGAATCCCGACCCGCTCGAACTCATCTTTGATGACATCCAGAAGCAGGCGGTGCAAACGCTCGACCAATGCCAGTGCTTCAAGATAACTGGTCATGAAGCCCCTGGCCCCCTGCCCGGAAACCTGCATTTCCATACTCATCCGATCCTCCGATTCACTCGCGCTGTTCCCTGCACGATGACGTGAATTTCCGAAAAATCAGTTAAGTCCAATTCTCTTCTATTTTTGAAAGGTTTGTGCGATTTCCGAGATCAGAGCAGCAAACTGTTCAGGCGGCGCGACCTGCTCGGTCACCCACTGGTACAGGTCCTGGTCATTCTCGTGCAAAAGCGCATCATACAAGTCCAGCCCAGAGTCATCCATCTCCGCCAGGTTGCGTTCGGCATAAGCGGACAGAATCAGATCCATCTCTTTGATCCCACGTCGCATCGAGCGCATTTTCATGCGCTTGATGCGTGTGTCACGTGTTTCGCTCACTGCTCTTGTTCCAACATCAGGCGCAGTTTTTTCTCGAGCCGTGCCGCGCGTTCTGCGCTTGCGCGCATCTCGCCCCGGATCGAGCGCAGCTCAGCGACAACGCCCGCCAATTCGACGGTATCGTCATCGGAATCGACCGGCGCATCCATGCCGTCGCCTTCGCCCGTCAACAGCCACATGATCGACACGTTCACCATACCAGCCAGCATCGACAGCCTGTTGGCGCGCGGTTCGGACAGGTCATTCTCCCAAGCTGCAATGGTGGCCTTTTTGACACCCAGACGCCGCGCCATCTGTGCCTGCGTCATCCCTGCAGCGTCCCGCGCTGCCGCCAGCCGGTCCCCGAAGGTTGCAGAATCCGGGCCGTACCAGTCGTTTTCATCTTTCATCAGGGTCTCCAAATCTCTTATTCATATCGCTTGATCGTCATTCGGGCGCACCCTATGACAGACAAGCTAAACATACAAACCGAGGCCGCCATGAGTTTCCTGTCTGCGACACTCTCTCGCGTAAAACCATCACCGACTATTGCAATGACGGCGAAAGCGACCGAGTTGAAGGCCGCCGGACGCAACGTCATCGGCCTGAGCGCAGGCGAACCGGACTTTGACACGCCCCAAAACATCAAGGACGCCGCTGTTGCGGCGATTGCGGCGGGTAAGACAAAATACACCGCGCCGGATGGCATCCCGGAACTCAAGCAAGCCGCCTGCGCCAAGATGAAACGCGATCACGGGTTGGAATACAGCCCGGCACAAATATCTGTGGGCACCGGCGGCAAGCAGACATTGTACAACGCGCTGATGGCCACGATGAACGAAGGTGACGAGGTCATCATCCCCGCGCCCTATTGGGTCAGCTACCCGGACATGGTGTTGCTGGCGGGTGGCACGCCCGTCGTGGTCGAAACCTCGTTGGAAAACAGTTTCAAACTGACCGCGGAACAGCTTGAGGCCGCGATCACGCCCAAGACCAAATGGTTCATTTTCAACTCGCCCTCAAACCCCACCGGCGCGGGTTACAGCCGTGACGAATTGAAGGCCCTGACCGACGTTCTGATGCGTCATCCGCAAGTCTGGGTCATGTCCGACGACATGTATGAGCATCTGGCTTATGACGGTTTTGAATTCTGCACACCCGCCGAAGTTGAACCCGGTCTTTATGAGCGTACGCTGACCTGCAACGGTGTGTCCAAAGCCTATGCGATGACCGGCTGGCGCATCGGTTATGCCGCGGGTCCTGTCGAGATTATTTCGGCGATGCGCAAGATACAGTCGCAATCCACGTCGAACCCCTGCTCGGTCAGTCAATGGGCCGCGGTTGAGGCGCTGAACGGCACACAGGAATTTCTGGCCCCGAACAATGTGACCTTCAAGCGCCGCCGCGATCTTGTCGTCGAGATGTTGAACGCCATCGACGGGATCACCTGTCCGGTGCCGGAAGGGGCATTTTACGTTTATCCTTCGATCGCAGGATTGATCGGCAAAACCACACCCGCAGGTACAGTGATTGACTCGGATGAGGCTTTTGCAACGGCTTTGCTGGAAGAGGCCGACGTGGCGGTTGTCTTTGGCGCGGCCTTTGGCTTATCGCCGAATTTCCGGGTCAGCTATGCGACCTCTGACGAAGCACTGAAAGAAGCCTGTACGCGCATCCAGACCTTCTGTGCCGCACTGACGTGACAGGAGACGTCTGATGTCAGACCTCCTGCCAGATTATTACTTCCGTATCCGTGAAAACGGCGCGGTGGTTTTTCGGATCGACACAGAGAACCGCCATCGCCGGATCGAGATGGAGCAGATCGCTGTCATCAACATCCGAAATGGCGAGGTCAAACCTCAGGGACCGCGTGATCTGACCGACGAAGACCGGGCCGAGATCGCACGCTGGATGCAGGAACGCACTGCCCTGCTGGCGCGCCGCGATATCGACGATATTCATCGCACCATAGACCACCTGAACCTGACTACCCAGTGGGCGCAGTCCAAAGCAACAGAGGCGCAGCTTGAGGATGTCACCGACCGGTTACTGATGGCGATGCATGATCTGCGCTCGGTACTGGTGCGTAAGAAATCGGATCGGTTGGAGAACTAAGGCTACTCGGCCGCGACCCCGACGGTGCGCACGGATTGCATCCAGAATCGCGCCATCAACAGAACCCCGGCACAAGCCAGACCGAGGACGAGACCCAGCCATACGCCGATGCCTTCCATCCCCTGAACAAAGCCAAAGTAATACGATGCGGGAATCCCCACGACCCAATAGCTAAGCGCCGCCATCACCATCGGAATTTTGGCATCCTGCAAGCCACGCAGCAGCCCAAGTGCAATCACCTGCGCCCCATCCACCAGTTGGAACAAGGCCGCCATTGCCAGCAATCCGCTGCCAATCAACAGAATCTGCGGCCGTTGCGGATCGTCGGTTTCCATGAACAAGGAAATCAGCGGCTCGGCGCAGGTCAGGAACAAAACAATCGTCAGCAAGGACATGATCAGCGACATGGCTGTCACCACGATCGCACCCTTTTCAAGATGCGCGCGGTCGCGGCGGCCCAGCGCATTTCCCGCGCGGATCGTGGCCGCGTTCGACAGGCCGAGATGCACCATGAACGTTGCCGAGGCCAGATTCAGCGCGATACCATGCGCCGCCAGGGGCACCTGTCCCAGCCATCCCATCATGACAGCCGAAGTGGCGAACAAGGACACCTCGGCCAAAGTGGTCAGGCCGATGGGAATGCCCAGGCGCAGAACGCTGTTGAACATCTCCCAATCCGGCCGCCAAAACCGCTGGAACAACCCATGTTCGGGCAAGGTGCGAACCGCATAGGCAATCACCGCCGCCAGAGACACGATATGCGTTACCACCGAGGCGATAGCGGCCCCGATCACACCCAGTTCTGGTGCCCCCCAATTGCCGAAGATCAACGCATAGTTGGTAAAAGCATTCACCACAGCCGCGACCACGGTGATCCACAACACGATCTGGGTCCGCTCCAGCGCGGCCAGATAGGATTTCAACACCATGACAAACAGTGCGGGAAACAATCCCCATCCAGCAACACGCAGGTATTGCGACGCAGTTTCAGCCACTTCGGGGTCCTGCTTCAACGCAATCAGGATCGGATAGGACCACCACAAAAGCGGCATCATCAGCGCCGCATAAAGTAGCGACAGCCACAACCCCATACGGGTAGAGCGGCGAATGCTTGTTTCATCACCTTCGGCCGCAGCGGTGGCAACCATCGGCATGACCGCCCAGCCAAAACCCGCCCCGAACAAGAACAACACGAAAAAATAACTGTTGGCCAACGTAACGGCTGCCAACGCCTCAACCCCGTACCATCCCAACATAATGGTATCGGTCAACCCGATGGCAAACTGCGCCAGATGTCCGCCGATCAACGGCAGGCCCAGCACGGCTATGGCCTGCGCATGGCCACGATATGTCATCGGATTGCTCATCCCGACAGCCTTAGGCCCGCGCCGGGACCGAGACAAGTGGGGACGCGTGAAATTTCAGCTTGAGATCAAACGGCAAACCGCCGCCCGGGCGAAAGGGCGGCGGCATCACTATTCAGCGCGGCAGGTCAGGTCGCTTTGCCATCCGGGTGCAGTGACGTGCCCAGAATATGCTCGGACCGATGAATGACATGATGCGCCTGCCCCACGATCAGCGGGTCCGGCTCACCGACCACCGAATGGTCTTTGTCCGGATAATCCACGGTCGACAGGAAATGCCGCATACAGTTCAGACGCGCACGCTTCTTGTCATTCGATTTGACGATGGTCCAGGGCGCATCTGCGGTGTCGGTATAAAAGAACATCGCCTCCTTCGCCTCGGTATAATCATCCCATTTGCTCAGACTGGCTTTGTCGATTGGCGACAGTTTCCACTGCTTCAACGGATCCGTCTCACGGCTCTTGAAGCGCCGTTGTTGTTCGGTCTGCGTGACCGAGAACCAATACTTGTAAAGCTGGATACCCGAACGGACCAGCATCCGCTCTAACTCGGGCGTCTGACGCATGAATTCCAGATACTCGTTGGGCGTACAGAACCCCATGACACGCTCGACGCCCGCGCGGTTGTACCAGGACCGGTCATAGAAAACCATCTCACCAACTGTCGGCAATTGCCGGATATACCGCTGGTAATACCACTGTCCCTTTTCTTCGTCCGTGGGCTTGTTCAGCGCAACAACGCGCGCCTGACGCGGATTCAAATGCTCCATAAACCGTTTGATCGTACCGCCTTTACCGGCGGCGTCCCTGCCCTCGAACAGCAAAACAAACCGCTGGCCGGTTTCTTGCGCCCACAACTGAACCTTCAGCAATTCAGCCTGCAACTGGGCCTTCTGGCGTTCATAGTCCGCCCGTGCCATTTTTCGATCATAAGGATATTTCCCGCTTTCAAAGGCGCGCCGAATCTTTTCCGTGCTGGGCACTGCAGTTTCGGTCCTTGCTTCAGGAACGATATTGATCTTAGGCGACTTTTCTTCCGTTTGGGCGATCGCTGCCATCCAGTTTCTCCGTTGATGTACTGTTTGGCAAACGCCTAGCAAAAACCTCGAATTGCTGCTTTGATCGGCATCAAACTGCGGTGAAATCTCTCAACTCCGCCCAAAAAGCACCCAGAAAAGGCTCATGATGAACAGCCAACGCATCACATTGGGCGGACATCCCTTCTTTATCCGCCATTGGGGTAAATCAGATCGCCCACCCTTGCTCATGCTGCACGGCTTTCCGGAATATGGCGGTGCCTGGCGCGATCTGGCACCGTATTTGGCCGACAGCTATCACTGCATCGCTCCGGATCAGCGCGGCTATGGACAAAGCTGGGCCCCGAAAGGCGTAAAAAACTATATCCTGTCACAGCTGGTCGCCGATATGAGCGCCCTGATCGACCACATCGGCAGACCGGTGACGGTCCTGGGCCAGGATTGGGGCGCATCAGTTGCCTATGGGCTGGCCATGTTTCGCCCCGAACAGGTTGACCGGCTGATCATCGCCAACGGAGTCCATCCGGTGCCATTTCAACGGGAAATGGCCGCAGGCGGCGCGCAATCCGAAGCCTCGCAATACATCAACCAACTGCGCGCACCAAATGCAGCCAAACATTTCTCGGCCAATAACTTTGCGCGACTGGAACGTTTCTTTCGCTTCGGCATGGGCCAGGACTGGCTCACGGCAGCGGAACTGCAGGACTACCGGCGCGAATGGGCGCGCCCTGCCCGGCTCGAGGCAATGTTGAACTGGTATCGCGCCTCCCCGCTCATGGTAGCCGCACCTGGACAGCCAATAACCGATATCCCTGCCCTGCCCCTGGACAGACTCCGCGTGGCCTGTCCACATCTCCTTTTATGGGGACTGCAGGATCGCGCCCTTCTGCCTCAATCCACTAGGGGGCTCGAAGACTTCGCACCGGACCTGACCCGCATCACATTGCCGGATTGCGACCACTGGCTACACCATCAAAACCCGCAAGCCGTCGCAAACGCCATCCTGTCCTGGCAACACTAGCCCCCACCTTCATCTTTTCCCAAATACTCCGGGGAGCGCGAGGGGCTGGCCCCTCGCTCCTGCCCTCACCGATGCCCCCAATCATCCGGGTTATCCGAATTGTTCGGCGACAAGCCCAAAACATCGCCCTCGGTCGAACAGCCCAACCCAAGCACCGTCCGATTGGCGTAGGAAAAATACGAACACACCTGATTGATCTCCAAAATCTCCCCATCGTCCCAACCAACGGCCCGCAACGCCTCGATATCCGCCTCAGTCAAATCCGCCGGAGCCTCGGTCAGCATCCGGGCATAACGCATCGCCGCGATCTGCGCCCTGTCCAACGGGGCGTTCTCCGGCGCCCCCGCCTCAATCGCTGCCCGGATCGCATTGCCGTGCGCCTCGTCCCCCAGCAACCGCTGCAGCCCGGCAAAATGATGCTCGACGCAATAACTGCACCGGTTCAACGCGCTGACCCATACGCCCAGCACCTCAAGAAACCACTTCGGCACCTGATTGGCCGAGTGATGCAGCACGTTCTTATAGACCGCCATATGCGCTTCCATCGTATGAGGCCGCAGCGAATGCGCCATCATGATGTTGTCCACATTGTTATCCGGCCCGGTCACCCGCTCATAGAGCGTCCTCAACCGGCCCGTCGCTTCGTCAAATGGAATTGTCCTGATCCAGCTCATAACCGCCTCCTGTTTCCTCAACCACTTGAGCCGGGTTTGCACCGGATTGCAACGCGGCAGCATCAGCAAACCACCTACAACACCTCGGGCCCCTCTTCCCCCGGACCACATCACCTGCCATAATGGGGGAAACTTGAAAACAAGAGCAGCACCCATGCCCGACGATCTTTTGACGCCCGAAAACACGACCGCCTATGACGCCTCTTCGATCGAGGTGCTCGAAGGTCTGGAACCGGTCCGCAAACGCCCCGGCATGTATATCGGCGGCACGGATGAGCGCGCTTTGCACCACATGGTCGCCGAAATCCTCGACAACTCGATGGACGAGGCGGTCGCCGGCCATGCCAACCGGATCGAGGTCGAGCTGCACGCAGATTACGCCCTGACCGTGCGTGACAACGGGCGCGGCATTCCCATCGACCCGCACCCCAAATTCCCCGACAAATCCGCGCTCGAGGTCATCCTGTGCACCCTGCACGCAGGTGGCAAGTTCTCGGGCAAGGCCTACCAGACCTCGGGCGGTTTGCACGGCGTGGGTGCGTCCGTGGTCAACGCCTTGTCCGACTCGATGGTCGTGCAGGTGGCCCGCGACAAACAATTGTTCGAACAACGCTTCTCACGCGGCATCCCTCTGGGCCCCGTGGAAAAGATCGGTGCGGCCCCCAACCGGCGCGGCACAACGGTCACCTTCCACGCCGATGCCGAGATCTTCGGCCACCACAAATTCAAACCCGCCCGCCTGTTCAAATCCATCCGCTCCAAGGCCTACCTATTCTCGGGTGTTGAGATTCGCTGGAAATCTCATATCGACGACGGCGAAACGCCCACCGAGGCCACGTTCCACTTCCCCGGCGGGCTCTCGGATTACCTCAAAGAAACGATGAACGGCTCGTCCACCTATGCCGAACAACCCTTTGCAGGAACCGTGGATTTCAACGAAAAATTCGGCACCCCCGGCAAGGTCGAATGGGCGATCAACTGGACGCCCTCTCGCGATGGGTTCATCCAATCCTACTGTAACACCGTCCCCACGCCCGAAGGCGGCACCCACGTGGCAGGCTTCTGGGCCGCCGTCCTCAAAGGCATCAAGGTGTACGGAGAGCTGATCAACAACAAGAAAGCCGGTCAGATCACCCGCGATGACCTGATCACCGGCGGCTGCGCGCTGGTGTCGTGCTTCATCTCCGAGCCCGAATTCGTCGGCCAGACCAAAGACCGCCTCGCCACGGTCGAGGCGCAACGGCTGGTCGAAAACTCGGTCCGCGACCATTTCGACAACTGGCTCGCCGCCGACACAAAATCCGCCGGCGCGATACTGGATTTCCTCATCCTAAGGGCCGAGGAACGCCTGCGCCGACGGGCCGAGAAAGAAACACAACGCAAGTCCGCCACTAAAAAACTTCGTCTTCCCGGCAAGCTGGTGGACTGTTCTTCATCAACACGCGACGGAACCGAATTATTCATCGTCGAGGGCGACTCGGCCGGTGGTTCCGCCAAAATGGGCCGTGACCGCAAAACCCAGGCCCTGCTGCCCCTGCGCGGCAAAATCCTGAACGTGCTGGGCGCGGCCAGTTCGAAACTGGGCACCAATGCCGAAATCAACGACCTGACGCAGGCCTTGGGTGTCGGCCTTGGCACCAAGTTCAACGTCGACGACCTGCGCTATGACAAGATCATCATCATGACCGACGCGGATGTCGACGGCGCGCATATCGCATCCTTGCTGATGACGTTCTTCTTCACCCAGATGCGCCCGATGATCGACGCAGGCCACCTTTACCTCGCCTGCCCGCCCCTCTACCGCCTGACCCAAGGCGCCAAACGCGTCTATTGTCTGGACGAGGCCGAGCGCGACGAATGGCTGGAAAAAGGTCTGGGCGGCAAAGGCAAGATCGACGTCTCACGCTTCAAAGGTCTGGGCGAAATGGACGCCAAAGACCTGAAAGAAACCACAATGGACCCCGCCTCGCGCAAACTGATCCGCGTCACGATTGACGAGGACGAACCCGGCGAAACCGGAGACCTCGTCGAGCGCCTGATGGGCAAGAAGCCTGAACTGCGGTTCCAGTATATCCAAGAGAACGCGCGGTTTGTGGAGGAGTTGGATGTTTGAGCCGACGGGTCTGACTCCGAGTTGAATAACAGCTAGTGCTTTGACAACAAAAACGACTCTCCCGAATGGTAGGGTATATCTGACTAGAATCAGCTTCTGGTTGGCAACTAAATTAATGGCTTGATTCCAGCTAAGTTTTGGTCAACGCAGACAAATATATGAAAACGCTACGATTAGAGATTGCAGCAATTGCATCGTCACTCATGTGGTTTAGTAGTGGGTTTGCAGTTGCTGCAGAAGACAGCGCCGTTGATAGCTGGGAGTATTGTCGCACCAACGATAGCTGCTCCATTGGATATGATCACTTAGCTAATCAAGAAACCGATCCATTCCTATTCTTAGGAAAAATCGTAGATAGACAGCATCCCCAATGGAAGAGATATCGGAAAGTCCTGAGACACTATCCAGACGTAAGGAGCTGTTTGGTTGAAAGTGAGCGCGAAAAGAAAGACCCAAACCTACTCGAATTGGATTGGGAAGAAGTCGGCACGGGCTCAGGAGCAGAAGTGTGCGTGTTTCGAATCGCAAGTAGCCTTGGGAGCGCTGATCGCACCTTGAGTTGGCTGCAATATCAAAGGTTTCGCTTTAGCGGATTGAACAGACGTTGGTCCGAGAACTTCCAACCGCATTATGAAACACAATCAATGTACCAGGTTACTGCCCGCTGGTCCGTCGACCAGTATAGAGAAGTTAATCCGTCTTGGCTCTCCGCGTTAACTGGTTATGAATTGATTTATGAGTATCGGTTGATACTGGGGTTTGACCAGCATTTCAGAATTTCTGGAGTGAGTGTCAGCACCCCTACGAAACTAAACTGACAACATTCCGACTCGATGTAGGAAGCGTAGGATGGGTGCTCGCACCCATCAAATTCTCCACATCAAGATGGGTGTAAACACCCATCCTACATCACCACAATCCCCGCGTCCGATCCCTGCCATCTCCCCGTAGGCCGGGCTTCAGCTCGGCACACCGCAAACCCCTTGCCTAACCCGTTGATCCCGTTCACACTTACTCTCAATCCGTTATCAAAGAACGACATTTGAGGTTCCGAGCGTCCAAGACCCAATGTAACTACGAACACATTTCCGAACGGGAGGACGACATGAAAACAGTAACCCTCGGGCTGGCCCTGACCCTGATGGCCTCGGCAGCCTCTGCGCAGCAGATGCTCAGCACCGCATCTCCGATTCCGGACGGGGCTGAGACGCGGTTTTGTTATTACGAAGGTATGGCCTATTCCGAGGACGCCTTTGTGGTGCTGTTCGGCGACAACACCGTGACCTCAACTGTCAACACGCGCGAAGAACACCTGTTGCGTTGTGCACGGGGCGAGGATGGTCAGCTGCGTTGGAAACCGCAAAGCAGCTTTCAGACCAGCCGGTAATGCGGTGGGCGCGCTAGCCCACCTTGTCATCCAGCCAGACGGCAATTTGCCCGGCGGGACCTTCCCAGTCGGGTTCCATGAACAGAAAATGCGCGTGGTTTTCGACGGGCATAAAGGTCGCGCGGTCTCCGTAAAGCTTCGCCAGCGCGCGGCAGGTGTTGGGGTTCACGGCCCGATCCTCGGTGCCCGAGACGATCAGAACCGGGCAGTCGACCTTGTCGATATCGACTTTCATCGCGTGGTGATCGTCGAACATCCAAAAGAACATCTCAAACATCACCCGCCCGCTTTCCGGGCCAAGCTGGTCGAATACCTCATGCTGCTGCGCCTCGGGCATCTTGTTCAGCGCAAAGGGGGCCATCAGGTCGAAATCGACGCGCATGGGCTGTTTCCAGAACGCCCCGCCTTCCATCAAAGCGCGCGGCACGGCGCGTTCGTCGTCGGTTTCGGGCAAGGTCCCCCAAGCCGCATTCGGGTTGATCAGGACAATGGCGCTGGCCAGGCCCCGAGACGCCACCTGCTGCGCCACCACCCCCGCGATGGCGTGGCCGAGCAGCACAGGCTTGCTGTCCAGGCCTTGCAAAAATGCTGCAATATCATCGGCGTAGTCCATGACGCTGGTGTCGGTCAGGCCCGGGTCAGGCTCGGCCTTTGGGTCCCCGCCATGATAGCGCAGCGCGGGGGTATGCACCGTCCAGCCCCGCGCGCGGAAGAATTCCGCGTAATCCTGCATGCACCACGGCCCGGCAAAGGCTCCGTGGATCAGAACAATCTCTTTTGTCATGAAAATCTCCCTCACCTACAGTCAGAATGTATGATGAGGGAGAATGCGCGCAAGAGGCTTAAAGGGCCGCTTTGAACAGCACGGTCAGGTTGTCTTCGGTCAGCTCAATCGGGTTGCCGCCGCAGGACGGGTCTATGATCGCGCCTTTGACCAGTTCAGGGATCGACGCCTCGGTCACGCCCAGATCGGAGAGTTTGCGCGGGATGGCGAAGCTGTCGTTGAACTCCTGCACAAAAGCGCGGAAGCCGTCAAAGCCGCCCTCAATGTCCAGATAGGCCGCGGCCTGTTGGAACCGGTCGGCGATGGCAGGGGCGTTGAAATCCAGCACAGCGGGCATACAGACCGCATTGGTGGTGCCGTGATGGGTGTTGAACACTGCGCCAACCGGGTGGCTCATCGCGTGAATCGCGCCGAGGCCCTTCTGGAACGCCGTCGCGCCCATTGCCGCCGCGCTCATCATCTGGGCGCGCGCTTCGATATCGGTTCCGTCAGCATAGGCGCGCGGCAGGTAGTCCTTGACCAACCGCATCCCTTCCAGCGCGATGCCCTGAGACATGGGATGGTAATGCGGGCTGCTGAACGCTTCGACACAATGGGCAAAGGCGTCCAGACCGGTGCCAGCGGTGATGAACTTAGGCATGCCCACCGTCAGTTCCGGGTCACAGATCACGACCGTAGGCAGAACTTTGGGGTGGAAGATGATCTTCTTGGCGTGGGTTTCCGAATTGGTAATGACACTGGCGCGCCCCACCTCAGACCCGGTCCCGGCAGTGGTCGGCACCGCGATGATGGGCGCGATGGCGTCCGCATCCGCACGGGTCCACCAGTCGCCGATATCTTCGAAGTCCCAAACCGGGCGCGTCTGGCCGCACATAAAGGCGACCATCTTACCCAGATCCAGCCCCGAACCACCGCCAAACGCAATCACCCCGTCATGACCGCCCGCATTATAGGCGGCAACCCCGGCTTCGAGGTTCTTTTCATTGGGGTTCGGATCCACGTCACTGAACAGGCCGCGGCCCAGCCCGACGGCGTCCATAATGTCCAGCGTGGCCGTGGTGATCGGCAGGTCGGCCAAACCCTTGTCCGTGACCAGCAGCGGGCGCTTCATTCCGGCGGCGGCACAGGCCTCGGGCAGTTCCTTGATCCGCCCTGCCCCGAATTTGATCGCGGTCGGATAGGACCAGTTTCCAACAAGTGTCATGTCAGATTTCCTTTTGTTTTGAAGCCTGCCCCAGTGAGGGGGTCACTCCGGGGCAGACAATTCGTCCTTAGGCCGTGACCTTCTTCAGGTGGTAGGATTTTGGACGTGTCAGATTGTGGTAGCCGATGACAGACAACCCGCCTCCGCGCCCGGTATTTTTGCAGCCGGTCCAGCACAGGCCTGGGTCCAGATAGTCTGCCCGGTTCATGAACACGGTGCCGGTTTCGATCTGATCGCCCACCCGTGCCGCACGATCCACATCGCGGGTCCAGAGGCTTGCGGTCAGGCCGAACTCACTGTCATTCATCAGCGCAATGGCTTCCTCGTCCGATGACACTTTCATGATGCCGACGACAGGCCCAAAGCTCTCATCCCGCATCACACGCATGTCATGGGTGACATTTGTCAGGATTTGCGGGGTCAGGTAAGCACCGCCATCATCTTCGGGGAAGGTGTCGATATGAGCCACCGCCCCCGCAGCGACGGCCTCATCAATCTGTGCCCGGACCTCGTCGGCAAACCGCACATTGGCCATCGGACCTATCGTTGTCTCGGCATCCAATGGATTGCCCAGCTTATAGTCCCTCACGATCTCGACCGCTTTGACAACAAACTTATCATAGAGGCTCTCATGCACGTAGATCCGTTCAATCCCGCAACAGCATTGGCCCGAGTTGAACATCGCTCCGTCGATAAGTGTGTCAACAGCGGCATCCAGATCAGCATCCTCCATGACATAGCCGGGGTCCTTGCCACCCAGTTCCGTACCAACGCCGGTAAAGGTGCCCGCCGCTGCCCGCTCCATCGCCTGCCCGCCACCAACCGATCCGGTGAAGTTCACGAAATCGAACGCGTTGCCTGCAATCAAATCACTGGTCACATCGTGGCTGAGGAACACGTTCTGAAATACGTCCTCAGGCACACCAGCCGCACGAAACGCCTGTGCCATACGCTCGCCCACCAGAAGGGTCTGCGTGGCGTGCTTAAGCACCACGCTATTGCCCGCGATCAGCGCAGGCGCTACCGTATTGATCGCCGTCATGTAAGGGTAGTTCCAGGGCGCCACCACAAACACCACCCCATGCGGAATACGTTTGATATAGCGCTGAAAGGTCTCATCCTCACCCACGGCAATATCGGCCAGCGCGTCCTCGGCAATCGCAGCCATATGGCTGGCGCGCTCATTGAAGCCACCAAACTCGCCACCATAACGCACCGGACGCCCCATCATATGCGCCAGCTCGGGCACGATTTCGTCGTTCATCGCACCCACAGCGGCCACGCCTTCCATCACAAGATCAATCCGCTCCTGCAACGGCCGCGCCGTCCACTTCGCCTGCGCCGCACCTGCCCGTGCGACGGCCGCCATTGCCGTATCCGCCGACAGCACCTCACGCTCTGCAAAAACCGATCCATCAACCGGCGAGACACATTTCAACATCTGCCCCATCTTCACTCCATCTCGAATGACAGCAGGATCCCTGCTTCATCTGGCTAAAAATATCCCGGGGAGCGCGAGGGGCTGGCCCCTCGCTCCTGTCCCTCAAGCTCGCTCAAACCCGCGAGCAATCTCCCAATCAGTCACCACCCGCTCGAACTCTTCAATCTCCACCTCAGCCGCGCGGGCATAATGATCCACAACATCATCCCCCATAGCCGTCCGAAGCATGCCCGACCCGTGCAACGCATCCCGCGCCGCACGCAGGTTGCCCGGGATCATCCCCGTCTCGCCCTGATAGACGTCCCCCTTGGTCGGAGGCTGCAACTCCAGCCCCTCCTCAATCCCCGCAATCCCGGCAGCAAGCATACCCGCTATCGCGAGATAGGGATTCATGTCCGAGCCCGGAATCCGGCACTCCACTCGCACAGCTTTGGTGCCATCCCCACACAGGCGGAACCCTGCAGTACGGTTGTCAACCGACCAGATGATCCGCGTGGGCGCAAAGGTGCCCTTCATGAACCGCTTATAACTGTTGATATAAGGGGCCATGAAATAAGTGTAATCCGCCGCGTATTTCAGCAATCCAGCCATATAGTTCTTCATCACCGCCGACATCCCAAGCGGGTCTTTTTCGTCGAAAAAGATTGGCTCCCCACCAGCCCAAAGCGACTGGTGCACATGCGAGGAACTGCCCACTTTCTCATGATGCCATTTCGGCAAAAACGTCGCCGCATGCCCGTGCTGCCACGCAATCTCTTTCACTGCGTTTTTCGCGATCGAATGATACTCGGCGGTCTCCATCGCGGGCGCATATTTGACATTCAACTCTTCCTGTCCGGTCTCGGCCTCACCTTTCGAGTTTTCAACCGGTATCCCCGCATCCCACAAATGATTGCGGATCGGACGCATCACATGCTCTTCCTTGGTGGTCTGAAGGATGTGGTAGTCCTCATTGTAGCCCGAGATCGGTTCCAGATCGCGAAAGCCTTCCTTGCGAATCTGATCAAAACTCTTCTCGAACAGAAAGAACTCCAACTCGGTCGCGCACATTGCGTCATAGCCCAGCTCTTTAAGGCGATCGACCTGACGCTTGAGAACCGAACGCGGAGCGTGTGCGACTTCCTCATGCGTGTGATGATCCAGCACATCGCACATCACCATCGCCGTGCCTTCCAGCCATGGCACCGGGCGCAGCGTCCCGAGGTCCGGTTTCATGACGTAGTCGCCATAACCCCGCTCCCAACTGGTCGAGGCGTACCCGTCCGGGGTGCCCATCTCAAGGTCGGTTGCCAAAAGGTAATTGCAGCAATGAGTCTCTTCCCAGGCTCCGGCAACGAAATGGGCGGCATGAAACCGTTTTCCCATCAGACGGCCCTGCATATCCACCATGCAAACCAACACAGTATCAATTTCTCCGGCCGCAACCTGTGTCTTAAGATGCTCGAATGTCAGCATAGATTACCTCTGAGATGTGCGAGAATTTTCGCCGAAAATTCTTGGTCTTCGAAAAAGCCGGCCCGCCAGGAAGCGGGCCGGCCAATGGCATTACCCGTAGCGGTACGGCCGTCCGGCCTTCAGCATGTCGGCGTTATATTGCTTGAAGATGTCCACAACTTTCGCCTTGATTTCGGACTCGGCGGCGATCTCATCCCAGAACACAACCGCTGCTTCTTCGACCTGTGACCATTCTTCATCCGGAATCGATGTCAGCTGCAGCTTGTCACCATTGACGCGCAGGCTGGCTTCGCCACCCCAATACCACCACTGGCGATAGTAATGAGACTGGTCACAGCACACCCGGAACAAGGTCTGCAAATCCTCGGGCAGTTCATTCCAGCGATCCATATTGGCAAAGAACGACCCCGCCCATGCTCCCGAAATGTTGTTGGTCAGGAAATAGTTGGTCACATCCGCCCATCCAACAGTGTAATCTTCGGTGATGCCCGACCACGCGATGCCATCCAATTCGCCGGTCTGAACGGCGACTTCGATGTCTTCCCACGGCAGCGTAACGGGCACCACGCCGAACTGGCTCAGGAATCTGCCTGCCGTCGGGAAGGTAAAGACGCGTTTGCCCTTCAGGTCCTCAAGGCTGTTGATCGGATCCTTGGTCGCAAAATGGCACGGGTCCCAGGCTCCGGCCGAGATATGCTTGACGCCAACCTTCGAATATTCCTCGTCCCAGATCTCGTTCAGGCCGTATTGGTTGAACAGCACCGGCACATCCAGAGAATAACGTGAGGCGAACGGGAAATACCCGCCGAACACAGTCACTTCGGTGGGCGAGGCCATCGAATCGTCATCCGATTGCACCGCATCGATGGTGCCCCGCTGCATAGCGCGGAACAGTTCACCGGTCGGGACGAGCTGATCGGCATAGAACAGCTCGATCTGCATCCGGTCCCCGGCAATCTTGTTGAACATATCGATAGCCGGATCAATCACATGGGCGGCCAGCGCCGGGCCCGCATAGGTCTGCATCCGCCATGTGATCGTGCTTTGTGCCAGCGCAGGCGTCGCCAAAGGCGCGGCAGCGACACCAACCCCGGCTGTCTTCAGAAACTTGCGTCTTGTTGTCATGTTTTCGTCCTCTCCAGTTGGGTTTCGATTTGTGATGCCTTCCGGCACTCTGATTATCTCACATGCAGCAATGTGCGTTGGCGGTTTGGGTCACGATGTTCTGCCCGGGCCAGATACTGAAACCGCCCTTACATCCATCGCTTCCCGTTTGCATCGACATGGCCAGCGTTCCGGTCTGATTATAGGTCGGATCGCCACCCAGGCGCGATTTTGCGCCCAGATCGGACACCCAGCCGATCGCGCATTTGGAATAGCCTTTGCCATGCGCCGCTTTCACTTCAGCGCCCGAGCACAAACGCGCCCCGTTGGCGGCGCACAGGCTGGCCGCCGCTCCGTAGTTCAGCACGTAATTCACGCCCGGCGGCGAGGCGTGAAAGATACAAAACCCGTATTTTTCGACCGACCCGGGGTCAGCGCATAGCTCCGAGCGAACGGATTTGATCGCTTCATAGTGAGTCGAGATCTCGTCCCGCTTGGCTTCCACTTCGCTTTGCATTGCGGAAATGGCCTGGCTGGCTTCGCTTTCAAAAACGGCGTCCACCGCCTCGTCAAGAGTTTCGCGGACATCTGACAATGTGACAATTCCGGTTATCCCGAAAACCGCCGCGATAGCCGTGATTGCAGCGCCGCCATACAGGATGCGGCTTTCGAGCTTTTGAATGCGGAGCTCCAGTTTATGCGAAGTCTTGTCCTCGTCCATTCTGCGTGCCTCCTGGATCATTTGCCGTAAACGTAATCTGGCAGCCACAATGCGATCTGCGGAAAAACCATGATGATCGACAAAGCCAGCACCATCACCAGAACAAATGGCAGAATGGACCCGTATATGTCACGCAGAGTAATTTCCGGCGGTGCCATCGCGCGCATCAGGAAAAGATTATATCCGAAGGGGGGCGTCATGTACGCGATCTGGGTGGTGATCGTATACAGCACCCCGTACCAGATCAGGTCAAAGCCCAGCGCACCAACCAGCGGCACATAGAGGGGCGCAACAATCACCAGCATCGCGGTGTCGTCCAGAAATGTGCCCATGACGATAAAGCTCAACTGCATCAGGATCAGGATCATCCAGGGTGACAGTCCCAGCTGCGCGGTAAACAGGTTGTCGATCGCCCTGACCGCTCCCAATCCGTCGAACACCGCGCCAAAACCCAATGCCGCAAGGATGATCCACATGAACATGCACGAGATCGCCAGCGTCTGCTTGGTGCAATCCTCAAAAATCTTCCAGGTCATGCGCCGTTTCACGACCGACACAACCAGCGCCGTCAGCGCCCCGATCGCCGAGCTCTCCACCAACGAGGTCCAACCGTTCACAAAAGGCACCATCATAGCCGCAAAGATGATCAGCGGCAGCGCCCCTGCCCCCAACAGCCGGATTTTCTCGGCCCGCGGCACGGTGTGCGCGTCTTCCATAGCCGGGCATAGCTCGGGCTGGATACGGCAGCGCACCCAAATATAAAGGATGAACATCCCGGCCATCAGCAGACCCGGCACAATCCCAGCCAGCCAAAGCTGCCCCACGGGTTGCCGGGCAATCATCGCGTAAAGTACCAGCACGACCGAGGGTGGCACCAGAATACCCAGGCTGGAGCCCGCCTGAATGACCCCGGTAACCATGGTCTTGTCATACCCCCGCCGCAGCAACTCGGGCAACGCAATGGTGGCGCCGATGGCCATACCCGCAACGCTGAGCCCGTTCATGGCCGAAACCAGAACCATCAGACCGATGGTTCCTATCGCAAGCCCGCCGTTTACCGGGCCCATCCAAACATGGAACATGCGATACAGATCATCAGCCAGACGGCTTTCCGACAGCACATATCCCATGAAGATGAACATCGGGAGTGTCAGCAGCGGATACCATTTCATCAGCTTCATCGCGGCTGAAAAGGTGATGTCCTGCCCGCCCGTGCCCCACAGTGCCAACGCGGCAACGGTGGCAACGGCACCGATCGCGCCAAAGACACGCTGGCCCGTGAACAGCATCAGCATCATCGACGCAAACATGAAGATGGCGATGTATTCCTGGCTCATGCCCGACGCACCCCGATCTCCTGCCCGTTGATCCTGGCGATGTCCTTGAAGAACTCTGATATCGCCTGCAGCAGCATCAGAAAAAAGCCCAACACCATGATCGACTTAATCGGCCAGATATAGGGCCGCCACGCGGTAGATGAGCGTTCAAGCCGTCCGATCTCTTCACTGCCGGTCAGCAGTCCGGTGAAGTACGACACCGGATCTGTGCCCCAGTAACCAAGACTGTAGGCGGTCGAGCCCAGCCCACCGTAAAACAAAACCCCCAGATACAGGATCAAAAGCAAAACGGTGAAAGCGTCGAACCACGCTTTCTTGCGATGGCTCCAGTTGTGATAAAACAGGTCCATCCGCACGTTCGACCCCAACTGGATCGAATATGGTCCGCCCATGATGTAATAGGTCACCATCGCGAACTGCGCCATCTCGAGCGTCCAGAGCGAAGGCAAAAAGAAGGTCTTCGAGATCGAGGACCACAACAAAATTCCCATCATCACAAACAGGCCCCACATCATGACCCGCCCGACCCGGTAGTTGACCGCATCAACCACGCGGACATATGCCCCCATGACGCGGATCACCCGGCTGCCCCCTCTTCGAACCCGGCCAGCGTGCGCGTGATCCACGGCACCAGACATTCCGCAGCCTTGCTTTGTTGCCGGGGTGTCGCAATCAGATCATTTCTGAGCTCGATCATCACGTTCAGAAGCCCGTTGGGCAGAGCCTGCGCATCCAGCGTGTGCGCAACACCGTCGGCTGCCGAATAAGGCTCGTTCATGCGGGTCACATAGGGGTTGTCGACGGAATACCCTGCCATCATCGCGCGGGCGAACCTGTCGTCGGCACCGTGCAGAATGCCCAGTTCGACTTGCCGTCGCTGACCCAGATATACAGGGGTGAAACTGTGAATTGTCACCATCAGTTCCAATGAGCTTCGATGCGTCCTTATCTGGTCTGACAAAGCTGTTCGAAACGGATCATAGACGTTGGTAATCCGCGCCTTGCGCTCATCAGATGACAGCGCAGCATTTGCGGGGATATCAATGTCTTCGCTGCGCGACGGCATTGCACCAGCGGCCTCGGGCGGCCGGTTGCAATCATAAACCAGACGCGAGACACCACCATAGACCAATGCAGCAGATAAACGTCCGGCAATCAATTCGGCTACGGCCAAGGCCCCCGGATCCCAGGCGATGTGACTATCCAACGCCGCGGCATCCAGCCCCATGGTGCCCAGAAATTCCGGGATACGGTTCGACGCATGCTCGCACACCACCAAAACCGACGGCGCGGTGCCCGCGTTTTCTGTGTGAACAACTGTGCCGAAGTCCAATCTGCTGCCCTGTGATTCCAAGAATGATCGGTTCTGGAAAAATTTCCACAAGCATTACACATCTGTCAATAATTTTCCTGTTAAAATTACACCACACTTGAACTTGATGAAAAATTATTCACACTGACACCGAAACGCTGAGAGGAGGATCTTAAGTGCGTGTGACGGATCGGCTGTTGGCCCATCGTGACAAGATGACACCTTCCGAGCGGCAACTGCTCGGCGTTTTGCTGGACGACTACCCTATGGCCGGGCTTGGTGGCATCACCGAGCTGGCGACGGCCGCGTCGGTTTCGACCACGACGGTTGCCAGAATGCTGCAAAAAACCGGGTTTGACGGCTATCCGCAGTTTCAGGCCGCCCTGCGCAGCGAGGTCAAAGAGATGATCTCGGACCCCGTTGCCAAGCGCGATGTCTGGAAAAACGATCTGCCCGAGGAACACATTCTCAACCGCTACTCCCAGCAAACGCTCGCCAACCAGAAACGCACGATTGACGAGATTGATCCGTCGGAATTTGACAGTTTCTGCAACCTGTTATGCGACCCCTCCCGGCGGATATTCATCACCGGCGGTCGCATCACGGGCACTTTGGCGCAATACCTGTATCTTCATTTGCAGATGATACGACCGGATGTGCGCCTTTTGCCGGTGGCCGCGTCATGGACCCATGAATTGCTGGATATCCGCAAGGATGACGTGCTGATCGCACTGGATGTTCGGCGCTACGAAAATACGACTTTACTGATCGGCCAGCTGTGTCAGGAACGCCAGGCGCAGATTGTTTTACTGACGGATCAGTGGCGCTCGCCCATTCATCGCATGGCCAAGCACACTTTCGCGGCCCGTATTGCCGTACCGTCGGCATGGGATTCGATGGCGGCGATCCTGACTTTGATGGAATGTGTCATCGCCGAAATGCAGGAACGGCTTTGGGATTCGGTCAAAGACCGCACGGATGAGCTGGAACAGGCGTTCGACCGCACCAAGCTGTTCAGAAAATTTGGCCAAAGTTCAGGCTCTTAACTGTTACAAACCCCGCAATTCTACAACTGCGCGTGAGGAGTGTTGCCAGCCGCGCGGCAGAGGTTCACTTTGGAGCCATGACTTTTGTGACTGAAAATCAATTACCGTTGTTGATCATCTTCTTCTTGATCGGGTTGATCGGCACTGGATTTCTGTTTCGCAAGCCAGCCGGACATCGTGCCTGGAAGCTGGCCGATCTGGTCTGGGTTGTACTGGGCGGCATCGGCGCGCTGGTGGCGGTTCTGGCGGGGCTTTATACCTCGGACAGTTCCCGACTGGACCGGCAGATCGACGTCGCCTACGCCGCCACGCTTGCTTTTGACAGGGATGCCGCGCGCTTTCGGCTGCGCTTTTGTGATCCGGCCTATGACCCGGATACCGGGGTTTTGTGCGAAAAGGTCGAGTTTCTGTCGGCCTCAACCGCCAGCAACTCAGAGTTGCCCTTGTTTATCGCCGTTACCAACGAAGTGGCCCCCCTGCAGGGGCTTCAGTTTCTGTTTGGACGTCAGGACAAGGACGACATGGATGACATGCGCGAAATGACCGCCAAGGCTGACGCATTCAACATTGATCAGTTTCTCGTTTTCACGACTCTGGACGAAACCACCCAAGCCGCCATCGACAATATGCGCCGCAAAGTGCCTGCGATCGCGGGCGACTATCTGATTTTGGCGCAAAGCTATGACGATCTGGTGGATCAGGTCGGAAAACTGAAAGACGAGTGGGAGTATCTGCAGGCCAACGCCCATATTCTTGTGTTGCAGATCGTCGCGCTGTGTCTGGTGAGTTTTGCGGCGCCCTTCCGACTGGGTAAATCCATCGTGGAGCTACGCTCGGCCTTTAGCGCCGATAGGACTGCGCCAGAACCTCGGGGTCCGCGCCGCAATAATACCGGGTCAGCGTCCAAAGGTTCCGAGCCCCCCTCCGGATCCAGCCCTGACGGGTATAGCGTTCCGCACTCGTGACTGCGGCCGCATTCAACACCACAACACGCGGCAGTGCCCGGATCAGGGCGACATCTTCCATCAGGGGGACATCCGGAAAACCGCCCGCAGCAGCATAGAGCCGCCGCGGCACCAAAAGGCCCTGATCCCCGTAGGGTAGCCCGAACAACCGAGTGCGCAAATTGGCCCATCCCGCGACCCATTTGGGGCCAAATCCCGTTGCACGGAACACAAGGCGGAAAGCAGCCGGGCGCGGCGAAGTCAGGTGCTCTGCCACGACTGCGCTCCAACCAGGTTGCAGTTCGGTGTCGGCGTGCAGGATCATTAGCCATTCGCCTTTTGCCACATCGCAACCCCGCCGCAATTGCCCGCCGCGTGATGGCACTCCGGTGATAATCACTGCCCCCGCCTCGTCAGCCATTTCAAGCGTCAGGTCGGTGGAGCCGCCATCGGTCACGATCAGCTCGCGGATCAGCCCAGAATGCAGCCCTTCCATCAGCGCCTGCAAAGTCGCGGGCAGCTCTTTCCCGGCGTTCAGCGTCGGGATAACGATACTGATCGGTGCGGACACGTCGGAAACCCTCTGGTCATGGCGTTGCGAAAGCCTATATCACGGTGCCAAACCCAAAGACGAGGACCAACCCATGCCCAATCGCCGCATTTTGCGCCTGACCGGGACGGATACCGACAGCTTTCTGCAGGGGCTGATCACAAACGACATTCAGCGCCTTGATAACGGGTTGGTCTACGCAGCGTTGCTGACGCCGCAGGGCAAGTTTCTGGCGGATTTCTTTTTGAAACGCGACGGCGCGGATGTCGTGCTGGACGTTGCAGAAACGATAGCCGATGACCTGATCAAGCGGCTGTCCATGTATAAGCTGCGCGCGGATGTGCGCATTGATGCGACCGACCTGAACGTGCAACGCGGAACCGGTCCGGCCCCCGACGGTGCCCTGCCCGACCCGCGGCACGCTGATCTGGGCTGGCGCAGCTACAGCACCAATCCGGAAAGCGATGACGGCACTGATTGGGACTCGATCCGGGTGCGCCACTGCATTCCGGAAACCGGGGTCGAGCTGACGGCGGACAGCTACATCCTGGAATCCGGGTTCGAGGCACTGAATGGGCTGGATTTCAAGAAAGGCTGTTATGTCGGTCAGGAAGTCACAGCTCGCATGAAACACAAGACCGAGTTGCGAAAGGGCCTGAGGACCGTCGACATCACAGGCAGCGCACCAATCGGGGCCGAGATTCAAGCCAATGGCAAAGCGGCGGGGGTCGTGTTCACCCAATCCGGCGGCAAGGCCATCGCCTACCTGCGCCTTGACCGGGCCAAAGGAGAGATGACCGCTGGCGACGCAACCCTGCATTTGCCGGAATAACGATGTTGCCGATGCATCACCCTGCACAGGTGGCACCTTGCTGAGTGTTTGACGTCCTCCGAGCGCGCGGTATCACTGTAACAGGTGGACGTTTCGGGATGTATGCATGTTTCGGCTTTATACCGCGATCTGGCGCGCGAGTGCCGGGCGGCAGATTGTTCTGATTATCCTGTCGCTGGCTGTTGCCGCCCTCGCGGCCGCACCGCTTGAGTTTCAACGGGACATCATCAACCACCTGACCAAGGACAACGTCGAGGCCGAGCGGTTGTTCCTGCTGGGTGCCGGAATGATGGGAGTCATCCTGCTGAGCCTCGGGTTAAAATGGCTGTTGGGATACCGCTCGGGCACATTGGGCGAGGACATGATCCGCCTGATCAGACGGCGATTACTGATGCGCGCGTCCGATCTGCGCGCCAGTGGTCAGGAAACACGCGAAGGCACCATGACAACAGCGATTTCAGCCGAGGCGGAAGAACTTGGCAAGTTTGCTGGCGGGGCCTTTGCCGATCCGGTGGTGCAGATCGGAACATTGTTCAGCGTGATCGGGTATATCTCATCCACACAGCCAGAGCTTGGGCTGATCGCGCTGTCGATGATCTTGCCACAAATCGCCATCGTCCTGATCTCACAACGCCGAGTGAATCGGTTCATTGCTGATCGTGTACGAATTTTACGACATGCCACCGACCGGCTGACGGATGACGATATACAGGCTGCCGTTCATGAAATCGACGCCGAGTTCGATGACATATTCGAAACCCGTCGAAAAATGTTCGTCTGGAAATTGTCAGCCAAATTCCTGCTCAGTGTGATCAACGGGCTTGGAACCGTTGGCGTCCTCATGCTGGGCGGTTGGCTTGTTTTGCAAGGTCGCACAGATGTTGGCACCGTGGTTGCAGCGACAAGTGGCCTCAGCCGCATTCAGGGACCGACATCGTTTCTGATTGCATTTTACCGCCAGGTAAGTGCCAACCGGATCAAGTTCGAACTGATGCTGGAACTGTTCGGTCCCGACCCTTCACGGTATCGCAGAATCGACGACCGACCATAAAGAAAACCGCACCAAGGCAGGCGCGGTTTTCAACACGGGTGTGGCGTCGCGATCAGGCGCGCTCGGAATATTCCATCGATTCGGTGTTCACGACGATCATCTCGTCCTGACCGATGAACGGCGGCACCATCACCTTGACGCCATTGTCCAGTACAGCAGGCTTGAATGAGTTCGCGGCGGTCTGGCCTTTGACGACCGGTTCGGTCTCGACAATCTTGCAGGTGACCTTCTGAGGCAGCGTCGCATTCAGCGCTTCGCTCTCGTAGAACTCGACCACGATGGTCATGCCGTCCTGCAGAAACGGGCGGCGTTCGCCCAGCAGTTCGGCGGGCAGTTCGATCTGCTCGTAGGTCTCGGAGTCCATGAACACCAACATACCATCGGATTCGTACAGAAACTGCTGATCTTTCTGTTCCAGGCGCACACGTTCAACCTTGTCCGCCGAGCGGAACCTTTCGTTCAGCTTTGATCCATTGCGCAGGTTGCGCAGTTCGACCTGTGCAAAAGCGCCGCCTTTACCGGGTTTTACGTGGTCCACTTTGACCGCTGCCCACAGCCCGTCATTATGTTCAAGCACGTTACCGGGGCGAATTTCGTTCCCATTTATCTTGGGCATGACATAAATCCTTCACAAACGGTTGATGCGTCAGTTGTCGTCCCTATATCTGGCGGGACACCACCTGGCAAGACAACGATACCTAGTGCTGCACATGCAGAAAGCCATGCACATTACGCAACGTAGCTATGCATTTTTGCTGTATCCGAATCGCGCTGAATAGGTCATAAGCACCGCTACGCCGAAAATTGCAAGAGCAAGAACAACAAGGAAGACGAGATGAGAGATTTCGTTGACGGCACTGCCTTTAACAATGAGCAGGGGAACCGCGCTCGGAAACTGTTTGCGGCTGTCGTACTGGCTGCTTTGGACGATGCCATTGCGGACGACAAGAAATATGGCAACGGCCCCGAGCAGATTGCCCGCTGGGCGCGCTCGCGCGATGGGCGCGAGGTTTTGTCCTGCGCCGGGATCGACCCGAACGAACGCGTGGTCAGCGGCCTGATGGAATTTGTGGGCCGTGGTGTTCGCACCTCGGTTGCGCTGTCTCGCGAAGAAAGCGAGCGCCGCAATGCCGCACAGCAGGCCGAAGCAGCCTGACCAATAAACGCGACCTACAGAAAAAACGCGCTCTTTCGCTCAGAGCGCGTTTTTCATTGGCTTGAGCTGGCTTTGCTCTTCAGAAAAACAGGATCCACTGGCGAGCAACCCAGATTTCAGCAGCCAGTAGAACGCCAAAGAACAGTGTAGCGCCTGCACTTATCCCCCGCCGCCACAGCACAACATATGATAAAACACATGCAAGCATCACCACTGGCGCAACCCAGAGCGCGTGGTGTGAGCTGTCCCAATAGCTGACCGGGCTGTGGAACACCCATGCGGTGATTGGCCAGAACTGCGGCCGCCCGTCCCCGGCATGCAGAAAGAAGTCCAGCCCCAGATGCAACAGCCCGGCCCCGGCCATCACAGTCAGAAACGCCCATCGCCGCCAAAGGCCCAAGATCAGAGCGGCGGCCCAGAGCAGAAATGAATTGTCGATGGCGAACACCGTCTGCCATTCGGGCGAATAATAGAGCTGTCTGAACACCACCTGCTCGGGGATACCCAGCAGAAACAGCGATACCCCGGCCAGAATATAAAGCGAAGCATCCGGCAGCAGCGATCCCAGCAGCGCTGCCGCAAGCACAGGGCCACGCGCAGGACGGGCAAAGACCGCGGCCCCGATCAAAAGATGCGCGGACGTGTTCATCTGGGGCTTTTCCTTTGCCGTCAAATCAGGTCATCTGCGCGCCAGCATAGGAGACAGGCCATGGTTCGGTCCATCATGATTCAGGGCACCGGCAGCAATGTCGGCAAATCAGTTCTCGTGGCCGGCCTGGCCCGCGCCTACACACGACGCGGGCTGAAAGTTGCGCCATTCAAGCCGCAAAACATGTCCAACAACGCCGCTGTCACCCAGAATGGCGGCGAGATCGGGCGCGCGCAGGCCTTGCAAGCCTGGGCTGCACGGCGACCGCCCCATACGGACATGAACCCGATCCTGTTGAAACCGGAAACGGATACGGGGGCTCAGATCATCGTACAGGGTCAACGCGCGGGGACGATGAAGGCTGGTGACTACCGCAAGGACAAATCCAGACTTTTGGGGGCCGCACTCGAAAGTTTTGACAGGTTGTGTGCGGATGCCGATCTGGTGCTGATCGAAGGCGCTGGCAGTCCGGCCGAGACCAACCTGCGAAGGGGAGACATTGCGAATATGGGCTTTGCCTGCGCCGCTGGTGTACCCGTTGTGCTGGTCGGCGACATTCACCGGGGCGGCGTCATTGCGCAGATCGTGGGAACGCAGGCTGTGCTGGACGCCGGTGACCGCGACATGATCCGGGGCTTTGCCGTCAACCGGTTCAAAGGCGACGTTGCACTGTTCGACGAAGGCCGGGACGATATCGCCGCGCGGACCGGCTGGCCCTGTCTGGGTGTGGTTCCCTGGTTTCACGATGCCTGGAAACTTCCCGCCGAAGACATGATGGACATCCGTTCTCACTCCGGCGGGACGTGCAAGGTGGTTGTGCCTCAGCTCGAGAGAATGGCCAATTTCGATGACCTCGATCCGCTGTCGGCAGAACCCGGCGTTACGGTCGAGATCGTGCCCGCCGGGCGCGCCCTGCCTGGCGATGCGGACCTTGTGCTGTTGCCCGGAAGTAAATCCACAATCGGCGATCTGGCGTATTTCCGGGCTCAGGGCTGGGACATTGACCTGCACGCCCATGTCCGGCGCGGCGGGCATGTGCTGGGATTGTGTGGCGGCTATCAGATGCTGGGGCAATCCATCGACGACCCGGACGGGGTGGATGGTCGTCCGGGCAAGGTCAAGGGTCTGGGATTGCTGGACGTGACCACAGTCATGAAAGACAAGAAACAAGTCACGTTGCGCAATGCCATCGCCCTGCCCGGTCGCGAGCATGTCAGCGGATATGAAATCCACATGGGGCGCACAGAAGGCCCTGATTGCAATCGCGCCTGGCTTGAGGTCGATGGTCGCCCCGAAGGGGCCGCCAGCGCGAACGGACGCATTCGCGGCAGTTATTTGCACGGAATTTTTGCAGCCGACGGGTTCCGGGCCACCTATCTGACGCAACTGGGCGTGACATCCGAGATTTCGTATGAAGATGGGGTAGACCAGGTCCTGGACGCGCTGGCCGACCACCTCGAGCGGCACATGGATCTGGATCAGGTGTTGGCATTGGCGCAAGCGCCTCAGCGCGGGTGAGGATTAGTCCAGATCCCGCGTGGCGATTGCCCTGTTGATCTCACGGCGCACCAGTTTGCGCAGGTTCTTGGTAATTCTTTCCCCAAGCGCACCCTGCAACTCCTCGCGCACGATTTGGGTTACCAGCGCGCGCAGGGCGTCATCATCCAATGCAACTGTGGCCTCAGGCGCTTTTTCAGCCGAACCCGGTTTGTGCTGACCGGGACGCTTGCTTCTGATGAACGTCATCTTTGGTTCCGTCGCCGCCTGAGTTTCGGCAGCGTCCGTGGGCCATTCGACCGCGCGCGTTTTCGTGCCGGAATAGGCATCATTGCTCTGCCCGTCCGGCTCCCACTGGTCCTCGGTTCGCGCAATCGCCGCCTCCAGCGCTTCGATCTTTGCACTCAAGCTGCCGGTCAGGTCCCGCTGGCGGTTCCCTTCCGGGGCTTTGGGCGGTTCGGCGGGCTCATCTACACTCACCTTGTCACAGGGCTGCAGGCGCATTGGTGTTTCCGGCAAATCGGACAGATTGGCCGCATTCATCGGCCCGGCTGAAGAGATACTGTCCCGCGGTGTCAGCTTCAGAGGATCGGCCTTGCCTCGCGTCGGCGATTCCGCGCTGACGCGCAGCGCCTCGGTCAGCACGAGCCGCCCGTGATTGCGCTGAGGCGACGACGGAACAAAGATAAACTCTGATTCTTCGCGTACATCCTCATCGACCAAACGCTTGACCGATGACAGGACGTCCTCTGAACCTGCATTCACTACACTATCAGACATTGTTCTCTACCGCTCTTTGCCTTGAGTCGATTGTACCCAATCCAACCCAGCGCCACAACCGGTAGCTACAATCCTTACTCGCGGCGCAACGCCTTGAGCACCCGATCCAGATCCTTGCTCTGCTTGCTGACCTGCGCCGGGGCCTTCTTGACCAGGTTATAGTACAGCGTCGGGTCATAAATCTGAACCGCCAGACCAAGACGTTCCGCCGTCAGAAGACCCTGCGCCTGCAACAGCTGATATGCCGCCAGCGACCGCTCGGTCCGCGATGCAACCTCGTTCAGTTGCGCATCCAGAAGGTCCTGCTGTGCGTTCAGAACGTCCAGCGTTGTCCTTGCGCCCAGTGTTGCCTCTTCGCGGATGCCGTCAAAGGCAACCTGCGAAGCGCGCACCTGCTCGGTTGAGGCCCGCAGGCTTGCAGACGCGGCCTGAAAGTTGGCATAGGCTTCCGACACGCCTTGGGTGATGTCCTTTTGCACGTTCAGAAGGTTGGCCCGAGATGCATCGCGTGTCGCCATGGCCCGGCGCACTTCCGCCGCCAACCGACCACCGGCATAAATCGGTTGATTGAATGTCAGCGCGATGGTTGCGTCTTCGACGCTATCATCGTTGTCAAAGCTCTCGGTAATACCCGCATCGGCGCTCAGGTTGACATTGGGGCCCAGATTCGCCCGCTGCTGCTGCACCCCAAGATCCAGCGCGCGCACTTCGTGCTGGGCCGAAAGAATGGCCGGGTGGTTGTTTCGAGCGAACGAAATCGCCTCGGATTCAGACCGCGGCAAAGGCGGCAGGCTGGGCTGGCCCGACGTACGTCCGGGCTGTTTGCCAACCGCGTTGACGTATTCCGCTTGCGCCGTGCTGAGGTTACCGCGGGCTACCGCAAGTTCCGCCTGCGCGCTGGCCAATTGCGCTTCGGACAGCGCTACGTCCGTGCGCGTCACTTCGCCCACTTCAAAACGGTCTTGCGAGGCGCGCAGTTCTTCTGCTGACACATCCACGTCGTTTTGCTGAATTTGAACGGTTTCTTCCTGAAGCACGACACCCAGATAGGCATTCACGGCCCGAAACAGGATCACCTGCTCGATATCAATCAGGGTCTGGCGCGTCGATAAAACGATTTCCTGCGCGGCCTGCTTGCCCAATACCGAGAACCCGCCGTCATAAATCAGCTGGCTTAGCGTCAGCCCTGTAAAGAAGTTGGACGGCTCGGTGCGCGTCACCCCGGCGCTGTTCGATACTCGTGTGGTGTCCTGGCTGACCTGCGCAGTAAAGTTGATGATCGGCCTCAGCGCGGATAAGGCAATTGCAACATCTTCGTCCGCAGCGCGTAACAGGGCGCGGTTCTGCTCTAGCAGACCGCTTGTGTTATACGCGCCGATGAAAGCATCGGTCAGATTATCTGCCCACACCATACGTCCGGGCAGCGCACTCAACGCAACGCCAGCGGTCAAAGCCAACGATCTGACCAGCTTCCCTTTCGCCGTCCCACGCATCACCAAATCCTCTCAAAACGAAATTACGCAATCACCAGAGCAATTTGCGGCCTTGTTTTCAAGTAATCAAGGCGTCAAAATAAACTATTGGTCAACTATAGCGAAAATGCACACTCAGCGCAAAATTCCGTCAGGACCGGGGCACTTGCGTTGAAAGCGTGGCGCCAGGTGACACGGCCGGCTGACTTGCGTCCCACCCTGACGGTGCCCAAATCCCCCTCCATGAACACACAAATGATGCGACCGTGTTCCTTGAGTTGATCCAAAAGCGCGGCAGGCACCGTTTCCACCCCGCCTTGGATCATGATCACGTCATAGGGCCCATGTTCGGCGGCACCCTCGGCCAGCGGACCGCCATGCACGATGGCGTTATCGACATCCGCCTCGGCCAGAACGGACTGTGCCTCACTGGCGAGCGCTTCGCTTTCCTCAACGGCAACAACCAGTTGCGCCATCTTCGCCGCGACGGCGGTTGAATATCCAAGCCCTGCGGCGATATCCAGCACAACCTCATCCTCGGTGATATTCACCGCGTCCAGCATCTTGGCCAATGTCCGCGGCTCCAACGCACAACGTCCTTCGCCCAGATCGACCAGTCCATCAACATAAGCCGCTTCCCGCTGCGCATCCGGAACGAAGTTCTCGCGCTTCACTTTCAGCATGGCATCGATAATGGGAAACTTGGTCACATCCGAAGGTCGAATCTGCGTATCAACCATCGTAAGGCGCCGGGCTGCAAAATCTGTCATGTGGTCGCTCGTGTGCTTTGCCGTGTCTCTCCGGCTTGTGCCACATCAACCGCCAAGCGGCAACGGCCCAGGCATCAAAACCTGCGCGGCAAAAAAACCCGATGCCGCCCACCCAAAACAGGTCGAGCACACCAGTTTTCAAAGTTAGCCTCTAGACCTCCCTCGGCAAAGCTGTTAAAACGCCCATCACACCACGGCAAGTGCTTGATTTCACTTGAAAAGGCGAGTTGGCGGAGTGGTGACGCAGCGGATTGCAAATCCGTGTACACCGGTTCGATTCCGGTACTCGCCTCCACACATTTCATTCCAGCAAGTCCATTAAGTGTATAGAATTAAAACGTCAGCAAATGCCGAGGTGACCAATATGCAGGCCATACGGGATGTGCCGTGCATGAAGCTGGAAAGCCCCTTCCTTGCCGGCCTTCCTATGCTTACTTGGCGAAACGTTGCGGTAAAGTGGTAAGCGAACTAATAATGCAATTCGCGTGGTTACCGCCCTGAATTCCAAAGGATTTCGAACACATTCGGCGAATTCTTCCCAAAAATAAACTTCATTTGTTTCAAATTCTCAAATTCCCTCGACGCGATGTGAGTTGGCAGCGCAGCAATAGTCTGCTCAGCATCTAGACGTCGTAGAATGAGATAGGAAATTCGTCATGACAATCAAACGCCGCCAATTCGTCAAGCTGGGACTTGCTTCGGCAGCCGCACTCTCGCTGGGAACCCCTTCTGCATTTGCCGGAGGCAAGGAACGCACGGGCAGTCTTTCCGGCCGTCGCGGCTATAAGGTAAAAGGAACCGTTTCCGTTACCGGCGACACCGTCACACTCAAAAGCGATTACGTCTTTGACCCGTCCAAGAACCCGCCGGACATCAAGATTGGTTTCGGCAATGGCGAGAGCTATGCCAAGGGCTCCAAGATTCACGACAAACTGACTGTCAAGAAGGGTGAAGCGTCGTTCAAGATCCCATCGGGGATCGACACGTCAAAATACAATGAGCTTTACATTTATTGCGAACAGTTCACTGTGATTTTGGCGGTTGCACCGCTTAAATAAGCAACCTCTCGTCAAAGCCTACCAAGAGCCGCCCGCGCCTGTGGGCGGTTTTCGTCTGATTGCCCGGCGGTTGGGAGGGCAGGTTTGTACCGTCAGGATTCCTTTTTCGATTTATCAAACTGGGGGCAGGCCGGACTTGCCTTGCTTAGTCTCGCGCTATTTGTGCTGGTGGTTTTTTCGGCACGGCGCATTTTGCACCCCTATCCGGTTTGGGCTAGGTTTGCGGGCGCTCTTGTATTGTTTTGGATGTTCGTATGGCTGTCGCCGCAAATCTATTACATGTACTATCGCATGATCATCCCGGACCTACCCCTTCAATGGGTGATCTGGCCACCCAGAGAGCCAATCAAGCCGCTGGAGATGCTGTTTTTCTCTTACCGGCAAAACCTGAGCGCCCATGGGCAGGGAATACTTGGGTGGTGCGTGATTTTGGCGGCGCTGCTGCCTCGCAAAAGGCCGAATTGAAAGCCCTTTCTGCATTGACCCGCTCTTTACGAAACCTGGGGCAATCTGGCTGGCATTGATGCAGACGACGTGCCACTCGGCCTGACTTGGCTGCCATTCTTCCAAATACCTAATTCAGAGTTGCATCGCCCCCTGCCCCAGTCTCATCTGTTCTGTGCCTGAAATGGCAGCGACCGGGCCAAGGTTCTTCAGGTCAATAATCTGATCCGCGATCTGGCAGAATGTCGACCTGTCTGTGACACTTAAGGTCGCCGAGGACTTGTCGGAACTGGAGATCGCCGAGCTTGACAGGAGCAAGGAAATCAGCAGCAAGCCCTTGTCGACATCATCACCGGTTTGAAACAAAAGCACCTCATCGGGCAAAGCAATCTTGTGTCGATCCGATAAAACAGCTTCGGTCGCAGTGATTTTGGCCACAATTTCGCAAGCACTCTGCAAAGACGTCACCGTAGCGGCTGCCGCACGGAGTTTCGGGCCCCGCAACGCTGCTGCCAGATAAGCCCCGGGAAATGAGACATGGATATCGCGGGTACAATAAAGTGCTTGGTCGAACACCGAAAGGGAACGGCCTGACGCGATTTCAGAAATCACCAAACGGGCCTCCTCGGCACTGCTCAGATCATCCAGTGCTATCAGATCTTCCAACGCAACTTGGCTGGGCAGAAAGGTGATGCCGGTATCAATTGCCGATTGAATCCGGTTCAGAACACCGCCAAAGAAGATGCGGCTTTCGTCCAGAAAGGCGTCAAAGACCCTCTCGGGAATGGTGCATTCGCCGGTACTGATCAACAAATCTCCCAGGGGCGAGATTAGTCGGTCCAAAAAAGGCAGCCGCTTGGCAAAAGCGGCTTGCGGCCCCAAGGCACCCGGCGCGGCACACATCTTTTGCCATGTCGCTTGATCAAAATATTCGAGCTTGCCGTTACACCAGACCCGCTGGCCGCCCTTGTGTAAAAAAGTGGTGTAATGGGCCGGTGTGCCGAGTAAAAAGATATCCTCGAATGACACCCCGTGCAGAATATTGGCCAAAGCGGCAACCAATGTGGCTTCGTCCGCACAGATGGTGACCCCCATCGGCTTGTGTTTTTTGTGCCCTAACAACCGCCGCATGGCACGCAATCCGTCGATGGTCGAATAGTTGAAGATCGGGAATTTATCCTGATTGAGCACCGGAAAGATATCCAGCGCCGGTGTCAGCAATCCCTGTTCATCGCGCCTGCGAAAGTGCTGCCGTATGACATTAAGCGCATAGTTCACGCCTTCGGACCCCAACCGCTGACGAATGTCGGCCAATTCCGTAACGCCCACTTTTTCGGCTGTGCTCATAGGATAATCATGGGTGAAATGATGGTTTACATAGGCCAGCATCTCAGCGGTGATGTGCCTTTGCTGCAGGTGCGCTTCGTTCGGGTAAGCCGCACGCGCTCGGTCCAGAATCTTGTCCTTCAATTGCCACAGGGTCGGGCTCATCAAGTTTGCCAACATCAGAACTGTCAGCAATTGGGGATCGATCGCCGCCTCAAAAAGTGCCGGGTTCGCAGCGCGCGACAGTTTTTCTATGCGGTCCGACGGGATCAATGCCGTATCACTCATGTTCTCCCTCCGGGTCGGGCCTTTGCATCAGCCGGTTCACGACAAAAATCGGGATACCCCCAAGCAGCAGCAAAAAGCTCCACATGACGGCCTCGGCTCCGGACCCGAAAATGGTCAGCAAGGAAAACAGAAATGCGGTGGCGGCGATTGGCAGATACGTCCAGGGGTTGAGAAATCCCAGGCGTCGGCCAAGTGTCAGCAGGATCAACCCTTCCACACAGCAGCAGAACAGATAACTGACCATATCCGTCACGATCGACAGCTTGATCAGGTATTCATAGAGCCCAAGCAGAGAACTCGACGCAAAGGACTTGAACAACAGTATCGCGACCGACAGGGATGTTGAAATCAAGATACCCTTTGCCGGTACGCCCTTGCTGTTAAGTTCGCAAAACCAGCGTGGAAACAACCCGTGCCGGGCGGCGGCCAGAGGCACCTGCGCCATCAGAAGCGTCCACCCGTTCAGCGCTGCGATCGAAGACAGAATTGCCGCTGCGGCGATGACATATCCGGCCCAGTCGCCCCACATCACACTGGCCGCATCCGAAAACGGGGCGCTGGACTGCGCCAGGACTTCTCGGTCCATCACGCCCATCACGCTCAGGGTGCCAAAGGTGTATATGGTGGCGGCCAGCAATGTTCCGACAACGGTTGCAAAAGCGATGGTTCGCTGCGGATTTTTGACGTCACCGGCCGGAACCGTGGCAGACTCGACCCCTGTAAAGGCGAACATAATGAACGGCGCGGTGCCCGCCAGCGCCAGAAGAAACGAGTTTGGTGTCGGATTAAGTGGTGTGAAATGGCCCCATTCCACCCAGAACAACCCCAGAAAAGAAACGGCCAGAAACGGGATCAGTTTGATGCTGACCACGATCAGTTGGAACAGCCCGACCGTTTCGGCGCCTCGGAGATTCAGCAGACCGACGCCGATCACCATGACAAGCGCGATGCCAGTCGTGCCGCCGGGAACGTCTTTAAGTGCGGGGACGAAATAGAGGATGTAATCGGTGGCCCCTAATGCAATGGCCGGAAGGGCAACCCAGATCGATATCCAATATCCCCAGGCCACAAGAAACCCGGCGAAATCCCCAAACCCCAGCCGTGTATAGGCGTAAGGTCCTCCGGTTTCGGGCGCGACACGGCTGAGACGGGCAAAGATCAGACCAAGGCAAAGCGCTCCGATCGACATGATGATCCAGCCCACGATGGCAACCGCCCCGAACGGGGCCAAAGCGGCCGGGGCGAGAAAGAAGCCGGAGCCGATAATGTTACCGACCACCAGTGCGGTGCACGTCCAAGGCCCTAAGGTCCGCACAGTTTGAGGCGAGCTTGGCGTCTTTTCTTGCGTCGAACGGGTTTCCAATTCCTTTGACAATTGATCCTCTATTCCAACAGCTGCGGCGCGAAAACTGGTTTCAGGTGGAAATTCAAAGCTTGCTTCAAAGTCAGCTTGAATACCATGCAAATTGAGATCTGACAGGCGAGGACGATTTGCTTTGCCCGTTTTTGAAGGACTTGTGTGAAGTCACAATCGTCGAACGCGTCATTGGATCGATCAGTCCGACCGTGTAGCGACGCATTCGAACCAGCCTCAGATCCGCAGGCAGAGCGGCGCTGGGTACCACATCATGTTCGTGTAGATAGGCAGATGCGGGTTGAGTGCGTCAGCTTGGTAGCGCTTTAGCCAGTAACCCGTCAGACCCTGTTTAGCGGCTGCAAAAATCGGTTTAAGACCTGCTGCGGATGCCCGAACCAACCATGTTCAATACGTTTCTTCATACAGACGACAGCGCGCATCCGTGTCCATTTCCGCCGTTGCCTCGATTTCCGACAGTTTATGCGCGCGATACACTTGCGCAAAGCCGTCCGGCAGCCAACCCGTGACAACCGGGTTGTTGATGAACCGCTCCAATGCTTCTTCCAGGGTTTGTGGCAACCGCACCAACCCCTTTCCCGCCAGCTCATCGGGATCAAGCAAAGACAGGTCCTCTTCGGTCGGAGACGGCGGGGTCAACCCCTCTTCGATCCCTTGCGTCCCGGCCATGACGATGGCCGCCAACGCCAGATGGGGTGAGGCGGCCGCATCCGCAGCCCGGTATTCAATATTGAACTGCCGCTCGACCGAGGCCGGGTCTTTTGCCGTCACCGGACAAATGCGCAGAGACGCTTCGCGATCACGGAATCCAAGGTTGTTGAACGCGGCTGACCAGCGGTGCGGCGTAAGGCGTTCATACGAGATCACCGAAGGCGCGGTCAGCGCGAGTATCGCATCGAGGTATTTCAGCACTCCTGCAGCGAAAGCGCCGGTCAGGTCGGACATGCCGCATGGCCCGTCCGCGCTGTATGTCAGCGGTGCGCCTAGATCATCCAAAAAACTCATATGGATATGCACGCCGTTGCCCACGCTTGCGACGTCACGGATTGGCGTGTAAGTGGCCTGTTCGCCATAGGCCCGAGCGGTGGCATAGGTCAGTTCGCGCACCATGACAGCAGCATCCGCCGCTCGCACGCCGAGTTCCGGGCCGATTACCACCTCGTACTGGTTGGGGCCGTATTCCTTCATGATCGAATCCGGTCTCAATCCGACTTGCGAAATTGACGCGATCAACGTCTCACAAAAGTCACGTTGCAGATCGAACCCTTTATGCCCATAGGCCTCGTTGATCCGCTCCGGAGTGCCTTTTAACTGAAACTCGTGTTCGAAAGCAGCAAGGACGCGCGCGCCCGAGGCCTTGTGCAGTCGATCCAACGCGGACTTCAGCAAACCGCGCGTGCAGAAATCCCACCGCTCACCTTCCAGCGTGACAATGTCCCCCATCAGGAAATGCAGCCCGGGCTGCTCGCCAAAATCCACCTTTGCTTCGGCGGTCGCATCCGGGATCAACAACAGGTCACCCAACGCTCCGAACGGGCTGTCGGCAATTCCATCGAAGCAATTGATCTGAACATTGGTCGGCGTCCATCCGACCCCGCGCTGCAGCCGTTTATTCAGTTGATCAGCCGGAAAGGCCTTGCCGCGCAATTTCCCGGCCAGATCCGATGTGGCGGCAAAGATCAAAGGGGTCTTGGGCATCATGTGTTGGAATCCTGATTTAGGGATCGCATGGAGTCCCAGGCTTCGATGCGGGATTTCGTCTGGTCCCAGTTGTCTTCTGCAATGCGCGTTGCCAACGCCTCGGTAACGGCAAGGGCTGCGGTGTAGGTATCCCAGAGTGTGCCGCTTTCGATCGGCACCGGCAAGATTTCTGCGGCATGGCGCGATATTGGCGACAGCCATTTGTCCGTCATCAGCACAACCCGCACCCCACGTTGCTTTGTGGCAGTCGCCGCAAGCCCCACCAGCGCAGGTTGATAGCGGCGGAAATCAACCAGAAACAGGATATCTGCCGGTTTCATCCGCAGCAGGTATTCCGGCCAGACCTCGTTATTGGCCGGCAGATGATACACACCCCTGCGGGTCTGACGCAGGTGAAAGGACAGGTGCTGAGCAATGGTATCGCTGATCCGCCCTCCCAGAATATAGACATCGCTTTTGGGTTGGCTGAGCAAGGTACAGATGCGTTGAAACTGCGCCTCGGTGATGCCTTCAGCCGACAATGCCATTTGGGACGAGGCGCGCGCGATGAAGTCCCGCAGAAATCCGCCATCGACGTTGCGCCCTTCGCCGTGCAGATCAGTGGGCGAGCGTTCGCCTTCCTTCAGTTCGGACAACAGCGCCCGTTGGAATTCCTGGTACCCGCCCAACCCGATCTTGATCACAAACCGCGAGATCGACGGTGCTGAAACCTCGGCCCGGCGCGCCAGTTCCTGTATCGAAACCAATCCGGCATAGGGATAATCGCTCAGCAATGCAGCAGCCAGCTTTCGCTCGCTCGCGGTCATGTATTCTGCCTTGGATTCTATTCGTTGCCGAACAAGCAAACGGGTCCCTCCTGATTTCAACGAATTGCATGGAAGGAAAATTTCAGTCAATCCATTTCTTGTTGACTCTGAAAAAACTTGTTCTCTAACGTGACACGCATGATCACATCCGCCGCAACCGAGAACCTGCTGATGTCCGGAGACCCTGCTCCGGTGGAATGGGTGAACCAGTACAGCGACGCCCCGGTCATGCTGCTATGTGAACATGCGGGTCGGGCGATCCCTCAAAAGCTGGGCGATCTTGGTGTATCCGACGCGGTTCAGGCCAGCCATCGCGGTTGGGACATCGGGGCCGAAGCGGTTGCCAGACAGTTGGCAGACCGTTTGCAGGCGCCGCTGATTTTGCAGCGCTATTCTCGGTTGGTAATTGACTGCAACCGGCCATTTGATGCCCCGGATTCGATCCCCCCGCACAGCTTTGGCGAGCAAATTCCAGCCAATCTGAATCTGACCGCAAGCGAACGCGCCGCGCGGCAGAGCGAGATTATGGCCCCGTTAAATGCAGCCATCGCACAGATGCTTGACGACGCGCCGCGCACGCTGGCCATATCCATTCATTCCTTCACCCCACATGTCGCGGGTGAAGCCCGACCCTGGCACGCTGGGTTTCTTACACGTTCGGACCCCGCTACGGGTCAGGCCTTGATTGACCACCTCTCAGCCCAGCGCCCTGATCTGCACATGGCCCTGAACCAGCCCTACCAGATCGAAAGCGAAAGCGACTGGTTCATCCCGCATTTCGTCGAACCTCGCGGTCTGGCGCATTCTCTTGTCGAGATTCGCAACGACCTGATCCGCCGTCCTAAGGGCGCGACCGAGTGGGCCCAGCTTTTGGCAAGGGCTGTCGCAGGCATATTGGAGAACACATCGTGACCCTGACCCGGAATGTTCCTTTGACCCCAGCCCAGTCGGCGCTGATATTCATCGACGTGCAGAATTTTTCTGCACACCGGGAGGGTTCGGAATTCAAAGACGTGACCGCGCAGGAATTCCAGGACAAATACGGCTGGTATTTCGATCAGCTGGACGCCCGCGTAATCCCCAACATGCAGCGCATTCAAACCGCCTGCCGCGCCGCCGGGGTCGAGGTCATGTATACCAATATCGAAAGCCTGACTCTGGACGGACGGGATCGGTCGCTGGATTACAAGATTACCGGTTTTCATGTTCCAAAAGGCAGTTGGGACGGGAAGGTGATTGATCAGATCGCCCCCGTGGGTGATGAGATCGTGCTGCCCAAATCCTCGTCCTCGGTCTTTGTTTCGACGCATATCGATTACATCCTGCGCAATCTGGGCGTCCGGCAAGTCGTTCTGGCCGGTTTGATCACCGATCAATGTGTCGAAAGCGCAATCCGGGATGCCTGTGATCTGGGCTATCTGGTGACACAGGTCACTGATGCCTGCCTGACCTATACGCCCGAGCGGCACGAGCACTCTCTGCGTACAATCAAGGGGTATTGCCGACAGGTCACAACAGCCGAACTGGTCGAGGAGCTGGCGCGTGCTTGAGCTGAATGGCATCACCAAGACCTTTGGCGGCGTCCATGCGGTCGAGGATGTGACGATGTCGGTCACCGCAGGCGAGGTGCGCGGCCTGATTGGCCCAAACGGGGCGGGCAAAACGACGCTGGTGAATCTGATCTCGGGTCTGTTGTCTCATTCAGCGGGCAGCCTGTCGCTGGACGGCGAACCGCTGGATCGTTTGCGCGCGCATCAGCGCGCCGCGCGCGGTGTAGCACGGACCTTTCAGAACCTGCGGATATTTCCAAGCCTCAGCGTTGCACAGAACATAAACGTCGCCCGATACTCCGGAAGGGGCGCAGAAATTGTGGACGCCGCCATCGCAGAGTTTGGACTGGCCGACAAGCTCAATCAAAGTGCGGGTGCGCTGGCCTATGGGCAGCTTCGGCGGCTGGAAATCGTGCGCGCTTTGGCCCTGAACCCGCGGGTTTTGATGCTGGACGAACCAGCCGCCGGGATGAACGAACAGGAAACCGATGCCTTGGGCAGGTCGCTGACATGGGTCCGGGCGCATTCGGATTGCGCGATCCTAGTGATCGACCACGATCTGAAATTCATCATGTCGCTCTGCGACAGGATCACCGTTTTAAACATGGGCGCTGTCATCGCTGAAGGCGCGCCCGAAGACATAACCAAGAACCAAGAAGTTATCGACGCTTATCTTGGCGAAACCGATGAACGGGCCGCGTGACGCAGGCGGCTGCCAACAGGAGAATGAGTATGAAGAAGCTGACCTTTACCACTCTGACCGCCATGAGCCTGGCTCTGCCGGCTGTTGCCGAGGACACGATCAAAATCGGGCTCGGAGTGCCGATGACCGGCGATCTGGCGATCTATTCCGAATATCTGGGCGCGCGCTGTATGGCCGACATGATCAACGCCGAGGGTGGCGCGGGCGGCAAGAAGATCGAAGTGCTGGTTCAGGATTCCGCGGGCGACACGCAGGCGGCGATCTCACTGGCGCAGAAATTTCTGGACGAAGGGGTTGTGATGCTGGGCACCACGCCATTCTCGGACACGATGATCCCGGTGGCGCAGATTGCCCAACCCTACGGCGTGTCGATCTTCCAGCCGCAATCCACGCAGGTCGAAATGCATGCGGGCATTGTCGACAATTTCTTTACCGGCGTCTCGCCTGATCCGTTCACCGCTGCGGCCGCGGCCAACCATGCGCTGAGTGAGGGCGTCAGAAACGTGGTGCTTCTGACCTCGGACGAAGGTGGATCATGGTCCGCGCGCACCCCGCTTTGGTTCGGTCAGGTGATCGAAGAGGGTGGCGGCAAGGTATTGGCCAAGATGAATTTCAGCTTTGGCACGTCAGACTGGTCGCCGCAGATTGCCGACATGAAAGCATTGGGTGAGGATATCGACGCAGTCTATATCTCATCGATCATGCCGGATATCGGCGTTCTGGTCCGGCAATTGCGCAGCGCGGGCATCGATGCGTGGGTGGTGGGGTCTGATGGCTTTGACGACCCGTCGCTGGATGCCGTCGCCGCCGATGATCCGTCGATCCTGGACAAAGTGTTCTTTGCGACGCTGGCTCCCAGCCATGATGAAAGTGCGGTGGTCAAATTCATGGCCGATTGCAAGGAATTAGGCCACGATGTGCCCGGTCTGTTCCCCGCCACCGGCGCAGATACGGTCAAGGCAGTGGCTTGGGCGGTTGAAACATCCGGCAGCTCGGATCCGGCAGTCATTGCCGAGACTATCCGCAATGCGGACTCTATTCCGGTTCTGACGGTGGACAACATCTCGTTCAAGGACACGAAGACCTATGCCCAGCGCACGATCCCGGTGATCGGCTACAAGGACGGCAAGCGGGTTCTGATTTCGAACGAGATTCCCGAAAACACACCACAGGACTGGAACTGAGCCAACAAACGGGGGCTGTCCCTGCCCCCGTTCCCCAACCCATGCTGAATGTAGAAAACCTGATAGTTTCTCACGGTCCGATCGAGGCTGTGCACGGCATTTCCTTTGCCGTGGAAAGGGGCCAATGCGTGTCCTTGCTGGGCCCGAACGGGGCTGGCAAGACCTCGACCATCTCGGCGCTGATGGGCGTCGTCAGATCGACCGGAATGATCACCTTTGACGGCGATGACATATCGGCCCTGCCGGTTGAAACGCGTGTGCAGGCGGGCATGTCCGTGGCCCCGGAAGGGCGGCGAATTTTTTCGAACCTCAGCGTCGAGGAAAACCTGCTCTTGGGCGGCGCGACCCGCCCTGATCGCGACGGCAAGGACGCCGACATTGCCCGCTGGCTTGAAACTTTTCCAATTTTGGGTCAGCGGCGGGATCAGCTGGCGGGGACCTTGTCGGGCGGAGAACAACAAATGCTGGCCATCTCACGCGCGTTGATGACACGGCCTAAAATCCTGCTGCTGGACGAGCCCAGCCTGGGATTGGCGCCTAAGATCGTCAGTCAGATATTTCGGATGATCGAGCAGCTGAAAGCAGACGGCATGACCATCCTGCTGGTCGAACAAAACGCGACTCAGGCGCTACGCCTGTCCGATTACGCCTATCTTCTGAACAACGGGCGGATTGTGGCGGAAGGGACACGGGAAACACTGGGTCAGAGCAGCGCGCTGATGGCAGAATTGACGGGGATCGCCTGATATGGAGTACGTGGCCCAGCAGGTGATGAATGCCCTTGCGTTCGGCGCAGAATACGCACTGATCGCTTTGGGGCTGGCGATTGTCTTTTCCATCATGGGGCTGGTGAATTTTGCCCATGGAGAGGTCATCGCGGTAGGCGGCTATACCATGGTAGCCTTCGCAGCACTGGCGTTGAACAATCCATTCATTGTCATCGGCGGCGCAATCGCAGCCGCCATCCTGATGTCCCTCGCGCTGGAGCGCGTGGCGTTCCGGCCCGTGCGCTATGCGGACCCGACGACCGGCCTGCTGACCGCCTTCGGTGTCTCGATCATCCTCCAGAATGTGTTTTTGCTGGCAGTCTCGCCGCGCCCGGTGGCCGTCACATCGCTGTACTTTCTGGAATGGCCTATTCAGGTGTTCGGCGTTCAGGTGTCGTCACTTCAGGTGTTCGAAGCAGTGACGACAGTTCTGGTGATTGTCGGACTGATGCTGTTTCTCAAACGCACGACGCTCGGCCTGGCGATGCGCGCGGCCTCACTGGATTTTGAGATGGTGCGCATGGTCGGCGTCAAATCCAACCGGGTGTTTGCCGTGGCCTTCATGGTGTCGGGCCTTCTGGCCGGGCTGGCCTGTATCTTCATCATGGCGCGACGTGGATCGGTCGATCCGCATCTGGGGTTCAACCCCGTGCTCAAGGCCTTTGTCGCCTGCGTGGTTGGCGGTTTTGGCAGCCTGCCCGGTGCCGTGTTAGGCGGCTTCCTTCTTGGCGGGATCGAGGTCGCGATGCTGGTGCTGCTACCTCAGGAATATGGCGGCATGAAAGACGCCTTTGTCTTTGGCATCATCGCCCTTGTTCTTGTCTGGAGGCCTGACGGCATCCTGTCCCCCCCGACCGAAAAAGGGGACAAGATATGATCCTGAACCCCAGTCAGAAACGGGGGTTGATCGGTGCCGCGATCCTGGCCGCTGTGCTGATCGCCATAGGTTTGGTCGTGACCTATTTCGGGTCGCGCTATCAGCTGCGGCTGGTCTACAGCGCTTACGTGAACCTCTTGGTCGTTCTGGCGATGCAGGTGTTCATGGGCAATGCGCGGCTGACCAATCTCAGTCATAGCGCATTCATGGGGATCGGGGCCTATGTTGCGGCCATCTGCGTAACCCCCGTGACGGTCAAGGCGATCTCGTTGCCAGACGCGCCTTGGGGGTTGAATGCCTTTGCGCTGGACCCGGTAACCTCGGCACTGCTGGCCATTCTGATCACTGCAGCGCTGGCCGTCGTCGTGGGCTTGTTTGTCGTGCGCCTGACGGGGTCGGGGGTAACCATCTTTTCCCTCGCCGTTTTGGTCATCGTACATTCAGTGTTTTTGTACCGCACGGATATCTTCAAGGGAAATCAGGCGTTTTTCGGTATTCCGCAAGTGTTTTCGTTGACCTCTATCGTGATCCTGTCCGTGGTCGTCGTGTTCGTCGTGCGCCTGTTTAGGGAAAGCCGCTGGGGCATCCAGTTGCGCGCCTGCGCCGATGATGAGGTCGGCGCGGCGGCGATGGGTGTCAACATCCGCAGGCTACGCCTGATCGCCTGGGTTCTGTCCGCAGTGCTGCTGGCGGTGGCCGGGATTGCGTATGCGTTCTTCCTTGGCACGATCAGCGCGCGGCCCTTCTATTTCAATCACGTCTTTCTGACGCTTGCCATGCTGATCCTCGGAGGGATGCGGACAGTGACCGGCGCTGTGCTGGGCACATTGCTGATCTCATTCGGTCTGGAATGCGTCCGCTGGCTGGAAACCGGCCCGGTCCTGCTGGGCATCGACCTGCCCGAGGTGTTGGGCCTGTCGGGCATTGCGCTTGGGACGGTGATCGTGCTGACAATGGCCTTGCGCCCTGGCGGGATCATGGGCGACCACGAAATCGAGGACCTCGTACTGAAAAAGCAGGAGTGAGTCATGGGCTGCAACCACACCATTCACAAACACAACCACCATTTCGGCTGGGACAACTCCATCGACCCCATCCTGAGCATCGATCCCGGCGAAACGGTCGAAGTTGAAACCATCGACAGCTCGGGCGGGCAGCTGAATGCCTCCTCGACACTGGCCGATCTGGGAACGCTGTCGTTCGACAAGGTTAACCCGGTCACCGGACCGATCCACATCAAAGGCGCCGAGCCGGGAGACACGGTCGCCATCGAATTTCTGGATTTCAAGCCCTCGGGCTGGGGCTGGACCGCTAACATCCCCGGCTTCGGTTTGTTGACTGATCAATTCCCCGATGCGGCGCTGCATATCTGGAAATACGATGCCAATGCGATGACCCCTGCCCTGTTCGGCCCCGGCGGCAAGGTGCCGCTCAAGCCGTTTGTGGGTACAATCGGGCTGGCGCTGGCAGAGCCGGGGTTGCATTCGGTCGTGCCCCCACGCCGGGTCGGCGGCAATCTGGACATCCGCGACAATTGCGTGGGCACAACGCTGTATCTGCCGGTCGAGGTGGCGGGCGGGATGCTGTCGCTGGGCGACACACATGCCGCGCAGGGGGACGGAGAGATTTGCGGCACTGCCATCGAAAGCCCGATGGACGTCGCCATCAAGGTTGATCTGATCAAGGGCGAGAACCTGCCCTACCCCCGGTTTGAAACCAGCGGCCCCGTCACCCGGCATTTTGACGGTTCGGGCTACAAGGCCACAACCGGCATCGGAGAAGACTTGATGCAGGCCGCCCGCGATGCGGTTTCAGGTATGATCGACTGGATTTCCGCCACAACAGGTATGTCCACTGCCGAAGCCTATATGTTGTGCTCGGTCTGCGGCGACCTGCGGATCAGCGAGATCGTGGACCTACCGAACTGGACCGTGTCGTTCTACTTTCCGAAATCCGTGTTGGATTGAAGAAAGCTGCGGTGGCTTGACTTCAAAGCCAAACCTGAACACGCGCTGTTCACCGAGTGCCCGGTTTTGATGGCGATCCTTGGTCGAGGGCCGCGATGGTTGTCTTGACGCTTAAACTGGTGATCCGTTTGCAATGGGACAGGTAAATCCCGGCGCCGCAGGCAGTTAACCAGGGGCTTTGTCTGTTCAAGATGCCACGTCAAAGCGGACCTTCAGCCAAGGCGTGGGAAGGTCCGCTTTATTCGAGTTCGCGCTTTTTTAACTCAAGTGATGCACCTTTTGCAGGCCATAGACCGGGGTGGGAATCCCCTCCATCCGTGCTTTGATCTGCAGCGACAGGAATTGCGAATAATGCCGGGACTGATGCAGGTTTCCTCCATGCATCCACAGGTTTGGAACCTGTGTCGGCTTCCACATATTGCGCTGCTCGCCTTCCCACGGCCCGGGGTCTTTGGTCGTGTCTGAACCCAGTCCCCAGCATTTGCCAAGCTGGTCGGCCAACGGCTGCCCCATCAGGTCGGCAACCCACCCGTTCATGGAATTGTACCCGGTCGCGTAAACCACAAGATCGGCATCCAGATGAGTCCCATCGTCAAGAATCACGCCTGTTTCATCCAATGACGTCACCTGACCGCGTTTGAGCTTGATTTCACCGTCAATGATCAACTGGCTGGCACCGATATCGATGTAATAGCCCGAGCCGCGGCGCAGGTACTTCATGAACAGGCCGCTGTCATCGTCCCCCCAGTCCAGCCAAAATCCGGCTTTCTCAAGGCCTTCGTAGAATTCCTTGTCCTGCTCTTTCATGGCCGCATAGGCGGGGATCTGGAATTCGTGCAGGATACGATAGGGGAGTGATGCGAAGATCAGATCGGCTTTCTCGGTCGTCACACCCGAGCGAACCGCGCGTTCGGAATAGAGGTCACCCAAACCGATCTCCATCAGACTGTCAGAGCGCACGATATGGGTCGAGGATCGCTGCACCATGGTCACATCCGCATCGTTTTCCCAAAGGGCCGCGCAGATATCATGGGCGGAATTGTTGGAGCCGACCACGACGACTTTCTTGCCGGTCCACTTGTCCGGCCCGTCATGTTCGGACGAATGCTCTTGCACGCCCTTGAATACGTCCATGCCCGGGAAGTCAGGCATGCGTTTCTTGCCCGACATGCCGGTCGCCATAACCAACTGTTTTGGCCTGAGCACAACTTCTTCACCATCCCGGTTCACGACAATGGTCCATTCGCCCTTTTCCTCGTCAAATGTGGCTGACTTGGCGGATGTGCGCGTCCAGTAGTTCAACTCCATGACTTTGGTATACATTTCCAACCAGTCACCGATCTTGTCCTTGGGCGAGAACACCGGCCAGTTTTCCGGAAACTTGATGTAAGGCAGATGGTCGTACCAGACCGGGTCATGCAGACAAAGGGACTTGTAGCGGTTGCGCCAACTGTCCCCGGGGCGATCGTTTCGCTCGACGATAATCGTGGGAACGCCAAGCTGGCGCAGACGTGCACCCATCGCTATACCACCCTGACCGCCGCCGATGATAACGCAATAGGGCTGCGTCGCGTAGCCAAGCTCAGCCTCTTCCTGCGCCCGCTCTTCCGCCCAGGTGGTTCGATGCTTGCCCGCGCCATGTTTCGCGCCGAGCGGACGGTTGAACCCTTTGGGTTCTTCATGCCCTTTCAACTCGACCATTGTGGTCAACAAGGTCCAGATCTTGTCTCCCTTGAGGCGTAGCAAGCCATAGCCACGTGCCACATCCGTTTCAAATTCGATCCAGGCTGTGGTTACGCCCCCCTCTTCTGTCGGGACTTCACCTTCGGCGATTTTCCATCCATTCGGTTTGGTTGTGGCAAGCTGATGGGAAAGCATGTCCGCCACCTGTTCTTTGCCTTCAACGGTTTTGATATTCCACGTAAAGCTGACCAGATCGCGCCAATAGCAGTCGTCTTCAAACATATCACAAGTGGCGTCGATGTCGCCGTTGGACAGAGTCGCGCCGAACTTGTCCAGAAAGGCCTGAGTCTGATCCGAAAGTGTTGTGTCAAGCATGTGATCCTCCCTATCTCCACGGGTCAGAAGGCTGGCAAATCGATGCCCACTCGGGCAAGCGATATTGCCCGACCGCACGTTGACATGCGCCAAATACCGCACCCGCTGTTGCGCACGCAACAGATGCGCAACACGGCGCAGGCTCTTTCAAAGGGTAGGTTTCAATCCAGCCTTGCGTACTCTGCGCAGTATCGTTGATCGATTGACACCAAGGCGCCGCGCAACCTGAGACATGTTCCAGTCACACGCGACCAGAAGCGCGGCGAGGTCATCCGGGCCCTGTTCCTGCGCGGGTGCCAGCACCGGGGCTGGCAAGTCCGTCAAATCCACGATGTTGTCCTCGCAAAGCGCGACGGTGCTCTGCAACACGTGTTCGAGCTCACGAATATTGCCGCGCCAGGTGCGCGATTTCAGGTCCGCACGCGCAGCTGTCGAAAGGCGGATATCGTTGCTGGCAAAGCGCCTCAGCAGCCGATCAATCAGCCAGTCCAGGTCCGCGCGGTGGCGCAGAGGAGGCAAGTGCAGCGTTGCGCCGACAATCCGGTGCAACAGGTCTTCACGCAAGGAGTCCTGCAATCCAGCCGGGTTCTCTCGGCAGGAGGCGATGATCCGAAGGCGCGAATGTCTCTCCAAAACAGCCAAAAGAGAGGCTTGCGCGGCCTCGGTCAGGTCTTCGATGCCACGCAGGAAAAGCGTCCCTGCGACAATCTCGTGACAGCTGTCAAAGGTGTTCGCCCCACAGCATACCACCGTGTGAAAGCCCTGCGACCTTGGGTCGGCCATGTGGATGGCCCGCGCCAGTTTCGTCTTGCCCGTCCCGCTTTCGCCAGTCAGCAGCAACGGCAGGCTGGTCGCCGCAAGCCGCGCGGCTTTTCCAAGCAACTGTTGCAGGTCCGCGTCCGGTCCCGCAAAGCTGCTGAACGCGCCGGGAAGAACCTGTTCGCGCGTTCGCAATGCCGCTGTCATTTGGGGCGTTTGCGGCGCGACTGCATGGCCATAGAGGGCACGCCCGTCTTTGATACGCAAAACCCGGTCTTCAGACGGACGACCACGCATGAACTCGGGCATGTCGTCAACGCTTAGCTCAAGCCAATCTTCCAGTTGCGACCCGATAAGATGCCCCGAACCCTGAGGGTCCAAAGCTCGGCGCGCGCCTGAGGTCATTCCGATGATCTTGCCGCTTCCATCCACTGCCACGGCGGCCTCGGGATCAACTTCAAGGAACTCGGGACTGGCGGAGAACCGCAATACCCAATCCCGTCTGGTTGAGGCCATCAGGTTCGCCATTTCGACCCGACGGGCAGAGTTTGTCACCAGTGTCATGGCAAGATTCTGCGAGGCCTTTGGCGATGGACCGCGCAACAAAGACACGTCAAGAACCGCAGTCAACGCCCCTTTGGTGTCGAATATTGGGGCTGCTGTGCAGGACAACGGCGTATGCATCATCGAGAAATGGTCATCCTGATGGACCGTGACCGGCTCACCTGTCACCAGGCAGGAGCCAACGCCATTTGTGCCTGCAAGGTCCTCTGTCCATTTAAACCCCAAATAAAGCCCGGCGTTGCGAAGTTCCTCCTCGAAGTTCCTGTCTCCGAAAAAATCGACGCATACACCTTCTGCATCCGCAAGCATCAAGACATAGTTCTGCCCCGCCACCTGCCCAAAAAGCGATTGCAACCCTGATCGGGCTGTAGCGATTAGACGTTCGGATTGCTCCCGATGTTCGCGGAACTGTGTATCGGGTAAAATATGCGCAGGTTCGCGTCGGGCCGGATCCATACCGTAGGTTTCAACGCACCGCAGCCAGCTGTCCGCAACAAAACGGTCACGTCCTGTGTCGACTCCGTTCAGAACACGGTCAATTTCATTCGTATGATCACGGTCAAGCAAGGTTGTCTCCGATCCACTCGGATATCAAAATAGCATGTCGATGGGTTCGGTCCTATCGCTGAGTTCCTTGCATCCAAGAAGTGCGTCGGCCCATGCATGTGGGTTGTCCGAACCGATGACCGAGCGCGCCGGTCTGGAAATTTCTTGCTTATTCACCTACCAACTGATAGGTAGCCATTAAATTGATGCTAACAGGAGAGACTTGTGAAGATCTACGACATCGAAGGCTTCCCGAATCCGGCCCGCGTACGCATTGCCCTGGCCGAGAAAGGCGCGACCGATCAAGTGGAGTTCGTTCCGGTTGATGTAATGGGAGGAGAGCACCGAACGACTGAGTTCAAGGCAAAGAACCCCGACGCGGTTGTGCCCTGTCTCGAGCTGCCGGACGGCACCCATATTTCACAGTGCAATGCGATTATCGAATTTATTGACGGTCACTTTGAAGGCGACACTCTGACCGGCAGCACCCCAAAAGAACGTGCGAAAGTTTCGATGATGAACTTGCGTGCCGAAAACGGCCTGTTGAACGCCGTCGGTGCCTATTTCCACCATGCCACGCCAGGATTGGGACCGGAGCTTGAGACTTATCAATGCGCCGAGTGGGGCGAGAAGCAAAAAGAGGTCGCGGGGAACACCATGGCCTATCTGGACGAGGTGCTGGCGGAAAACGCGTTCATTGCGGGTGACACGTTCTCGATGGCCGATATCACGGCATTTGCGGGCCTGGCGTTTGCGGATTTTGCCAACGTGGATATCCCCGAGACCCTCAGCAACCTGCACGCATGGCGCAAGAAAGTCGCTGCGCGCCCGTCCATTGCGGCCTAAGCTGCCCTCGACAAGGAGAGTTGATATGGAAATCAATGCAGATTTCTCGTTACCTGCGATTGTGCATTCAGACAGGCTGGAATGGCAGCCCTCGCCGATGAAAGGTGTAGATCGTCGCATGCTCGACCGGATCGGCGGAGAAGTGGCCCGCGCCACGACCATAGTGCGCTATGCGCCGGGCAGCCAGTTCTCTGCCCACACCCACACCGGCGGCGAAGAGTTCATCGTGCTGGAGGGCGTGTTTCAGGATGAGCATGGGGACTTTCCCGAAGGCACCTATGTCCGTAACCCGCCGACAACCTCGCACACGCCCGGATCCGAACACGGCTGCACAATTTTCGTAAAGCTCTGGCAGTTCGACATGCAGGATCGCACTCAATTCCGCAAAACGATGGCGGAGGAACTGACCGCGCCTGTGGACGGCGTGGCAACCGCAACCCTTCACAAGGACGAACGTGAGATCGTCACCTATAGCCATTTGAACGCTGACGCCGCGCTCATGTCCGAAGCCGCAGGCGGTATCGAGCTTCTGGTGATCGCAGGGTCTGTTCGGGTTGATGGGGAAGAATTGAGCCAAAATGCCTGGCTGCGCCTTCCCGACGGCCAAACGTTAACAGCGTTGGCGGGTCCAAAAGGGGCCAAAATCTGGATGAAAACCGGCCACCTGCCCTTTGCCAAACCACCGGAGGTATGATCATGACTGCAGAAAAACCACTCGCACTTGTCGCGGGCGCAGGGGCCGGTCTGGGCCAGTCTCTTCTGGCGCATTTTGAGGCGCAAGGCATGGAGGCCGTAGGCCTTGGCCGCACTGCCCCGGATCAGAGCAGCGGGAGATTTCTTCAACTTGATCTATCTGATGTGACAGAAACAAGTGCGGCGCTAGCGGACCTGATTGCTCAAAAGGGCCCGCCGAAGATCGTGGTCCACAATACGGCGGAACTGGTGATTGCACCTTTTCCTGAGACCACGCTTGAAGATTATCAGCGCACCTGGACGTCTATGGTGCAATCCTTGGTGGTTCTTTGCCAATCGGTGTTGCAGCCCATGGTACGCGGCGGCGGGGGGACGTTGATCGTTTCGGGCGCCACGGCATCTCTGCGCGGCGGCGCGCGGTTCTCTGCCTTTGCCTCGGCCAAGTTTGCCTTGCGGGGGCTCACCCAATCGTTGGCACGAGAATACCAGCCAGCCGGTGTTCACGTGGCCCATGTGATCCTCGACGGGATCATCGATTCCGCCCGGTCCCGCGCGTTGCACAGTCTTGACCCGGCCAAGATGATGAAACCCGACGAAATCGCCGAGGTTTATTGGCAGATCGCGCAACAGCCCAAATCCACCTGGACACATGAGATTGACTTGCGTCCGGCGTCAGAGGGGTTCTGACCGAGTGGATACCGAGACTCTGATCATTGGCGGGGGCCTCTCCGGCCTCTCGCTGGCTTCGCACCTGACCGGACAAGGACGCGACTTTTTATTGCTTGAAGCGCGCAACCGTTTGGGTGGGCGCATCCTCAGCCATCAGGTCGCGGACCGGTCTTTCGACCTTGGCCCGGCGTGGTACTGGCCCGGGCAACCCCGCATCGCGGACCTGATCCACAAGTTGGGCCTGACATCGTTTGACCAGTATTCCGACGGTGAACTGTCCTTTGAAGACGAGAGCGGGCAGGTGCAGCGCGGTCGCGGCTTTGCCTCCATGCAAGGCTCTTACCGTTTGCAAGGTGGGCTTGGGGCTTTAATTGACGGGCTTGCAGCAGGGCTGGAGGCTGAACGGCTCAGGCTCAACACGCCAGTCACCTCTCTGACCCGAACGGATCAAGGTATCGAGGTCAAGGCGCAGAACGGGGTTTTGCTCCGCGCCCGGCGTTGCGTTCTCGCGTTGCCGCCACGCATTGCAGCAGAACTGACATTTGCTCCGGCCCTTCCGGAACCTGCGATCCGCGCGATGACGGGAATTGCCACATGGATGGCCGGACAGGCCAAGGCCGTTGCGATCTATGACCGCCCGTTCTGGCGTGAGGCGGGATTGTCCGGCGATGCCATGAGCCGGTTTGGACCCATGGTGGAACTCCACGATGCCTCGCCCATGGAAGGCGGGTGTTACGCGCTGTTCGGCTTTATCGGTGTCGCGCCACAGGCCCGCGCGGATGAGCGGACACTCCGTCAAAACATCCTTGCACAGCTGGACCGTCTTTTTGGACCCAAGGCCGCCGCGCCGACACAGCTATTGCTCAAGGATTGGGCCTATGATCCCTTCACGTCCACAAAGCTGGATCTGCAGCCTCTCAACGCGCATCCCCAATATGGTCTGCCCTACGCATTGTCGCAGCTTTGGGACGGCCGTCTTTTGATCTCGGGGACAGAGGTGGCCCCGCAATTCGGGGGATATCTGGAAGGTGCTTTGGAAGCGGCGGAAAATACGCTAGACATGCTGGTCGAAGAGAAAGCTTAACCGATGCCCACCGACACAAAGACCGCCCTGATGGACTGTGCCGAACGCGCCGTGCGCGCACGCGGTTTTGACGGGTTCAGCTATGCCGACCTGGCCGAAGCGGTCGGCATCCGGAAGGCTTCGATCCACCACCATTTTCCAACCAAAGCCAATCTCTCTGAAGCGCTGATGGAGCGGTATTTCAAGACGTTCGAGACAACCTGTTCCAGCATAGAGACCACAAGCGACACCGGAGCAGAGCGCCTTTCTGCCCTGATCGACGTCTACCGCAATGCGCTGAATAAGGGACAGACGCTTTGCCTGTGCGTGGCGTTCATCGGCAGTCGCGAAAGCCTGTCAGAGGCGCTGAACACAAAGATCAGATCCTTTCGCAAAATGGTTGTGGGTTGGCTGACAGCTACTTTTGAGATGGGGCAGAAAGATGGCTCTATCGCCAATGTGTCAGACCCCCATCACGAAGCCCGTGCGGCTTTGGCCTTGCTGGAAGGCGCACATCTCGCAGCACGTGCCGATGAAGACTTGAACGTATTCAACGAGGCGGTTGCTTTGCTGGGGTCTCGTTTATTGGACCAAGGCGCCAATGCGGCGAACACCGGCTAACATATCTGGATGCTCCTTTCCGCATTGGGAAAGCCGGAAGATCAGCCCCCTTCCCTTCCATCAACTGGACCGCACCATCAAAGCACATACGTTCAGACAATCCGAAAACGCCGGTTGCAGCACCAAGCCGCTGCTGCCTGAACTCAAACAGAAACCGAACCAGAGCCTCTGTTACGAAAACGCTTCAGCTCTCCGAAAATCTCTGACGACGGATACGGTGGTATCAGCCGAAAGAAGCCCGGTTCAGAGGCCCGTAGAAGGCTCAAAACTGTGAAGTTCGAATGTCCGCTTTCCGTCGGCATTGAATTTCTGGATTGAGTCCCCGACGCGCAGCACTGTCAAACAACGATAGCGCCCATTGTCGGCCGCCATGGACACGCAAACCTGGTCAGCATCAGTGATGGCAAACGCACCCGCACCGGTCCAGCCGCCGTTTGTTAATTCCCCACTCACCGTATTGTTCGGGTCGTAAAAGAAGCGAAACGTCTTCTCTCCGGACGTGGCCGTGACAGTGTTGCCAATCAAAAGTTCCGCGATTTGGTCGGCGTTGAGACGCTCGGCGCCGTCAGTCAATGCCGCCTCAAGATCAGATTCAGCATACGCAGTGCTCCCTGCTAGCGTCACCGCAGCCGCTACGCAAAGTGTTTTGAAGTGTGTCATATCCTGTCTCCCTGGTGCTTTGGTCAATGCAACCGGGCGGTTGCCCAATCGGACGCTACGCGCTGCAAGCACACCGGGCTTGATCGAAAGCTGATTTTTTCTGACATTCATCTGACAATACCCAAACTTCGTTGAGCCAGGGACATGGCGGGGTGTAGGTTGAAGCATGTACCGTTTCTTGGAGTTCCAACTTGATCCGACCCAGGGACTGAACCGCCTTGGTCAGCCAGTTGCCCTGGAACCACAGGCGCTGCAATTGCTGGAGTTTCTGATCCGGAACCGGGAAAGAATCGTCAGCAAGCAAGAGATTATAGACGAGATTTGGGACGGAGCCGCGATCACTGACGCCGCTTTGAACACGCGCATCCGGTCCGTGCGCAAGGCCTTGGGCGACACGGCGGCACGATCGGATTACATCAAGACCTTCCCCAAGCGCGGGTTTCAATTTGTGGCTTCAGTTACAGCAGATGATGAGCTTCGCAAGCACGTTGCCAAAACCCCGAAACGCAGCGTCCTTATCGCTGGCGCACTACTGGGTTTGGCCATAGCGATGTTGTCGATTTCCATTTTTGCGGATCGCCAGAGATTGCCGGACAAAGGCAAGCCTTCTTTGGCCATTGTGCAATTTGACAATATCGGGGACGAAAAAACCGGGCAGTATTTTGTCGATGGTCTCACCGACGACCTGATCGCCCACCTTTCGCGCAATCGGGAACTGTTCGTGGTGTCCAGCGCGACTATGTTCTCTTACGCGCAGGATCAGGCAACCGCGCTCGAAATCGCGCGCGATCTTGGGGTTAGCTATGTTGTTCGGGGCAGCGTGCGCCGCGCGGATGGTCAGTTGCGCGTCAGCGGAGAACTAATTGATGTCGGCAGCGCCGAGACCATTTGGGCCGAGGTTTTTGACCGCCGGGTGACAGATATCTTTGACGTTCAGGACGAGATCAGCCGGGCCATAGCGGGCCAATTGTTACCGGAGATTTATGAATCCGGCGAAGCTCGATCACTCGAAAAACCGACCGAGGACATGGATGCATGGGATTTGTATCTGCGTGGTCGGGCGCGACAGGCTATTTTTTCGCAAGAAGCACAGCAGGAAGCGGTCGCGTTCGCACATGAGGCCATCGCCGCTGATCCAAATTTCGCCGCAGCCTATAGCTTGTTGGCCCGTGCGCTGGGGACGATTTTCTTCTTTCAGTGGTCAGATACGCCTCAGGACACATTGATAGCCGCAACCGAGGCGGCCAAGCGCGCGATAGAGTTGGATGACCAAGACGCTCAGGCACATGCGGCGCTTGGCTATATCTACCGCTTTACTGGTGAGGCAGATCCTGCCATTGCCAATCTTGAACGTGCCGTTTTGCTTAACCCCAATGACGCACGTATCCGGCTGGAAATGGCACATACCTATGACTGGTTTCGCATGCAGGACCGCGCCCTGCCCGAAATAGAGATGGCGATCAGGTTAAGCCCGCGCGATCCGATGCTGCAGAACATGTATTTCTACAAAGGGCACATCCTGTTTCATCTGGGGCGCTACGAAGAAGCGCTGGACGCCGCCCGACAGCTGGGCGCGGTGGCGACAAGCAATACTTGGCGAATGTTCCATCACCTGCTGAGCGCCGCCAATCTTGCCGCGCTGGACAGACCGGAAGAAGCGCAAAATGCAGTGAACGCAGCGCTGGAGATCAACCCGAAACTAACGATTTCCGCAATGCGCAGGCAATTCGCAGGCTCAAAAAACCACCCGGAAAATCGCAGAGTTTGGCTGGCGAGCCTGCAGAGAGCGGGCGTGCCGGAGTAAGATCGGGAAACTGGCGCAGCGCCGCGCTATTGGCGGTCGGTCAATCTGCTCTGTTCCCCTCAGGCGAGGCCAAACGCCCCTCCATCAAACCGGACGGTCAGGCGACTCCACTCGAGCCCAGTTTTGCGTCGAATTTCTTGGGCAATCTCGCATGCTCGATGTGTTGTCCGCTTTGCAAATGTCTGCATTGTATGTCACCGGCCGCGTCGAGGCTGACCAGGCCGGAACCGACCTTGATTACGGCCTTCTGCTTCATCGTTGCAGCCCGCATTGCCGCCATTCGTCACGGTGCAAATTCCAGGTTCGAACGATCTCGTCGAATGCCAGTCTTGGAGTTTTGCTACTGCGCCTGAGCAAGTGACGGGCTTCGAAACAGAAGCTAAAAGAACCACCAAGACCCAAAACGAGGAGACCTCCATCATGCCTGCGCTTTTGTATCATTGCCCGTTCAATTGCTCACTCGCAGTGCGTTTTGCAGCCGCAGAGGGCGATGTACCTTTGGACATCGATCTTGTTGACTTTGAAACCAAGGCATTAGCCTCGGGTGGGTCACTTTTGGATGTGAACCCGTTAGGTCAGGTGGCGACATTGCGTCTTGAGACAGGCGAATTACTCACCGAGACCTCCGCCTGCCTGCTTTGGGTGCAGTCACGATCGCAGAGGGACATGACTGTCGCCGCGGACAGTCCGGCATATTTTCAATTGGTCCGATGGTTAAGCTTTACGGCCACGGAACTGCACAAACAGATTTTGCGCGTGGTGTTTTATCCGGAAGCAACAGACCCGGTAAAGGACAACTTTCGCGCATTGGCGCCGGATCGTCTCGCGCTTTTGGACGCACATCTGAGCACAAGTGACTTCCTTGTCGGCCATCACTTTACAGCGGCAGATGCCTATCTTGTCTGGTTCCTTGTGCTCTCGGCGCGCGCGAAAGTGCCGATAGCAGGTTATCCTCAACTGGAAGCCTATTTCGCAAAGCAAAAATCCCGCCCGAAGATCGCGGCGTTGATTGCAGAAGATCAGGCGGCGCGCACCAACGCAGAGGTTCACTTCACGCGTGACGTGCAGACCTGATAGAAAGGTATCGGCCACCAGCGCCAGGTTCGCAAGGGTGCACACATCCGCAGTCCGCTCGCCAGCTTCCTGTTCCTTGATCATCTGAATGAACTTTTCGTCGGTGGATCTCGTCTTCATTTGTCCGTCCTTAAATTGGGCGGACTCTACACAAAACTAGAGGAGTTTCAGGGGCTCAGGTCAGGTCCTAAGTCTAAATGACTGCATTGTTTCCCAGTCCTCAATCGGCACGTTTTGGCTGGATTTAACCAGATGCAAATGCCTAAACCTCAGTGTCGCGCCGATCAAACTATTCAGCGCTTCGGTTTCTGCAGCTTTGATTTCGGGTTTGATCGGACCATAGGCGACGCTGATATGAGGCAGAAATTCCCGAGGGTGCTGAGAGGCTGGCAAACCTTGGACCAACACAGCTTGCTCGCGGACAAGCTTGGGCGGGGGCAACAAGTCCAGATACAAGGACTTAAAGAACAGATCTTCCGCCTTAACATCGGTCACGGTCAGTTTGTGGCATGAGACGCCGGATGATATTCTGCCAAGGCGTGCAACCAGCTCTGCCTCGTCACCCGCAATATCCCCCAAAAGCGTCACATGCGGCACGAAGGACGGGGTCCCATTTGCATTCGCGAAATTGTTGATCCGATTGCTTAGGTCGGTAAGGTCCGGTTCCTCCGGGATCATCCAGACGGAAAATGTTGCTACGTCAGCTTTCATGGTCAATGTGTTCCCCGCGAGATAAATTCCGGAGCGATCAAGACGATTTCACTGGGCTTTTCCGGTTGATCCAATCTTTCGGAAAGCAACCGCAATATCTCTGAAACGGTTTGATCCATGTCGTTGCGCACAGTGGACAGCTGAATGTTCGGCCATCGGGAAATCGCGATGTCATCAAAGCCCACCACGGAAAGGTCCGTCGGAATATTCATGCCAAACTCCTGACGGGCCGCTGTCAACGCACCCAACGCCATCGCATCATTTGCACAAAACAACCCATCGATACTGCCATTTCCCTTCAGGATCTGAATGATGGACTGGTACCCGCCCTCATAGCTGTAGTCGGAATGTTCGATGATGGCTGGTTTCAAACCCGCCTTCGCCAGGGCGTTTTCAAATCCGGCCATGCGTTCCTGATCCGAGGAAAGATGCTCCTGACCGCCAAGATATCCCAGTCGGGTTTTTCCCTGACTGATGAGTTCGGCAACAGCCAAATCGGCTCCGCGCGCATTGTCGCAGCAGACGCAATCCACCCGCTCGGCCTGCATCACGCGGCCAGATACGATCAAAGGGATATTCAGTTTGGCGCAGTGGATCGCAACTGATTCGTCCACGCTCCCGCCGCGCAGGATCAGCGCATCCAGCGGGTATGCCAGTACTTCCAGTATCTCTGCTTCGCTCGTTTCAGCGGACCCACCAAGCACAACAGGCCACTTGCCCATCCCCTGTAGGCCCCGCATCAGCTTGGCCAGAATCTCGCTATCATAATGGTTCACCAGATCGCCCGTGACGATGGCCACAAGGTTTGATCGACCCGTGCTTTGCAACCCTGCCGCCAATGCGTTGGGGCGGTATCCAAGCTGTTCTGAAACCTGCAGAATTTTCTTTTTCTTGTCTTCGTCCAATGGTGAGCCTGGCGTGAACGCTCGCGACACCGCCGAGCGCGAAACACCAGCCGCCTGCGCAACCTGCTTCGCTGTAACGCGGCGTGGTTTGGAAACTTTGCTTGTCGTCATGTTTCAGTCAGGTCTCGTTTTGATGGGTCACAGCTTCGTTTGTGAATATTTAAAATTTTAGCTTGCGTCATAAAGGTGTCATTACTTACCGTTATGTGAACACGTGTTCACTACATTTGTAGCAGAATTATGGAAGATGCAAAATGAACCTTGCTCCGGTCGACTACGAAACCACCTCTTCTACTCTTGGTGCCGAGATACAGCTGCGCGGCTTGCGGGTTGGATATGCCGAACAGGATGTGTTGTCGGACATCGATCTTGACGTGCGGGCCGGAGAGTTCATCGCCCTGCTGGGGGCGTCGGGCTGTGGCAAGACCACGCTGCTGCGTGCGTTGGCTGGGTTTGTCCCGGTGCGAGGCGGCTCGATTTCCGTCGATGGTCAGGACATGAGCCACACAACGCCCGAAAAGCGCGGAATGGCGATGATGTTCCAGTCCTATGCCTTGTGGCCGCATATGAACGTGGCACAGAACATTGGATACGGGCTGAAGCTGCGTGGAAAAAGCAAAGCTCAGATTTCGGCGCGGGTGCAGGAGATGGCGGCGCTGGTGGGGTTGGGCGATCTGATCCACCGCAAGATCGGCGCCTTGTCCGGCGGTCAGCGGCAGCGGGTTGCGCTGGCACGGGCGCTGGCCATCGACCCGCCGGTGCTGTTGCTGGATGAGCCGCTGTCCAACCTCGATGCGGGTATCCGCGCGAATATGCGGCACGAGATCCGCACGCTGCAACAACGGTTGGGGCTGACCACCGTCCTTGTCACCCATGACCGCGAAGAGGCGATGTCGATGGCCGATCGGGTGGTGATCCTGAATCAGGGGCGCATCGCGCAGGTCGGCACGCCCGAGGATGTGTTTCACACACCCGCAAACCCCTATGTCGCGCGGTTCATGGGGGCCGGAAACACCCTGACTGGTGAGGCCGATCTTGGCGCGCAGTTTGTCGATCTGAAAGTCAACGGCCAACGCCACCGCCTGCCGATCGCCGCCGCAGACGTATCCGGCGTTCATTTCCCACAGCCCCAAAGCGGCCCGGTCGATATCCTGTTTCACAGTGACGCCGCGCAATTGGGACACACGATGGATGGCGCACTGTCTCTGCCCGGAACAGTGGTTCAGCATTCCTATCTGGGATCGGTTTATCGTCACGAAATTCAGGTCGGCGAGGCCCGGATCATGGCGGACAATCCCCACAAGATGCCCATCGGCTCGGCGGTCGATGTAAGCGTACCGGCCACGGCCCTTAGTCTGTTTCCTGCAAAGTCCCAGACAGCCGTGACCGGACCCGAGGCGGCGAGCCAGGCCGCGCAACACCTCTGAGACACTGGAGAAACATCATGACTTCCAAAATTGCAAATCTTTTTGCATCAGCAGCGATGGCGCTGATCGCAACCAGTGCGGCACAAGCCGAAAACGTGCTGAACGTGGCCTCCGGCGGTAGCCAGAATATGGTCGACTACGTCACCGACTATCTGGGCCCCCTGTTTGAAGAACAGAACCCGGGCTGGACGGTAAATGTTGTCGGCACCGGTCCCGGAAATGCAGGTAGCCAGGCGATCCTTGAAAAGATCAAGGCGCAGGCCGGAAATGACGCGTGGGACACAGATGTCGTCGTCATGACCCAGCTGAAAACCGGCGAGATGGTGACCGAGGGCCTGCTGCAGCAATATGTCGAAGATATCGAAACCGGCAAACTGGCCACGCGGGACACGTCCAGAAGCGCTCTGGGCACGGATGTGACCGGCTATGTCATGCCGATGTTCCACAGCCAGACAGCGATCGCTTACAACCCCGATCTGGTTGAAAACCCACCCAACAGCTTTGACGAGTTGAAAGCCTGGACCGCCGAAAACAAGGGGGCTTTCGGCTATAACGGCATCAAGAACGGCATGTCCGGCGTCGCCTTCACTGCGGCCTGGATGTATGCCTATGCGGGCAACACCGATCAGCTGATGAATGGCCCCTATGACCCTGAGCTGAAGAACAGCTGGGATCAGGCCCTGAATGACCTGAAGGCGTTCAACGAAAACGTCACCTTTACCCCGGGCAACGCAGGCACGCTGGACATGATGAACCGGGGCGAGATCGTGATGGGCCCGGTCTGGGTCGATATGTTCTATACGTGGCAGGCCGACGGGCGTCTGAACCCAAATCTCAAGCTTTTGCTGCCCGAACCGGGAATGCCGGGACAACCTTACTATTACGCGGTTCCCGCCAAGGCCGAAAATGCCGAAGCTGCCCGCAAGTTCATCGCGCTGGCCACCAGCCCCGACGTGCAGGCCGAAGGCATCGTCAAACGCTTTAACTGGTATCCGGGCATCGACGCCCAGCATGTCGAAACCGCGCTGGATAAAGAGGTCTGGGACAAGCTGTTCACCGACGTCACCCCGGAAGAGCTGGCCAACAAAGGCAAGCCGTTCCCACTGGGCCCGTTCTTTGACGATATCCGCGAGGCTTATGAACTGAAGGTTTCCAACTAAACTCCCAATAACGGAAACCTTGGTGCGGGCCTGTTTCGTTCGGCCCGCACCTGAACACTCTGGACCGGATAAAGATGATCACACGTAAAACCTCTTTGGTTCTGGTTGCCCCGGCAATTGTGCTGCTTGGGCTGCTGTTTCTCTACCCCTTGGGCTATTCGCTGCTTTGGGCGTTCCGGGACGAGGAACTCGGCGGTTGGGGTCTGCAGAACTTCATCAAGGCGTTTGGCCTTTATTCCAATGACATCCTGTTCACGCTGATCATCGTCACCCTGTCCACCGTTATCATCGGAGGCTTCTCCGTGGCCATTGGCGGTTATCTGACGCTTGGGGAAAACCGTGTTGCCCTTGCGGTGCTGCGCTGGCTGTACCGCTGGCCCCTGTTCATTCCCTTCGTGGTCGCCGCGCAGCTGATGCGGACGTTTCTGGCCAAGAACGGCATGATGAACAACATCATCGTCTCGACCGGATTGATGGAGCCGTTACAGGCGGCCAGCTATCTGGATTGGCGCGGCATCGTGATCACTTTCGTCTGGAAACAGACACCTTTCGTGGCCTTGTTGGTCGCGGGCGCCATGGCCGCGCTGGATCGTTCCACGATCGAGGCGGCTCGCAATTTGGGCGCGTCCCGATTGCGCATCCTGTTTGAAATCGTCGTGCCGCAGGTTGCCACCACGCTGATGGTCGGGTTGATCCTGTCCTATGTGGTGATGATGTCGGTGTTGTCTGTTCCGCTGATGATCAATGCGCAGACGCCAACCATGATCACCGTCGACATGGCGTGGCGGATCAACGCCTATTCCGACTACGGCGTCGCCAATGCGCTTGGCTTCATTTCATATGCCATGACGGCCGTTATCGCTTGGATCTACCTGCGCCAGGGCGTGCGGGAAGGAGGCAAACCCGCATGACCATTCTGCGTACAACCGTGACGGCCATTCTGCTGGCCCTGCTGGCCTTCGCCATTTTCGGACCGATCACCAACATGCTGATCTGGTCAGTGGCCGAGACATGGTACTTCCCCGCCAAACTTCCGCAAAGCTATGGCTTTTCGTTCTGGGAGCGCGTGTTCCGCCCGCAAGGCAACGCCATGGAATCACTTTCGAGCTCTGTGCTGATCGCGCTGTTCACCGTGTTGGCCTCTCTGGTGGTTGCAATCCCGGCTGGGTTAGCGTTAGGACGCGGCAGCCTGCCGTGGCGGACGTTCTTCCTGCTTCTGTTCCTGTTACCACAGGCTTTCCCGTCCATCGCCGTCCATATGAACATAGCGCGCATCTTCTATGGGCTTGGCCTGAACGGCACCTATCTCGGCGTGGTTTTGGTCCATACGATCCAGGGTCTTGTGTTTTCGGTCTGGATTGCCACCGCTGCCTTTGCCGCCGTGGACCGCGAACTGGAGGAAGCAGCCGCCAACATAGGGGCCTCACCCTTTACCGTATTCCGCACCGTGACCCTGCCGCTTGCTCTGCCCGGTCTGATGGCCAGCGCCATTTTCGTGTTCCTCATCTCGCTGGATGAGTTCACCGGCACCTATTTTGTCGGCGTACCGGACGTGACCACCATGCCCTTGCTGCTGTTCACAGCGTCGATGGAAGGGAACTATCAGATCGCCTCGATCACAGCGCTTATTCTGCTGGTGCCTTCGGTGGGGTTCATGTTGTTCATCGAACGGTTTTTGAAATCAGACGTTCTGGCAAAAGTAGGAAGTTGACATGACCGACATAGATGCGCGTCTGGCATTCGCCAAATCTCTGGCGCAGGAGGCCGGAGAGCTGGCCCAACGCCTCAGGACAGAACGAGGCGCCGAGTTTATTGCTGAAAAAGGCCCGCAGGATTTCGTGACATTCGCTGATCGCGCTGTCGAAGATCTGATCCGTAGACGGATTGCAGAGAACTGGCCATCAGACGCAATGCTGGGCGAAGAAAGTGGCGCGTCCGGCACTGGGCAGACACTCTGGGTTGTGGATCCGATTGACGGCACCGCCAATTTCATGCGGGGTCATCGGGACTGGGGTGTATGCATTGCTTTCTATGACGGAGGACGAATACCGCTGGGCGTGATCTGCGCCCCGGATCTGAACATACTCGCCTGGGCCGCCACCGGGTCCGGTGCCTGGCTGAACGGAAAGCGGATAAGCGTCTCGGACTGCACGGAACCCGATCGCGCATTGCTGTTGCTGGGTCGGTCGAACCGCCGCCCGGTTGCCGAGCATACCGCCCTGATCCAGACGCTACTTGAGGCGGGCATGGAATACCGCCGCAACGGATCCGCCGCCATCAGTTTGCTGGCCGTCGCTGCTGGGCAAGCCGAAGGGTACTATGAGGCGCATCTGAACGCCTGGGATGCCTTCGCCGCGATACCCATGATCGTGGAAGCAGGAGGTCAATTCGACTGCGCCCCTCTGGCAAGCTTCTTGACGAAAGGTAGCCGAGTTCTGGCTTGCAGCAAACCCATGCATCCGACCATCAACAAAAGCGTGGGAGGGTGCTGACGAAGGAAAACTCGGTGCGACCGCAAAATCAATGAGGGGGCGAACTTGAAATTGGCGGGACAAAGCAGACAACTAATAAACTTCGGGGGGCTGAGCCAAAGGCCCCCAGGTTTCAGGGTCTGGGAGACCGACACTTGACCATGCTTCTTGCAAAACTCTGGAGTCCGAAGATTTCGTACGAGGTAAATCGTCCAAAATATCAAACCAAGGCACTTTGCTTTCTATTCCGGAGTGGACTAACGGAGCAAAGGTTTCGGGTTGGTCGAGGCTTGAAGTATGTAGGACCAGATAGGCCGTTTCTCGCGGTTTCATGAGCTTATAAGTCAAACTGACCCCACAATTGGGACAAAAACCACGATTTGCTATTGGCGTAGTAGCAAAATATCGAGGTTCTTCGGTGAGAAATCGAACAGCAGAATCGGGAAAGGCCGCCCATGCATTGACCGCTGATCCAGAAAATTTCCTGCAGCAACTACAATGGCAATACCCCGCGCTGATAGCAGGTGCGTTTATTTCATACCGAACAGACCCACAGATGCAGCCACCTGTTACCAAGGTTTTGGCCAATTCATCTTCATCAAAATCCAGAAACCCCGCTTCTTCTCCGGGTGTTGATACAGTCATGTAGACATGTATTGGAGCATCAGAACTCTTGAGCCTTTTGTGTCCGCAATCAGCCAGAGGAAGATCTATTTTGCCAGCTATTTGCGACATGACCTCTGCAGAAACCGCAATTCCACCTGGTTCCGCAATTGCTTCCAGCCGTGCGGCAGTGTTTACACCGTCTCCCAGGATGTCTTCTCCGTAAACAACCACATCACCGAGAGAAACGCCGACGCGTAAGATGAGAGGATCGTCACTGTTCGACTGACGTGCTTCGCGCGAACACGCCCTTTGAATATTGATCGCACAATTGACCGCCTCAAAGACACTCGAGAATTCAGCCAAAAACCCATCACCGGTAGACTTGAACACACGCCCCCGGTTTGCTTCCACTTGCATGCCGATGATTTCATGTTCCAGGTGAACCAGCTTAGCTAATGTCCCGCTTTCATCGCGTGATACAAGTCCAGCGAAACCGACTATATCGGCGGCCAGAATGGCCGCTAATTTGCGTTCCATCTCTGCTGCCCCGAATTGACCATTTCTACTTGGTGCCTGCTTATTTTAGCACAAAATCGGTTAACAGCGAGCCATGGTTGCTGACATGTATGTTTCCAGTTTTGAAAGATCGCTCAGAGCCGGAGGCGTCCGAGGTCAGGGATGCGTTTGAGACGGGCAAACGGTACCTGGACCGATCAAGTTCGGAGGTAATCGGGTCCGACCAAATTGCCCGAACTTAATCTGCAAAACTATGAATTCACACCAATAAACTCAAACGGTTCTTCTCACTCGGGTTGTGTAAGAACAATATTGGTAGCGGGGTTCAGGTCGTCGTTAGGATCAGTCAAAATGCCGGATGGGTAGGACACCGAGATCGGTTGATCATTGGTATCCAGGCAAAGCATATGATTATTGTCCCCGTCACCTAGATCGGCAAGCGCCGCCGGCGTCACTTTGCGTTGAGAACCGTCTTCGGCCTCCAGGATAATACTGTACAAGTCACGTTCCGCATCGCCAGGATCCTTACCGTTAGGCAGAGTGACGCCGCCCGCCCAAGTAATTCTAACTGCTTGCACGATGTCTTCACTTGGACAAAGACTGCCTCTAGTGCGACGTGGCCCCAGATTTCCGACCAACGTCCAATCCTCAACAACCTCGCCGAAGATCATGGAGGGTCCTTCCTCAAGTGGAGTTACGCTGACGGTGGCACCCTGGAAATCGAGCGTACCATCTATGGAATGCAAGTGCCCAATAACCTCGACTTCGACAGGTGGATCCTGGGCAGCGTTCCCAAAGTCTCCGATGAGAAGCACTGTGCGTAATTCACCAGGATCCGTCGCGGGTAACACAGACGCGCAGTGCATTGTACCGATTTGTCCTGAATTGGTTACAACTCTGAAGTCACCTGCCTGCATGGTGTTTAGGTCAATCTCAGTTGAGAAAATTACGGGCATCCCGTGTTTGCCCCCAGAACCTCTGCAAATCAGATTGGCCAATCGGGGCAACGCTTCGAGTCCATGAAAGGCAGACAACAACTCGGCGCTCACTCCTTTTGATGAACTCGGCAGGTCCAAATCTGGCGTCGTGTCCTCAAACTCTCGGCTGGAAACCTCCTGCGCAGACGCTGCGGCGCCTGACAAAACAATCGCGACGCCGGGTATAGACAGTGGGATTGCCTGAGCCAATTTCGTAACGAGTCTCAGCAAAAAGCCTCCTCCTCACTTGGTCTGGAAGTTGTCGATCTGGGATGAGTTTACCGTAGCGTCGAAGTTGCGCACAACATCGGGCTTTGCCAGCTTAGCCGTTATGCTGGCTCCAACAACGTATCGGATAGAGCGTGTGCTGAAAGGGCTCCCGGCGCGCCAATAGCGACAAGCCTTGTTTCAGGTTGTCGGTCCCCCCAAACCCCATCCCTCGAGACATCCATTCTTTTACCAACGACCTGTACAAGAATACGGTGATCCGGATCCTCTTCACTGAAGACAAAGCCCTTTAGTCGATAGACGTCGCCGGGCAGATTCCGAATTGCAGTTTTAAGAGACGCCAGGCTAATGGGGCGTTCGGCTTTCATCACCGTCGTCGAAAAGCTGTCAGAGTGTTCGGCGTGATGGCAGCCACAACCGGGCCCATGCTCGTGATGATCCGGTATTTTCGTTTCAAGTTGCTCGCTGGCAAAGCGTCCGACGGACAGCAAAATATCCAGTGGGACATTGGCGTTTACGGCTTCAACCAGACGATATCGGCGGAACCGTGACCCAAGCCATTCATGAACTTTCTTGACGGTGGCCCTGTCGACAAGATCGACCTTGTTCAAAATAACCATGTCCGAAAACGCGATCTGGCGGAGCTTCAATTCCATTTGTTCCGGTGCAGCAAACACTTGCTCTGCATCGACCAGACACATCAAGCTGTCCAAGCGGACCATGTCCCGGAACTTTTGATCCGTAAACGTCATCGCGATGGAAGACGGATCCGACACTCCACTTGCTTCAAGGACGATGTATTCCGGCCTTTCCGGACGGGCGAGAACTGCTTCGACCGTTTCGATCAGGTCATCCCGGATCGAACAGCACACACACCCGTTTGCCAGGCTCAGCACATCATCTTCCAGACCGACCACGAGATCGGCATCTACATTGATGGACCCGAAATCATTGACCAGAACCGCCACCCGCAACCCGTGATTTCCGGTCAGGATGCGGTTCAGAAGGGTTGTCTTTCCGGCTCCGAGAAAGCCGGTCAGGATCGTGACTGGGATTGCCGAGGTCGAGCCGAATTCGATCATTCCGTCACTCCGCCTTCTTTTTTCGGTTCGGGATGACATCATCGACTTTGATGACAAAGTCGCTCGGCCATTCTGGGGCGGGGGCGCGGAAAACATCCGACGGATAGTATTCCTTGGGGTCGATCTCCATGTCGCGGTACTTCTGGTCCTGCTGTTCGGCACGTGTAGACCGCGGCGCAGGCGGTTTGATTTCGTCAGGCAACGTGATTTTGCCTTCTGCTTCCATCTTGCCCAATTCGCGGAATGGTGCGACCGAGCCGGATTTCCCGGGCAGCGTCGCTTTCCGATACCAGACCGCGTCTTTTGTGACATTGACAACTGCAACATCCAAGCCCCAGGCAAACAAACCATCATAGTGAGCCCGAATACCCGCCAGCATCTCGGCATCAATATCCTCGTCCTGCGTATAATGGGTCACCATTGCAAGACGCGGGCGCGCTTCTGCCATCAGTTTACCAACCGCATAATGCGACGTGTGGTGGGTATCGATTGTATAGTTGAACAGTTCTTGTGGCAGACCGTATTTGTAAGTCATCAACTGACCGATATCCTGACCGGACATTTCTGTCACAAACACGTCTGCCCCCTTGCCGTATTCAAGGCTCAGTTCATCAGGGCGACCGTCGCCGGTCCAAACAAAACTCAGGCCGTTCCAATCGAGCCGATACCCAACAGCCCCGTCTTTGGCATGGCTGCGTGGCCAGGATCGAACCGTGACACCGTCTTCGTCATAAACGATGCCGCCTTCCTGACGGAAATCGAACTCGTTGACCTCGATCTCATAACCATCCCCAATTGGAAAAATGTCGAAAGCCTCCAGATGCCATTTGAGCATCTGCTGCATGCCTTTGACCATTCCGGCTGTACCAAGCTCGGGTGTCCGACCTGAGGGGCCGTGAATACGCAACGGCGTGTAGCCACCGGACCAGGCCCGGAACGGGTAGATGTAAGGAATATCGGCATAGTGATCTATGTGGAGGTGCGTAATGAAGATGTCATTGATCAACTGGCCAGGAACCTGCATTCCGATGATATTGCGAACGCAGCCAGAGCCGAAGTCAAAAAAGAACCGTTTTCCGTTCCCCAATTCCACCATGATACAAGTCCCAGCTTGGTCCTCGCGTGGCGGAAACGGTGTGGAACCACAAAACGAAATCCGCATTTCATCGGGACCGAGTTCTTCTGACAGCGGGAAATAGTTCGCATTCGAACCGGTCATGTACTTTGTAGGCCGGAAATACTCTGGCAGAGTGATGCCACCGGCGGGTCTACCGCCATACGGGTTAGTCAGGTTTTCACCCAACGGTCCATCGCCGGGATGCGCTTGTGCAGCACCTGTACCATAGCTGACCGCTCCGGTCGCGACGGCACCGGCGGCCAGCCCTTGCATGACGTGCCGACGAGAGGGGTTTTCGATGTCATCGGCCTGTTCGGCCTGTTTCTTGTCCAGATGCTTATCATTGTCGTCGTTTGCCATGTCAGAACCCTCATTCAACTGTGTTATGGAGTTTGCGCTTCGCCATCCGGCGAAGCTCGTGCACAAGTTCAGATCGGATGTGGGTCCATTCCGCGCGCTCGGATACCGTGATCGACGCATCATTCAACAGCGCACTCACCTTCTTCAGGTCTTCGATGGCCTCCCTCAGAAGCGCATCCACTTTGACACGCCCGGACAAGGCCTCCGAAAGCTCTGGAATCTCATCACACAGATCTGCCATCACTGGATAAACCCCGGTTCCCACTACCTATTCTTTCATCGAGATGAGTGCGGTTGACCGCAAAGGCCAAGTGAGTCACCGTGAGTTGGGGGTGAGTTTGCCTTGAACAAAGCCAATGATTTGCCGACAGATCAGCATGTTGGACAGCTGTCACCGGATCTGGTCCGGGCAGCCCTGCGGCGCGTTGTTTCAAGCGATGGGTTTCAAGCATCGCCCCGGTTGCAACAGTTTCTCACGTATGTTGTCGAAGAAACTCTGGCCGGGCGCGGCGCTCAGATCCGCGGTAAAGCCATCGCCGTCGACGTCTATGAGCGACGCATCGACGGAACAGGAGGCCAAAATCTCGTTCGTGTAGAGGCACGGCGGTTACGTCGACTGTTGCGCGAGTATTACGAGGACCATTGGGATGGCCAAGGCGTTCGTATCTTCGTTGATCCAGGCGGCTACAAGCCTCGGTTCTCCTATGAACCGTTGCCTGAAAATCCCCTCGCGGGTCCACCTCGGCAGCGGCGGCGTGTTGGGCCATTAAGGCAATGGGTTTTTGCCGGATTGGGTGTTTTTGCAATAATCACAATCGCTGGTTTGTGGTTCAACCAGGACGATCTCGGCCCGGAGCCAATTATACGCACGACCGAACAGGCGGAACGTGCGGCACTGGGTGAACGATCGTTGGTACGATTGCAGGCTGCTAATCTTGCGGACCAGGCCCGCGGCATGTTTTTTCCGGTCTTTGACACCAAACGTCAGCAAATGGCACTTGGAATGTTCCAACACGCCACCGAACTCGACCCCGCTTTGCCCGATGGGTACTCCGGCTCGGCGCAGGTTTTGGCGACCCTGGCTATACTGGCCCGAGAGGAGACACAAAGAAGGGATTTCTTGAACCAAGCATTCGAATTGTCTGAACATGCTTTGGATTTGTCCCCCACTGACGCATGGGCGAATGCCGCAACTGGTTGGGTCCTGGCTGTCAGGAATGAGCCGGACGAGGCTTTGAAATACGCCAGAATGTCCGTCGAGCTTGCACCTTCGGATGGCCATGTTTTGGATCTTGCCGGTATCTCGGCCATTGTTGCCAATGCTCCTGATCTTGCCGCCGAAGTCAGCAATCCTCAAAGAGCCAGAACAGGTTCTGGTCGATTTGGTTCAAGAAATATCTGGGGGGTCTCTCAACTGATGCTCGGGAACTACCAAGATGTCATTGACGCCTTTCAAGGCGCCCCAGCTGCCGGTGCGCCCGTCAGCGCTCCTTCGCTCCTGTTCCAGGCCGTTGCGCACGATCTATTGGGCAATTCCGATGCCGCACGACAACTCCTCGACGAAATGCGAAAGACTTGGCCCGATTTCCCGTCCGAATTTCTTGCCAGAAAGATTTTCCACAACGATGATGAAACGCAAAAAGCGATACTTGATACACTGAATAGATATTGACGTAGCGTGATGAAGCGAGAACCCGAACCAAGCATTCCGGTTTCAGCATAACATTCATAAAACAATGCTTCGCTGAGGTGGAGCGCGTGCTTTTGGCTGCTACGCCTTGCAGTGTTGAAGGCGTTCTCAATTGACATGAGCGGGCTGTTCAACGCTACTTTGTAAAGCTCGTTTTCTGCGCATTGTTGTCATTGGGGCATCACGCGGCATCAGTCAAAGTGGGCTCCTTGCAAACCTCGACGCCGCCGCCAAACAGAGGCCCTATCCCGTACTCCCGGTCTAAGGCCGACCTTGGGTAGAGCGTTCGTTTGCTGCAGGCAAAGACCACGTTCCAGTTTTTCTCTCCCCCCACTATGGGGAAATTTAGTAGCCAGCACCGCGGGACGACGCGACCACTCCCCCTGAGCTAAACTGCCCCAGTGGCGCTGACGTCAGACACTCCACCAAGGTCAATGGTCAATAGTTTGCAACAGATCCCACATAAACTGATTTCTACATAACAGCTAAGGACCACACCGCATTTATTAACTTTTCGCCTGGTTTCATGACCCGCGTTTGGCGATCATGTTCGCCATCAGACGGAAGGCACCCGGGACAAGATGCTCCATCTGGTGATGAAGGATGAGCGACGTGTGCACGTGCCGCCCCCGCCCGATATCCGCGGCCAGCAAAGCGCCCTTTAGCGGCGCTTCGCCCGGGTCACTCATGGCAAGCAGGGGCACGTAAGCCTCGTCCCAGGATTTTGCGAAATAAAGCCCGCGCTCCTTGTGCCAACCTTTCCAGTCTTCGGCGGAAATGCGATTGGGTGTGTTGAGAACAGAATGGGCGCCCAAATGTGTCACGGTACTGTTCTCATCCGTGACACGCCATCGCAGTGAAGGCATCCCGATCTCCAGCCGCCGCGGCGGTATGAGGTCTGCATCCCAGTTGTCCCAGGGCCGGTGATAGAGCGTGACCAGCGTGCCGCCCCTTTCACACCAGGCGTTCAACCGATCTGCAGCTTCAGCAAGTCCGGCGCGGAACTTGAAGGCAAAAATTCCGACGATAATTGTGTCAAATTCCTGAAGCGCTGCGTCACTTGCAAGATCGGCATCACTCACGTTTTGGACATCAACGCCCATGGCAGAAAGCCAGTGCCCGACGCGATCATTTCCCGCCCCGATATAACCGACACGCACACTTGGTACATCGGCCTCCAGAACCCGCACTCTGATAACAGCAGGCCGGTACTGTGCAGTGGCTTCGACATGGGAATGGGTGATGGGCCGCACCGTCTGAGCCGGTTGGCCATTTATTGACACCGGCAACTCGTACAAGCCGGGCTCAACGCCCACTGGCACCGAGATCCTAACATCCTCACCCTTGATCGCGGTGCCCCACCCTGTCGGAGCGACAACTGAGACGTCGACATCGGACCTAATTTGAAGCCCGAGCTCACGTTGTCGATGTTTGAGATTAACTAGTAGCGCATCAGTCGAGAGCTGCACACTTGGCGCAGGACACACGAAAGGCTCGTCACCAAAGCGCGCGTTTAGCGTGAAATCATGCCCGAAAGCGGATACATTGAGCGCCCAATAAGGTTTCAGTGGTATCGCCGGATCATATGCGGCCCGATAGGGATCAGAAGGGCCAGCGTCCTTTTCAATTGAAAGCGTCTCGTTCTCCAGACGCCACGCCTTCGGCAGAACTGGTGTGACGGTCAGATGGTCGGCTGTACCCGAATCCAAATCGACGTTCAGAGTGGTTTTTGTACCGGGCGATAGGTGCACATTCCCCACTGACGCCTGTACGGAAATTCCCAGCGAAATCCTGATGGCTCGATCCAGTTGGTCACGTTTGGCCTTGAGGCGATGGGTAACTTCGCCCTGCAAGTGGTCAGGGCATGATAAAGCCGCATCCTCGACGGCAGCGCGCGCCTCAGTTGCGTGCCGCGCGACTGTATCGAATTCGGGGAATGCGGCAATGGCTGCGTCGATCTTGTCCTGCGCGCGCTTCAGGCTGTCCGCCATTGGTTCTGCCCCGGGCAGCCGAGCCAGGTCGCGCAAGGTTTCTGGTAAGCCCGACGTCAGAGTGTCGCCTTCGACATGCGTCTCAGCCAGGTGCAAAGGCCAATCGCGTGCGCTTTGTTGGTTTGGCCAGACGCCCATGCCCTGGGTGCGATGAAACGCGCGCGACATCTGGCCAATACGCTCCCAGCTCCAACCGCTCATGGGATCGCAACCGCTTCCGTCAATGGTTACGGTCGCCGGTGGCGGTGGGACATCATCGTCATAAGTCTGGCCTGCGCCGGACCACGCTGGCAAAAACAGCTTTTTGACCTGCCACGGAGGCAAGTTCGACGCAAAGTCGGGGTCCGCAGCCGCTGCCATCACGTCATGAGCGGCTTGGGTCATCGCCCGGTGGTGCCCGTGCTGACCCGGTACATCCAGAAATGTCGGGCACAGAATATCAGGCCGGTCCGTCCGGATGATTTCGACAAATCTGGCCAGAGTACGGTCGCGACCCCAATAACCAAAGGTTTCGTCACCGGTCTTGGAAAATCCGAAGTCGGTAATCGTATCGTCCCGCCCTTCCGAATGCCAGTACATGCGCATGTCGAGGATATCGCAGGCCCGCTCCATCTCGCGTGTCCGCAATGCACCCAGATCAGGACCGGTTTCTGTGCCGATGTCGTTCTGACCACCCTCTCCCCGGGTCGAGCAGGCATAGGACAGGTTGATGCCATCACGGAATGCCAACACCGCAAGCATCCCCGAATCCTCATCATCAGGATGCGCCCCCGATTGCATGAACCGCACAACTGAGCTTAGCGGTTTCAGCGCCCACCAAAGTTGCATGACACGGGGTTCCGCGCGGGCGTTCGCAAGCCGGGATTGATCTTCGGTTAGCATCGCGGCTCCTATGAGTGTGCCGATATCTGCGGCGTGAAGGCTCGATTGATGACAAGCGCCGCAGCCCCCAGGGTTGCGGTCATCCGGCCCGAAGCACCCCGCAAAAGCCGCGGCGCGCTGCGATCGGCGCGATGTGAGACAGAATGATCTGTTGACCGTACAGTCTGAACAAAGTGATCAAGAATGCTGTCGGGCATCGCACCACCCAAGATTATTGCCTGCGGATCGAACAGGTTTTCAACGATGGTCATGGCCGCCGAAAGCGGCTCGACCGCAGCGTCCAGCCAGCGCGCAAGGGACGGGTTGTTGGCTTTGTAAAGACGGTCGAGATCGTCCCCGTTTGCCACAGTGATGCCGTCCTGCGCCAACGCCCTTTGAACAGAAAAACGGCTGACGGCTTCCTCTAGCAACAACGCCTGTCCACCAGCGGGCACGGGGATGTGCCCGATTTCGCCTGCATTGCCGTAAGCGCCCGAGATGATGCGGCCTTTGTGAACGACACCCAGACCAAGCCCGCTGCCGAAATACATGAAGGCATAGGTATCCAGACCCTGTGCAACACCCGAGACACGCTCGGCCATCGCGGCGGCATTGGCGTCGTTTTCAACGGCAACCGGCAGGTCAAAAACATCCGAAAACCAATCTTGCGGCGCAATATCATCCCACAACGGACCATCCGAGCGGCTTCCACGCAATCCGGTTTGTCCGAATGGGCCCGGCATGACGATACCTGCGCCCAACACGCGGTTGTTCGGGGTGCCGGATTCTTCGATCATTTCCTTTTTGATTCCGACAACCGCTTGCGTCACGGTGTCCCGATCAAGCGACCGCAACGGCGCACGATGCGAGACAATCGGTTTCCCGCGTAAATCCAGCAATGCAGCAAACACCGCATCCGAGCGGATCTCGATACCCATGGCAAAACCGCCCACCGGGTTGATCGCATATTGTACCGCCGGAAGACCGCGTCCGGCAGTGCGCCGCCCGCTTTCCAGAATCAAGCCGTCCTGCAGCAGGTCTGCGATGATGTTCGAGACGGCCTGCGTCGACAGGCCCGACGCTCTGGCGATGTCGGCCCGCCCGATTTGGCCGGCCGCTCGGACCCGGCCAAGGACCATCTGCCGGTTATGGCTGCGCGAACGCTCGGCATTTGCGCCAACGATGATTTCAGACAGGGCGACCATTGCCTCGGATTAACTCAATTAAGTTGATAACTCAATACAGTTGAGTTAATCATTTCTCATAACGGGCCGCGACCTGACCCGAACAGGCGTCCGGCCGATACAAAACAGGGAGACATTCGATGAGAATTGGCAAGCTGAAGTCCATGTCCTTTGCTGCGGCGACCGGCGTGGCGACACTGCTCGGGTCGGCAGCCCAGGCGGTTGAAATTGAATACTGGCAGTATTTCTTTGATGCCCGCGTCGAAGCGATGGAGCAGCTGATCGAGAACTTCCAGGAAGCCAATCCTGACATAACCGTCAAAATGACCCACTTCCCGTATGCCGATTACCGCACAAAAGTCGCAGCAGCCGTGCCTGCTGGTGAGGGCCCGGACGTGGTGCAGCTATTCTATGGCTGGCTCAACGATTATGTTGCAGCCGACCTGATCCAGCCGCTTCCCACGAGCGAATTTCCGGCCTCCGAAATTGACGAAAATTTCTTTCCGATGGTTCAGGCGATGAAGGATGGTGACAATTATTGGGCACTGCCTACCGCCGTTCGGTCGCTTGCGCTGTTCTACAATGAACGCCTGCTGGAAGAGGCTGGTGTCGAACCCCCCACCACCATCGATGAAATGATGGCCGCTGCAAAGGCGATGACCAAGCGCGACGGCGCAGGCAACCTGACTCAGGTCGGCATTACCGCCGGCATGACCGCGCAGGATCATCATTGGTGGCGCGAGGGGCTGATCCGTCAGAACGGTGGAGAGCCATATGTGGATGACTACAAGACGGTCAATTACAACTCGGATGCCGGATTGGCAGCGCTGGAGATGTATACAAGCATGTTCACCGGCGATGATGCTGTAACTGCAATCGGGTTCATGGACGAACCTCAGGCGGCCTTCAAAGCCGGGCGTGCAGGTATGCATATTGACGGCTCATTCCGGATCGGCTCACTGGACAAAACACGTGGCCTGAAATGGGGCGTGACCGAGCTGCCCGCGACGTCGGACGGTACACGGTCGAACTATTCATCCTATTGGGTCAATGCGATCACGACCAAAGCCGAAGACGAAAAATACGATGCTGCCGTGAAGTTCATGCAGTATATCACGTCAGATGAAGCGATGCAGATCTGGCTGGATGTGGTCGGCGAACTTCCGGCCAAACCCTCCGTCGGGATGACAGAAGAAAACGCGAATAACGAGGTCTATGGCCCCTTCATCCGAGGCCTCGAATACGCAAATACAACGAAATTCGCCAATGAATCCGCGCAGCGCCAGTTGATGGTGGAAATGGTTGAGCGGATTACGCTGGAAGGCATGTCGCCAGCAGACAGCCTTGCGGTTGCCGCCGAGGCCGAACAAAAAATCCTCGACGAATACTACGCCGAATAACCTGTGATGCCCCGGTGATTGCGCCGGGGCATTTTGGGCGTTGGGGCCAATATGAACTTCTATCGCAGACTCTCCATCAAGCAGAAGCAGATCGTCTGGGCCTGGGCGTTTCTGGCAATCCCGGTTGTGTTCTACAGCGTCATCCGTTTTTATCCGACAGGCAACGCGATCCTGATCAGTTTTCAAAACTGGAACCTGCTGGGGGACCGCACATGGGCAGGGACCGAGAATTACAGTAAACTGTTCAGCGATCCGGTGTTTTGGAAAGTATTCCGCAACACCTTTGTGTACTTGTTGCTGGGCACGCCCATCAGTCTGATCGTATCCTTCATCATTGCCTATCACCTCGACAAGACCCGATTTATGCACGGGTTTCTGAGGATGCTTTATTTCCTGCCATTCATGACCAGCGCCGTTGCGATGGCGTGGGTGTGGCGGTGGTTTTATCAACCGGTGCCGATCGGGCTGTTTAACAATGCGCTGGCGTCCGTCGGCATCCCGCAGATCGAATTTCTGAATTCGACAACCAATGCGCTTCCTTCGATCCTTGCGCCTGCTGTCTGGGCCGGGCTTGGGTTTCAGGTGATCATCTTCATGGCGGGCTTGCGCGCCATTCCGCCAAGTTACTATGAGGCCGCCCGCATTGACGGCGTTGGATGGTGGACAGTGCTGTGGGAGATCACGATCCCGCTTTTGAAGCCAACGATTGTCTTTATCGTCGTCTTTTCGTCCATCGGGTTCCTGCGCATTTTCGATCATGTTTTCAACATGACCACGAACAATCCCGGCGGACCGCTCAATTCGACGAAACCGCTGGTGCTTATGATCTATGAAACCGCATTTACATCATTCGATATGGGATATGCTGCAGCCCAAACCGTGGTGCTGTTTCTGGTTCTTCTGGTCGTGAGCCTCGTGCAATTGCGTATTCTGAGAGACAGCTGATGGCAGTGACAGAAAACGTTCAGGCAAGCTCGGACACGCTGCTGAAGACGCAGGCGCCCAAGCGGCCTGCGAATATGGGCCAGTTCATACGCTGGGGGCTGCTGTTTCTGGGCGGCATCCTGATGGTGATGCCCATCGCCTATATGATTTCGACATCCCTGAAATGGCCGCATGAGGTCTACAACCTCAAACTGATCCCGGACGAGCCGCATATCGAAAACTATACATTCGTACTGGAAGACGGCCGGTTCTACTGGTGGTTTCTGAACTCGATCTTCATTGCGGTGATCACCACGGTTTCGAACGTGTTGTTTGACAGTCTTGTCGGTTATACGCTTTGCAAGTTTCGCTTTCCCGGGCGCTATATCGTCTTCATCGCGATCCTTTCCACATTGATGATCCCAACCGAGATGCTGGTGATCCCGTGGTATCTGATGAGCCAGCAATTCGGGTGGCTCGACACCTATTGGGGGATCATGTTCCCCGGTCTGATGACCGCCTTCGGAACCTTCCTGATGAAACAGTTTTTTGAAACCGTGCCCGACGATTTCATCGAGGCCGCCCGGATCGATGGGCTGAACGAGCTGCAGATCTGGTGGACCGTCGCGATGCCGCTGGTGAAACCCGCGTTGGCGGCACTGGCGATCTTTGTATTCCTCGGCAATTGGACGGCGTTTATCTGGCCGCTGATCGTCACCAATTCGGTTGAGATGTATACGCTGCCCGTAGGCCTGTCATCTTTCGGAGACGAGGCGGATGTGGCGTGGGAACTGATCATGACAGGCGCGGCAATCTCGACGCTTCCGACCCTGATCGTGTTCCTGATCTTTCAGCGCTTCATTATCCGCGGGGTCGTTATGGCGGGGCTCAAAGGATGACGGATACATCCCGGTTCCCCGATCCTGTGTATCAGGACACCGTGCTTGCGCCCCTGTTTGAAGGGGTGAAGGCGCATTTTGCATCCAGCATAGACCAGATCAATCGCGCGCATCTGGTCATGCTGCAGGAAACCGGCATCCTGAGCACGGAAGAGGCGACAAAAATCGCTTTGGCGCTGAGCGATATTTCCAAGACGATTGACCTGTCGTCTCTCACCTACACGGGCGAGTACGAAGATTACTTCTTTCTTGTCGAGGCAGAGCTGCGCACGCGCCTCGGTGATCTTGGCGGTGCCCTGCATACCGCGCGGTCACGCAACGATATGGATCACACAGTTTTCAAGATGGCGCTGCGCAAGCGGGTGTCATCGCTTTTGGGGTTGGTCCATGATCTGGCCGCCAAGCTGATCGACAAGGCCGAGGCCGAGAAAGAAACGCTGATCGTCGCCTACACCCACGGTCAGCCCGCCCAGCCAACAACCTTTGGACATTATCTGAGCGCTGCCATCGAAGTGTTGCTGCGAGACGCCGAAAGACTGGACGCCGCAGCCAAAGCCTTGGACAAATGCCCGATGGGCGCGGCGGCAATCACGACCTCCGGCTTTCCGATTGACCGAGATCGCATGGCGCAGTTGCTTGGGTTCGAAAAACCGCAATTGAACAGCTACGGGTGCATTGCTTCGGTCGATTATGTGACCGGGCTCTACTCCGCGATGAAACTGCTGTTTCTCCACCTGGGCCGGGTCATTCAGGATCTGCAGTTCTGGTCGGCATTCGAGGTCGGCCAGCTCTATGTACCCAACAGTCTGGTGCAGATCAGTTCGATCATGCCGCAAAAGCGCAATCCGGTGCCGATTGAGCATCTCCGGCATCTGGCAAGCATGACCGTTGGCCGCTGTGACGCCATTGTAAACACCATGCACAATACGCCCTTCACCGACATGAACGACAGCGAAGGTGAGGTGCAGCAATCCGGATATGCTGCCTTTCAAAGCGGCGGGCGGGTGCTGCAGCTGCTTTCGGCTTTGATCCCTGCCTGTTCGATCAATTCCGCGAAGGTGCAAAAGAACGCCGACGCGGCCTGCGTGACCATTACCGAGCTTGCTGACACACTGGTACGGGACGAGCACCTGACCTTTCGGCAAGCCCATGAAATAGCCGCTAAAACTGCAAGCGCCGTGATTGCGTCAGGCAAGTCTTTAGGTACAGGTTTTGCGGCGTTTTCTGACACCTTCCACGCCGAAATAGGTCGCCCGGCAAAACTCGACGAGGCAACCTATGAAACGGTCACATCGTCCGAGCATTTCATCGCGGTAAGAAACCGGCGGGGCGGACCCGGGCCAAAGGCCATGACCGAAGCCCTGACGGCCTATCGCGGGGACTTGAAGCAGCTTGCATCAAGAAAATCACAAAGAGACGACCGCGCCAAATCCGCCGCGTCAGACCTCGCATCCGCCTTTTCAAACCTGATGGAGACCTAATTCGTGGCAGATCTTGCAATTCGCGATCTCGTTAAATCCTATGACAAGACCGAGGTTCTGCACGGCATCAATCTGGATGTGCGCGACGGTGAGTTTGTCGTGTTCGTCGGGCCTTCGGGATGCGGTAAATCGACGACCTTGCGACTGATCGCCGGGCTCGAGGAAGTGACGTCAGGCATCATCGAAATCGCGGGCAAGCAGGTCAATAATCTGGAACCCAAAGACCGGGACATTGCCATGGTCTTTCAGAATTACGCGATCTATCCCCATATGACCGTGCGCAAGAATATTGGCTTCGGTCTGCGCAGTTCCTCGCTTCCCAAAGCGCAGAAAGACGCCCGGATAGATGAGGTTGCCGGCATCCTGGGCATGACCGAGTTTCTGGAACGAAAACCATCGCAGCTGTCCGGTGGCCAAAGGCAACGGGTTGCCATCGGTCGCGCCATGGTCCGCGACCCGGCGGTCTTTCTGTTTGATGAGCCGTTGTCAAACCTCGATGCGCAGCTTCGCACGCAAATGCGGCTGGAAATAAAGAAGCTCCACCAGCAGGTCGGCAATACGATCATCTTCGTCACCCATGATCAGGTCGAAGCCATGACGATGGCCGACAGGATCGTGATCATGAAGGATGGCTACATCCAGCAGGTCGGCACACCTGCCGAGGTCTATCACACGCCGGCGAATACGTTCGTCGCGCAATTTATCGGCGCCCCGTCGATGAACATGATACCGGGCGTCGTGGGCGCAAACAGCATGATCGAAGTTCAATCCGGACAGCGGATCAACCTGGGCTGGGACCTGCCTGAAAGCCGCGAAATCATCCTCGGAATAAGGCCCGAAGATCTGCACCCCGATAATGAGGCTGGCTTTTTGACCGGTGATGTTCTCGTGCGCGAGCCGCTGGGCCACGAAACGCTGATTTATGTTGGCACACCATCGGGTGAAATCGTCGCCAAAGCGGATGGACGAACACCTCCGGACGTGGGCGCAACCGTGATGCTGGGCGCGCGTCCCGAAAACTTGCATGTGTTCGACGCAAACTCTGGCGAGGCACTTGCATGAGCGAGGCACCCTATAGCGGCACGGTCCTTTGCGTCGGTCGCCTCTATTGCGATCTGATTTTCACCGAGGTGCCGCAGCTTCCAAGCATGGGAACCGAAGTCTATGCCGACGGGTTCGGCCTGCATGCGGGCGGCGGCGCTTATATCACCGCCGCACATCTTTCGAGCCTCGGATTCCGAACGACCCTCGGTGCCTTCCTGCCCCAAAGACCATTTGATGGCGTTGTTCGCGATGAATTGCTCCGCGCCGGACTGGACCTGACCTTGTGCGCATCCTCACCACCCTGCGTAGACCCACAATTGACCGTGGCCATAAGCGACCACAGCGACCGGGCTTTTCTGACACGCAGGTCAGGCGAGGCTTTCCCCGATCTCTCAATTGACGATTTGCGAAGGCTGAACGTTAGGCATGTCCATTTCGGGGAACTGGCCACCTTGGTCGAAAAGCCCGAACTGACAGAGACCGCCCGCGCCGTTGGCGCCAGCCTTTCTGCCGACTGCGGGTGGGACGGAAGCCTTGGCGCGGCCGAAGTGACCGAATGGCTTCAAAAGATTGATCTCTTTCTACCCAATCAAGTCGAATTCGACCGCCTGCGCGACATGGGCGCATCAGTTCCAATTTCAGGGTTAACGGTTGTCAAACAGGGCGCGAAAGGCGCGACGGCATATTGTGAAGGCAACCAATGCAGCCATCGTGCCAATCCAGTTGATGTGGTTGACACGACAGGCGCGGGCGACGCTTTCAACGCCGGTTTCCTCTCTGCGTGGCTGATCGGTAAACCGATGCAAGACTGTCTGAAAGCGGGCAACCTGCTTGGGGCAGCGGCCATAGCCCACGTCGGTGGATTTGCTGCTTCGGCCAATTCATGCGGCTCTGTTCTCTAAATGTTAGGATGACATATTCTCACGAGTATATGTTTGATTTACTCTCAGGTTCCGGACCCATTAAATTTGTTGCCGCTATCTCAGTTGCATGATCCACGCGGAATTGTCGGACAAATTCGAACCAGTTTCAGCCAGGCCATTTTCGCTGTCATTTAAGCCATGCAAAGATCACGTCACTCGGCCAGAGCGGAGATGCGTGCCAGCTTGTAGTGGGTGTAGACGGAGGAATGGGCGAAGGCGAATTTCTGTGATGTCTGAGCGCGACCCGATATGATGGAGCCACTCATCTACTGTACGATCCGGATCGCGTTAATGGCATCTGGGACTTAGGGGAATTGTAGCAATATGAAGCGTGCAGGAAACATGGTTCCCGCACGCTGCTCAATCCGTTGCAGTTTCTAAAAACACTCGCGTTGCGCCGTAAACACCGGGACTTCAGTTGCGAGGCCAGTTCCTGCTGTTACCGATGCTAGCCCAAAAAGCTTTGCTTTAACTTCATGGTGTTAGACACCGATGAGCCGAGCCGGTCAGTCCGGTCAAACCATCCCTGCAGTTCCATCGTCTTTCCACCGTCGATCGTAGTATCGAGCATGAAACTGCCGTCGGACTGAACCTGTACCGTGCGCCAGACCGGTGGCGCGGACGGGCTGTCCAGCGTCATTCTGAGACGGGCAAACAATGGCTGATCATCAGCAAGATTGATCGGAGTTTCGGACTGAACGTGCAGTAATCCATGCACCACAAGCCTGCCGTGGAACCAGGTTCCGCGAACCAACTCCAGGGACGTCCGCAGTCGCGGGCGGATGTGGTAGAAGCAGCTTCCCCAAATCTCATCGGCTTCGCGGGTCCTGCGCCAGGCGGTTAGAAGGAAACCGCTGTCATTGTCACATCCCGGGCGGATTATCTGATCGTTCAGCTCAAGCGTACAGTTGAAAACGCGTGCCTCGCCCGATGGAATCCGATGCTCGCGCGGCGAGATCGTCAGTTTCGATCCATGTGGCAGACCGCTTGGCACCAGAGCCGCAACCTCGGTTTCGACCCGGTCGTTATGAACCTGCATCGGGAAAGTTATCGGCGCATAAGGTGAGGAGGTCAGCGCTTCAAAGTCAAAAACGTTCTGCTGCGCGTTGTTATTTTGCAGCTTTACGTCATCCGAAGCCAGAGCGACGGTGTCGCCTGTCGCCGGATCAACCGTGTCGGGGATGGTCCAGTCTATGATCTCCATGCGCATGCACTGATGCACATTGGTCGCGTTATCCACCTGCCAGTCGAAAACGGCGATCTCGTTTGCGCCTGCTCCGACAGATGAAATTGTCTCGGTTCCGCGATTGATCCAGCGGCCATCGTCACCCGCGCCGGGTGGATCGCAAACAAACCAGCGGACTTTGACGTCCAAGGCTTCGACGTTGCCGGCATTGTGGACACGAGCGACCACATAATGCGGTTCGGTCCCGCTGGCGGGGAAGCGCACTGTCTCGCCCTGATCCGTCGGGGTTCCGACCGGATAAACCCGTGGAATTGCCGGGTCCGGGTTATCGCCGGGCCAGTCGACCCAGATGTCGGGGCTTTTCCAGCTTGGAACGTGGTCCTGGAAGTGCAGGTCGATATATTCCGCCTGCTCCCGCTCGACCCGGACCCTGTAGACGGGGATCGACCCGCCCCGGATCGACCGGACATCGGCGATCTCGGCAATACATCCCTTGATGGGAAATTCCGGTGCTGTGGCAAAGTCCCACGTGTCGTTGATCGCCCGCAACTCGGTCCCCTGATTCAACAGATGTACCGACCTGCGATAAAGGCCATTCACCGCCCATGATCGATCGGAATTCGGGTCCAGCCCGTTGGTGGCGATCACCGTCGGCTCAGGGCTAAGGTTTTGTGAAAAGTTTGATCCCTCCGCGCGCAGCTCAAGAAACGCGGTCACGCCGCCATCACTGCCGAGGTTGAGTTTCATCAACTGTCCGATCGGGACAGTACCGCCGACTTCGTCGCGAACATCCTGCCCCATTGCGTTGTCCCAGTATTCGATCGGCACCAGCCAGGCTTCGGTCACATCCGTACCCGTAGGCGAAGGCAAATCGACGAAAATGGTTCTGTTCGTGTTGACGTCATTGGTGTCTGGAATCCAGCCCAGTTTCCATTTCGACCAGCCGCAGAAATGGTGGAAATTTGAATTCCCACCCGCCATCATCGCCCATGGATCTACATAGTCCACGTCGTCACGATAGCCGTTCGCCGAGTACAGATCGGGCAAACCAATTGCATGGCCGATTTCGTGCGCCATGACCCCGGCATGGCTGGAAAGCGTGCCAAAGAACCTTTGCCCGATGATCCTGGACGTGCCCATCTGCACTGGCTCTTCACCGCCTGGCGGATTTTTGTCGGTGGCGTAATGCCCGCGGGCATACATGCGTTTGCCCCCAAACCCTGCCGGGTCATCGCAATCCCAGCGGTCAGCGATCGGGATGCTGGTGCTAGGCGCGCCGACATGGGCGATCATCATGACGTCGAAATTATCAAACATCGCCTCGACAGCGTCGCGATCCCAGGCAGTGGTATTGCGGATATGGTCCATCGCAGCGGTAAATGTGTCGTCGGCCAAATCCACCGAATGGCGCAATGCGTTCGAGTTGTTGGGCCCGCTTTCGCTGCCCGGATTGGGTTGGGACGTGTCCCAGCCGGTACCGCTGAGGCCAGTACTGGACAACCGTTCAATCGTGGCTTCCTCGCCGCCGAAGTCGGCTGTCAGGTTGATGTCGATGGTCAGTTCCTGCGCGCCCGCGTCAAGGTCTGTTCCGACCGACGTGTTGAAATACGCGGCACTGCCGCCAATGCCCTCTCCGGCATCGACCTGTGCTGCGCGCAGACATTCACGGAAATAGCTGCTGGCCGCTGTTGTTGAACTCATGACGCCGGGAATGTCCGCCGAAGACAGCCCAAGCTGGGTCAGCGGTGCCGCCGGAGAGACGGGCCCCGCGACCGAAACCTGTCCCTTTTGGGTTGCCGCACCACCGGCCGAGGCAATGCGAAAACGTCCTTGAGCGCGGCCAAACAAAGTGTCGTCCGACGAGGTTCGGACGCGTCTGAACTCGACATCCTGAATCAGAACCGGGCTGCCCGCAATGCCGGCCTCGGCGGTTCGGATCGCGTCGGTCAGCAATGTTTCCAGATCGCTCAGGAAACCCGCGATATCACCGCCCTGATTCACGGTCAGCGTCGTGGCAGGAAAGTTCAGGGTCAGCGTATGGCTGTCACCTGTCTGGGTTTCCACGGCCAAATCCAGCGTTTCTGTACCGTCGAATGTCAATGTCACCGGGAAACTTCCCAGGTTGCCGCTGCTCCACATGGCCGCAAATGGCAGATCATAGGTATTGACGGCGCCCGCACGGGGATTGGCTTGTATCGACAAGGTCTCGGTCCCGTCCAGCGCAACCGGGTCCGAGAAATCCGCGGGCATCACGGCGCGCAAACCACCGGCCCGGAAGCCATCCCACCAATAGCTGGCCTGCGATTGAGGCAGCACCAAGGGCCGCCGCATTCCGCCAATATCGTGGCCGAATACTGTAAAACTGATCGCAAGCTCACCAAAGCTGCACTCGTCATAATAGTCGTCAACGGTAGAGAATATTCTGGTCGTGGCCTGATCGATCAGTTGGGTCATGTCGGCATCGCCGTAGGTCTGACCGCCGTCGATCACCGGAAAGATGCAGATTTGCAGGGTGGGATTAACTTGCGCGATCTGGTTCCGACGCCCCCAATAGGTGACGGTCTTCGCAGGCGGAGGAACCACAATTGTAAAATCATCCGGCAGACGCGGTTTCAGTTCGGCGACATAGTCGGCAATCCGCCACGCTTCGAGCTGACCCTTTCTGGTAATCTGTACCAGCATCTTCTGTGTCTGGCTCTGGCCTTCGGATACGTCGGCGCCGGCGCGGTCCAGTTTGCGCTCCAGCTTTACGTTCAAGTTGCGGTCCATGACCGCCATTCGGGTGGCATTGGCGCTGAAGGCTGCAAAGTAAGATCCAGCCTTTTGAATCCGGTAGATGGTGAACCCCACCTGCGCAGAATGACGATCATCGCAGGGCTCATCGTCTCCGGGATCGTTCGGATCACGCGGGCCGCCGTCGTCCCCAGGGTCTTTGGGCCCGCATGTGCAATCGCATCCGCATCGCTTTAACAAGAGCTGTAGCACGTAGCAAAGCCGAGCGAAGGGATCGGCAGATTGCGCTGTGGTTGCAGGCAAGGCCGCACGCATATCGACCTTCTGAACCAGCCCTCCTTTGCGGGCCAGCACCAGATGGGTGCCTCCGGCCACTGTTGCGGCTGTGACGCGGTCAATCTCGAACGGGTGAATCTCGACCCCGCCTTGGAGACTATCGGACCCGACCATGACCAGCCTCAGTTCGCCTTTGTCCCGACCAAGAAGAATATTGTGCCGTGCCGGGTCCAGCGCGGTCAGATCGCCATCAAGGGCAAAACCACCAGCCCGCTTGGCCGCACCGGTGCGCCGGTTCACTTCGACGATGGCACGACCACCGTCGGGTTCGGTGACGACAAGGACCAGCTTGCGCCGCAGAACGACCATATCCGTCGCTTTCGCGGCCACATCGTGGGCGATGGGTGTAATCCGGGGTTCGGTGGACAGACCTTCGACGTCAGGGCAATCAGGCCGGGGGCGAAAATCCACCGACACTGGACGCCCCTCTTTGTCCAGACAGTACAAAACCAACGAAGTCGCCCCCGGAGCCGCCTGTGCTTTGGCAACATGCCGGCCGGTCTTGGCCGAGAACAGGGGGCCTTTGCCGTCGTCGAGCCCGTCGAACAAATAAACCGATACCCGGGTGTCGCTGAAGCTGGCAACAAAGCGGTCATCGGTTCCAAACAACACCGTTGGGCCGTCCCCGACAGGACCGCCATCCTCTGCGGGCGGCTTCTTTCCAGTATGCGTTTCGCCTGGTTTACACCAACCGGCAACTTCGGCGTCTCCGTTATCCCGCACCGCGCGATAACCAACCTGATGTACGATATTTACTGATTCATTGGACTTGGGCATGACAATTCCCTCAAAAATGGACTGCGTAGGAAAACCGGAACACAATGCGCCTCAAAACGATTGAGGCACTTTTTGTATGGGCTGTGCATTTTCTCGGCAGTCAGAAAATACGTGCGTATTGAATTCCGGCGAATTCAAATCAAAGAAATTTCAGAAAGAAGAATGTTTAGCGATGCTTGCAATTTTAGCGTGTTTTGCAATTTCTGTAAACCTGACCGCGCCGGGTCTGACAGGGCGACTGATATAAAGGTTGTATGGTCATCAGAGGCGCCGGCGAGAATTCTGAGCAACATCGGGGATTTGCTTGTCAGAGCTAATTCGGGACGCCGGTGTTGTTTGGGTATTCCGGTAGCGAAACTGGAACCGATATTTTGGAGGCATCGGCCAAAATTCGCCAACGCAAAATCTTCAATCCAACCCAATAAGTGCGGGGGTGTTGGTCATTTTGGCAAAAAATATAACGGTACATCCGACAACTCGGTCATGGGATGCCCAGCGCGCCGCAGCTTTATTTCGAGGTTTATTAATAGCTGCTTTCAACATCTCATCGTGCGATCCTCAGACCGCCAAAGGGAATGTCGCTTGCCACTGACCTTCACAAAGACTTTCTCGAGGTGCACGTCCGCTCCGAAAATCTTGAAATTTCTGAATGCGCTTTCATCGGAACTTCGAAGCGAAAATCGGACCACAACGAATCCTCCAATATCAGAAAGCCTCGTGGCTCACTTCGATCCTAAGCTCGTGCAAAATATCGACCATGTTTCGAGGCGAAATCGGATACCGAGCGTCGCCGCCAAAACGGATGACCCAGGGGCCGGTTTAGGGTCTCTTGAACATAGCAGGTCTTGTTATACCCAAACGCGAACAATCAACTCTGCTTGCCTGACACCAGGTTCTATCGACAAGACCGCTAGAGTACCGCAAGGGCAGCGCGCATGTCTCGTTCTATCTTCTGGTGCGCAATGAATGCGTCGTACCGTGCGTGGTGGATGTCCGCAATAACACCCGAACTTGGCAAGATACGTTCTTGCACGGAAGACATCGCGGCCATTGCTCCGGTCAACGACTCCTTGGCGTTACTTGCGACCGCACCAAGCATAGCCGCCCCCAGCAAAACCGGCTCTGGCGAAGATGTCGAAAGAACCGGCACGCCGCTTGCATCGGCAAGAAGCTGTTTGATCGTCGCGCTTTCCCCGGCCCCGCCGCTTATCGCAACAGATTTCGGACAGACGCCATGTTCTGCCTGTGCCTCCATGATCTGCCGCAAACCGTATCCCACGCCAAGAACTGCCGCGACATATGTTGCAATCAGGTCTGAAAGATCCGTCGCGAGTGTCAGACCGGTGACGATGCCGGTTGCGTCCGGATCGGCATAGGGTGCCCGGTTTCCGAGAAAATCCGGAACGATCACACGGGCACCGGCAAGCCGGGCTGCGTCGCTGGCGTTCGGCACGCGGCGTTCGACCTCGCGCAACAGAAAGGCTTGCAGCGACATCCCTTCGGACTGTGCCTGTTCAGTGGCATCCTCACTTGCGGGATGGGTCGAGATGAGGTGCGCAATGGCCTCACCCGCCGCGGATTGCCCACCTTCGGACAACCACATGCCTGGCACCATGGCCGAGAAATACGGGCCCCAGACGCCAGGCACCTTATGTGCGTTAGACGATGTGGACATGGTACACGCCGAGGTTCCGAATACATAAGCCATCGTCGCTTCGGGTCCTGAAACGGGATCAGCACCCACTGTCCCAATGCCCCCGGCATGTGCATCAATCAACCCGGCCCCCACCGGGGTACCAGTGTTAAGCCCCATGCTCTTGGCGGCCTCGGTCGTCAATCCTTGGGCCAGTGCTGTTCCTGGGGCCACAATCTGTTGGCCGATCCGGGCGAACCCTTCTGCGGGCAGTTCCGGTAATCCGATCTGTTGAAAATAGCTTTCATCCCAGCGGTCTTCGTGCGCCAGATAGGTCCATTTGCAGGTCACGGTGCAGGCGGATCGAACCAGCGACCCAGTGGCGGCCCATGTCAGAAAATCCGGCAAATCAAAGAACTGTCCAGCTGCACCGAAGGTGTTGGGTATATTTTCCTTTAACCATAACAGCTTTGGCGTCTGCATTTCGGGCGATATACGACCCCCAACATACTCTAGCACCGGATGTTTCGTGGCATTGATACGCTCAGCCTGCCCCTTGGCCCGGTGATCCATCCAGACAATGACATTGCGCGCCGCCTCACCTGACGCGCTGATGCTCAGCGGTCGCATGTCCGCATCCAAAACTACCATCGAACAGGCGGCGTCAAAGCCGATGCCTTTGACCTCATCCGCCTCTATCCCAGCCTCGGCAACAGCACCGCGCACACAGGCGCAGACAGCCTGCCAGATATCGTCCGAGGATTGCTCGGCGATATCGCCTGCGTCGCGCCACATCCGAATGTCCTGCTTGCGGCTGGCCAGCAGCTTACCAGCGTCGTCGAACACACCCGCGCGGGCGCTGCCCGTGCCAACATCTACACCGACGAAACAGCTCATAGGTCCACCGCGTTGGGCAGGATCACAAGGTCGCGGATGGTGACGTTAGCGGGTCGGGTCAGCATGAAGACGACACAATCCGCGACCTCTTTGGGTTGCATCAGGCTGCCCTCGGCGAGGGCCTGCTCCATTTTCGCCTTGGGCCAGTCGTCAAGCAACGCGGTCACGACCGGACCGGGCAGCACGGCTCCGACCCGCACGCCATGCTTTGCCACCTGTCGGCGCACAGAGTGGGTAAAGGCCTGAACCGCGTGTTTTGAGGCGGTGTAGATCGGCTCCCACACGACGGGGATGACCCCTGCGATGGAACTGGTCAGGATGACATCCCCCGATCCCTGTTTCGCAAGATGGGGCAAAACGGCATGTACGGATCGGAACGCTGCGTTGATATTGAGATTCAGGACCTGGTCCCAGGCATCCGGGTCGCCCTCCAGCACGTCTCCACCGATATAGGCCCCTGCATTGGCGTGGAACGCATCCAGACGTCCCGTCTTATCCAGTATTTGCGGCATCATTTGAGAGATGCTGTCAGGGTCCATCAGGTTGGTGACAATCGGGATCGCAGCATCACCCAGCGTGGTGCAGGCCGCGTGCAACGCATCCTCATCGCGATCCACCAGCGCCACACGCCCCCCGGCTTGGATGCATTCTTCGGCGCAGGCCCGACCGATACCGGATGCTGCGCCTGTGATTGCCACCACTTTGCCTGTCAGATCAGCCATTGCCATGTCCTTTTCGTGTCAAGCCGTATTGCGCCGCTTTGCCTTGAAGGAAAGGCAAACCCTGTCCGATGACCTCATCCGCGCTGTCGGCGACGGGCCGCCACACGGACAGACCGTGCGCAATTTCCGGCGGCATATTGATAAAGCTTTCCATCGCCAGCCCGCCGTCAAATCCGATCGCGGCAAGAGTGGCAAAGATCTCATCCCAATCGCATGTTCCCGCGCCCGGCGTGCCACGGTCGGATTCCGACAGATGGATGTATCGCAGATGGTCGCGGCCATGAAGAATGCCATTTCCAGCGCCTTTTTCCTCGATATTCATGTGATAAGTGTCGAGGTGCAGAAACATGTTTTCCGCACCGATCCGTTCAATAATGGCCACCCCCTGCGCGGCGGTGTTGATCAGATGCGTCTCGTACCGGTTTACCGGCTCAATCCCGAAATCGAGCCCCGCCGCCTGCGCCGCCGCTGCTGCGGCTTCAAGCGCGCTGGCAACGTTGTCCAGCTCGGTCTGGGTTGGTGGCTGACCGCTGCGTTCGCCGATCCCGCCATAGGTCACACCGGTGAGAGCTATGGCGTCCAACCCGGCGGCTTTCTCAATGGCCAGTTTCAGAAACGCCACCGCACCTTCGGGGTTTTTTGAGGCCCAGACCGGCTCGGGTAATCCCAATGAGCACACGGCAGGCAGCTGCGCCTGTTCCAGCAGTCGCCGCCCCAAAGCTGCATCGGTTGATGCCGGATCAAGCAGCGCGATCTCGATGAAATCCATTCCGCATTCCGTTGCCGCAGCGATGGCGCGGGCAGCGCCTTCTGCATCCCAGGACATGGTCCACATGCTGGTGTGGACGCCGAAACCTTTCATATGCTCGAATACCCCCCTTCGATCATCATGATCGCCCCATTCACCAGATCGGATGCGGGCGATGCGAGATACAGCGCCATGTCGGCAATCTCGACCGGCTCACCAAACCGCCCCAAAGGCGTTTTGGCGATGAACGGGTCTTTCTTTTCGGGCGCGGACCACAGTTGTTTGCCCATTTCCGTCAGCACCACGGTCGGGCAGATGGCGTTGACCTGAATGTTGAACGGCGCCGCCTCAGTCATCAGGGATTTGGTCAGGGCGTTCAGCCCGCCTTTGGACGCGGCATAGGCCGCGTGATCGGCCAAGGCGATCACACCAGTCTGAGACGAGATATTGATTATCTTTCCCTGCCTGCGTTCCATCATGCCGGGCAAAACGGCGCGCGACAGAAGGAAGGGTGCGGTCAAGTTCACCGCCATGGTGCGCTGCCAGTCTGCCAGATCAAAGCCCACAACCGGCCCCGTCAACGCGATCCCCGCAGAGTTCACCAGAATATCGATCTGCCCGAACTGATCCAAAGCCGTGGCGGCCACCGATACGGTTTCCTCGGCGACGGCCAGATCACCGGTTATCGCCGCAAATCGCCGCCCCGTGGCCTCGACACGACTGCCCAAGGCGGCCAGGCGGTTGTGGTCGCGCCCATGCGCCGCGATATTCGCGCCAGCCTCGGCAAAAACCTCGGCAATAGCCGTTCCGATCCCAGAAGATGCGCCGGTAACCAACGCGTTCTTTCCTTTCAGGCTGAACCGGCTTTCCCAAGACATGGTCTATTCCAGATTTGTGTGATTGGCCCGCATGCCATCGGGTGTCACGCCCAAACGGTCGCGCAGGTCCAGCACGAGCAGTTCGAAAAACAGGAACATCAGCGCCTCATACAACGAACCCATCGGCAGGATCGAAGTGGCGGCAGCGCCCTGATCGGCGGCCATGGTTTGCGCGGGGAGGTGAATGGTCAGATCCGCAGATTTCGGCACTGAACCATCGGGTTCGGCCGTGATGCAAACGACCTTGGCCGCACTGCTGTGCGCCACGTCGACCAATGCTGCAACGGTCGAGAAGTGCCCCGGCCCCGCACTGACAAACAGAACATCGCCGGAGCCGGCCGGAGGGGCGGTCATATCGCCCACCACGTGGGCGTCGCATCCCAAGTGAAACAGGCGCATCGCCAGCGCTTTCATCATCAGGCCTTCGCGGCCCACGCCGTAGCACAAGATACGGCGCGCGTGCGCAAGGGTCTGTGCCACTGGCGCGATCTGCGCCAGCACATCCGGCGACAAACCGGGCCGCAGCTCTGACAGTAGCCGGTCCGCCAGATCGTCCATCGCACCGGTCATGTCTGACTCAGCCTGATCTGGATTTTGACATCCGTCGGACGGGCCTCAACCGCGCGGTCGAAGGCTTCGATGCTGTGCTCAAAATCGAAGGTTTCCGATATCAGCGGTTTCAGGTCCACCTTTCCCGACCCAAGCAGAGCGATGGCGCGGTCGTACATGTTGGCATAACGAAACACCGTTTCCATCCGGATTTCCTTGGATTGTGCCAGCACGATATCCATCGGCACCGGATCGACCGGCATGCCGACCCAGACCACACACCCCGCCGGAGCCACAGTTTCAAGCGCGGTCTTTACGGACGCCGCCGCCCCGGCGCATTCAAACACCACATCTGCGCCCCACCCTTCGGTTGCGTCCCGTAAGGTTTCGACCGGATCGTCGCGCCCGATCAGGATCGGTACGATATTGTCATAGCGCGCAGCGACCGACAGCTTTTCCTCAACCAGATCAGAGATATAGACCTTGGCGCAACCACCCGCCAATGCCGCCAGAGCCACCATAATGCCAATCGGGCCAGCACCGGTGACAAACGCCACATCGCCCGGTTTGATTTGCGCTTTGGTTGCCGCCTGCATCCCAATCGCAAAGGGTTCGACCATCGCCCCTTCGGCAAAGCTGATATGGTCGGGCAGGCGATAGGTAAAGGCGGAGGGATGCACGACAGACGGTGTCAGGCAACCATGCACCGGCGGCGTCGCCCAGAACTGCACAGACGGGTCCACGTTGTAGACGCCAAGCTTTGCCGCTTTGGACCGAGTGTTGGGAATCCCGGGCTCCATACAGACCCGGTCACCGACGCGCAGGCTGGTTACGGCCGAACCAACCTCGGTGATCACGCCCGCTGCTTCGTGCCCCAGAACCATCGGCGCATTCACAACGAAGGGCCCGATCCGGCCATGCGTGTAATAATGCACATCGCTGCCACAAACGCCGACGGTGTCAATTGCGATGCGGACATCCTCGGGACCCAGTGTGTCGGCCAGCTCGATCTCGCGCAGTGAAAGACTGCGGGCTTTTTCCAGAACCAGAGCTTTGGCCATCTTACACCTCTCTCACTTCTTTTTGGTTTCCAGCAACGCCGCCGCTGTGTTTTCGTCTGTAACCAGAGTGTCGACAAATCCGCGCGTCAATGCCGCCGTGATGATCAGCACTTTGTGAAGACCACCCGCCGCCAGAATGACATTGTCAATCTGGGCCATTTCATCCAGGGAAAGACCGATCACACGCTGGTTCAAAGGGTGGTCGATCATAGCGCCATCTGCGTTCAGGATATGCCCGGTGATGTCCCCCACCCCGCCTTTTTCGATCAGATCGACCGGGTCAACCCCATTTGGCAACGCATCCCGCACCAGCAAAGAGCTTTCCAGATCACCCGTCGCCAGCGCAATGGCACCACACGCGCGTATCTTTTCCAACATGTCACGGATCACATCCTGCTCCATGAACAAGGCCTGACTTTCCGGACTGCCCGCATAAAGCGGTGCGGTGAAAAAGCTGTGCTCGGCGTTGCACAGATCAGCCAGTCGTGTCGTGATCTCATACCCGTTCACATCCGATCCGCGCGACACGCCGCCCATGATCGACACGATCTCAAGATCTGGGCGGTCCAGCGGCTGCATGTGTCGCGTGGCAAGGTTCAGGGTGTTGCCCCAGGACATGCCAAAATGGGTCAGGTTCGGGTCACTCAAGACTTCGCCCAGATGCGCGCCCAACCCAGCCGCCACCAACGGTGTTACCGACACCCGGTCTTCGGGGGATGGGACAACAACCGCGCGGGTCAGGTCAAATTGCCGTTCGAGTTCCCATTCCAGTTGTGCCGCCGCCGCAAAAACGGATTCTACGCTGACCCGCAAGATACCGCGCCGCCGCGCCTCGCTGAGCGCTTTGTTGACGCGCAAACGCGTGGTACCGAACCGTGCAGCCGCATCTGCCTGTGTCATGCCCTCGACCTCGCAGGCCCAGCACAGCCGCACCAGCAGCTGTTCTTCCGGGTCAATCTGGTCAAGTTTGATATAGCGTGACATGGATATCCTTTCCTTTTGTTCCCGTTCTAACGCAACGCAACAGGAAAGGGAGTGGTCGGCGGCGTCATTTCACAGCCCCCATCGTCAGGCCGCGCACCAGTTGCTTGGAGGCAATGAGCGCGAAGATCAGAACCGGGATGACGATCAGGGTCGATGTGGCCATGATCTTGCCGTAAGGCAGGTTGTAGCCCTCCATGAAGGACACGGCCATTGCCGGGGCGGTCTTGGCCTCGGTGCGTGTCAGGATCAGGCCGAACATCAGCTCGTTCCACGAGAAGATGAAGGAAAAGATCGCCGACACGGCCACACCGGGCATGGCCAATGGCAGGCAGATTTTGCGCATGATGGTGAATTGCGACGCGCCTTCCAGTCGCGCGGCCTCGTCCAGATCATAGGGGATGCCGCGAAACTGGTCGGTCACGATCCAGATGACGATCGGCAGGTTGAAGGTCAGGTATATCAGGATCAACGTGATGTGTTTGTCCAGCAAGGACAGGTTCCGTGCGATCAAAAAGAACGGCAGCGCCAGCACGATAGGAGAAACCATCCGGTTGGTGATAAACCAGAACCACAGGTCTTTTTTGCCGCGAAACTCGAACCTGGCCAGGGCGAAGGCGGCTGGCACCCCAAGCAGCAGCGCCAGCAACGTGGTCGAGATTGCGATGATCAGCGAATTGATCAGTGTCCGAAACACCCCGTCCTCGAACAGCGCCTCGCGGTAATTGGCCAGTGTCGGCTCGAAAATCCAGACCGGGGGCGATTCCAGCGCAACGATCTGCGTTTTCAGCGATGTCGTGACCATCCAGTAGAATGGGAAAACACAGACCAGTATGATCAGCACCAGCAAGGCGATCTGCGACCAGTATGAGCGCGTTGTCGTCATGGCTCAGACCTCCTTGTAGAAGACGCGGATATAGATTTGCGCCAGCACGATGGTGATGATCAGCAGAATAATCGCCTGTGCGGATGCCAGACCCTGATCAAAGCCGCGAAACCCGACCCTTTGAATCATCAGCGAAATGAACTCAGTCGACGATCCCGGCCCGCCGCGTGTCAGCGTGAACACCATGTCGAACAGTTTCAGAGTGTCAGCGGTGCGCAGGATCAGCACCGCCACCAGTCCCGGCAGCAGGAACGGCAGTTGCACATAGCGCAGTACGATCCATTTGGATTTTGTCTCAAGCCTTGCGGCCTCTTCCACTTCACCCGGCACCATGGTCAGACCCGCCAGAAGAACCAGCGCCACAAAGGGAGTCCACTGCCAGACATCCCAGAAAATGATCATGGCAAAGGCATTCTGCGGGTCGCCGATCCAGTTGATATCCGCGCCGCCCAGCAACTGGTTCACAACGCCGAATTTCTGGTTGAACATCACCTGACCCAGCAACCCCACAACCGCGTAGGTCGTGGCCATCGGCAGCACAAGGCTGAGCCGCGCCAGTGTTTTTACCAGTGTCAGACCGGGTTGATGCAACACCAGCGCAATGCCCAGACCCAGCGCGATTTGCAGCGGCAGTGCCGTGCCCAGCAGAAAAAATGTACGGCCCATCGCCTGCCAGAACACCTCATCCGTCAGAACGGTCCAATAGTTTTCGAAACCGATGAACTCGACCCGCTTCAGCTTTGTAAGGTTGTAGAAATGCGCCGAGGTCCAGATCGCGTACAGCAATGGCGCGATGCCCACCATGGCAAGACCAATGACTGCCGGGCCAATAAATGCAAAGATTGTCTTGCGAGACACCTGACCACGCATATCCGTCCTCCGGTTTCCCCGGTTGTCTAGGGGCGCACGAATGCGCCCCGCTTATTGTTCTTGTTTACTGGGCCAGTGGCTTGTCGCCGGAATAATAGCCGGCGTCTTCCAGAACTGCTTCCATTCGAGAGCCGATCTCTTGCGCACCTTCTTCAGTCGAGACTTCACCCAGCATCATCTTGGTGCCCCATTCCTGAACGATCTCGGTGATCTCAGGCCATTCCGCGAAACGCGGGCGGAATTCAGGCACGCCGTCCTGCCAGCTTTCAACCAGCGCGGGCACAAACTTGAAGTCTTCCAGACCGTCTTCCTGATAGACAGATTGACGGGCAGGTACGCCGCCGCGCTCAAGATATTCGCGCGCATTGGCCTTCGAGGTCGCCCACTGAATGAACAGATAGGCCGCGGCCTGCTCGGCTTCGTCCGCCTGCGAGGCTACAGCCAGAGAGAACCCGCCAAGCGCCGGTTTGCGCCCTGCCGGGCCTGTGGGCTCGGGTGCGATTTCAACGCAATCGGCGACCTTCGACGTATCCGGCGAGACCACCGATGAATAGAAAGCCGACCATTCGGTGATCATCGCGACATCGCCCTGACTGAACCCGTTCACGGTTTCAGCGTGGTCATAGGCCACGATACCATCAGGCATGTATTCCATCAGCTCCTGGCGGAATTTCAGACCGGCCTGGCTCTCGTCGCTCATCAGGTTCGACTTGAAGTCTTCATCCAAGAACGAGCCGCCAAACGGCCAAAGCACTCGCGCGAAACTGTCAGCCGATTGGGTTTCGTTCCGCTTGGACTGCAACGCAAAGGCATATTTGCCATCTTTGGTCAGCGCCGGGCCATAGGTGTCCTTCAACTCCTGCCAGGTTTCCGGCGGGCCGTCGAACCCGGCCTCTTCCAGCATGCAGCGGTTATAGAACATCAAGCCGGAATAATTGTCGAACGGCAGGCCATAAAGCGTGTCATTCCAACCGCCAAACGCGTTCAGCACCAGCGGGAAAAAGTCGTCGATGTCCAGATCTGGATCAACAGCGTCAGGGAATTTTGCCTGCACATCCGCCAGCGGAATAATCCAGTCGTTTTCAGCAAAGTTGCCGATCCAGACAAGGTCGATCAACGCGATATCCAGATCGCCGCCCGCCACAAAATCCCGCACCTGCTCGCCCAGAGCGTTTTCGTAAGGATGCTTGATGACATTGACCTTGATGCCGGTTTCCTCTTCGAACGCAGGCAGCATGGCTTCGATCGCTTCATAGCCCGGTCGCAGCAGGAACACGACGTCAATCGTTGTGCCCGCATAGGGCTCTGCCGCCTTTTTCAGGCTCCAACCGTCATCTGCAACGGCAGCACCTGTCGCGATGATGCTTGCGACAGCTGCGGTGCCCAGCAAGTTTCTAAGAGTTTTCATTCTCAGTTCTCCTCCCAGTACAAAATCATCTTTTGCATACCAGGTCATACAAAAGTATTTTTTCGACTTGAAAGTCAATACATTTGTTTCTACTGATAAACAAAAGAATATGCGCGAGCCGCACTGCTCGCCGTTGAGGAGGGGTTGCCTTGGCTGGCATCGGAATTGAAGGACTCAACAAATTTTATGGCGAAACGCAGGCCCTGTTTGATGTCAGTCTCGACATCCGGGACGGAGAGTTTGTTGTATTCGTCGGGCCATCGGGCTGCGGCAAGTCTACTCTGTTACGTACGCTGGCCGGGCTTGAGGCCGCGGACTCGGGGCGCATTGAGCTTGACGGGCGAGACGTGACCCATGCCGAACCTGCCGATCGCGAGCTGGCGATGGTGTTTCAGTCCTACGCCCTTTATCCCCATATGAGCGTGCGCGAAAACATGGATTTCGGCATGAAAGTCAACGGGTTCACCCCTGACCTGCGGCAAGAGAGGATCGCAGAGGCTGCCCGTATCCTGCAGCTGGAAGACTATCTTGACCGCAAGCCCTCGCAATTGTCAGGCGGTCAGCGGCAACGCGTGGCGATTGGTCGGGCCATCGTCAAAAACCCCAAGGTTTTCCTGTTTGACGAGCCGCTATCAAATCTTGATGCCAAACTGCGCGTGCAGATGCGGGTCGAGCTGGAAGGTTTACATAAGCAGCTTGCCGCAACCATGATCTATGTGACCCATGATCAGGTTGAAGCCATGACCATGGCAGACAAAATCGTTGTGTTGAACGGCGGGCGTGTCGAGCAGGTTGGAACCCCGATGGAGCTATATCACTCGCCTCGGTCACGCTTTGTGGCGGAATTCATCGGATCGCCGGCCATGAATGTGTTTGCCCCCAGCGACACAGTGAGCGGCCTGACCATCAAGCCGGAAGCGGCCTTCGTCGGTTGCCGCCCTGAACATCTTGAGTTGTTGCCCCACGGCCAAGGCAATACCGACGCCACGGTTCGGGTCAAAGAACAATTGGGAGGCGAGAGCTTACTTTACCTAACCCTCTCGGACAAAAGCGAGATCGTCGCGCGTGTTGGTGGAGATGACGACACGCCTGTCGGCCAGATCGTTGGCGTTCGGATCCCCGAAAATCGGCTGCATCAATTCGGCACCGATGGGCGCGCGCTGTAACGGTGCGCGCGATGACCACAGACGATCCCACCGGGGCAGAGTTTCCCTTATCGCTTGCGGCCTTTAACCTCATTATCTTCGATTTTGACGGGGTCATTGCCGATAGTGAGATCATCTCGCTCTCGACGTTGAAAGAAACCTTGGCTGCGTATGACATTGACCTGCTAACGCAACAGGTTCGACGGCAATTTCTGGGTAAGTCTCTGGCTGCAATTGAAACCTTCGTTGCCGAGAACAGCCCGTCGCGCTCAACCAGTACATTTGCGCAGGACTGGCAAGCCGAACTGTTCCGTCGTTTTCACCAGGAACTCTCACCGATTTCTCATGTCACAGGTTTTCTAGAAGATTTGAACGCGCTGGGTGTTCCTTACTGCATCGCGTCCAGCGGCACGTTTGAACGCATCGGCGTTGCCCTGACTGCGATGCAAATGACGGCTTTGTTCGACAACGTATTTAGCACCGAAGAGGTCGAACACGGCAAACCCGCACCAGACCTTTTCCTGCATGCCGCAGCCCAGCTTGGCGTTGAACCCGAAACCTGCCTGGTGATCGAAGATTCACCTTACGGTGTGCGCGCTGCCAAGGCAGCCAACATGTTCTGCGCCGGTTTTGTAGGCGGTGCTCACCTGCGGGGCATTGAAGACCAGCATGGAAAATTTCTGCGTCAGCAAGGGGCTGACCTGATCATATCATCCTACGAGTCACTCGGGCCCGCGCTTTGCAAGCAGAAGAAAAAACAATAAACGTTTTGAAGGCACTTATGAGAGGCATCGTCGCATGAGCTACCTTGGCATTGATCTGGGAACATCCGGGTTGCGCGCCCTGCTTCTGGCACAAGATGGCAACGTGATCGGCTCGGCCGAGCAATCTTACCAATCCGATCACAAACACCCCGGCTGGAGCGAACAAAACCCCGCAGACTGGATTGGGGCGCTTGAGGCCGCGGTTGGCGAATTGCGCCGCACGCATCCCGAATTTTCCAACCTCCGCGCAGTCAGCGTCGCAGGGCATATGCACGGTGCAACGCTGTTGGACGCCAGCGGCGACGTGATCCGGCCGTGCATCCTGTGGAATGACACGCGCTCTGACATTGAGGCAAAACAGCTGGACGCCCTGCCCGGCGTGCGCGAGATTTCAGGAAACATCGTGTTCCCCGGGTTTACGGCCCCCAAACTTCTTTGGGTCAAAGCGCATGAGCCTGACCTATTCACCCGCGTCGCGAAAGTCCTGCTGCCTGCGGCCTATCTGAACTACTATCTCACAGGCGACTATGTCGCCGATATGTCGGACAGCGCCGGAACATCCTGGTTGGACGTGTCCGGTCGTGCGTGGTCCGAGAAGCTGTTGAACGCCGGGCAGATGAGCGAAACACAGATGCCCAGGCTGGTAGAGGGCTGCCAACCCGCAGGTACCTTACGGCGCGATCTGGCGGCAAACTGGGGCGTCAAGGACCGCGTGGTTGTCGCGGGCGGCGCTGGTGATAACGCCGCCGCCGCATGTGGGCTGGGTGCCCTGAACGAGGGCGATGGGTTTTTGTCCCTTGGCACCTCTGGCGTTTTGTTGGCCGCGCGGGATGGCTACTACCCGGCCCCGGACTCGGCGCTGCACACGTTCTGTCACGCGGTTCCGGATCGCTGGTACCAGATGGGTGTCATGTTGTCAGCAACGGACAGCCTGAACTGGCTGGGTCAGATCACCGGCAAGAAACCATCTGACCTGACGCGCGATCTGGGTGACGAATTGCGCGCCCCCGGCCGCGTCCAGTTCTTTCCCTACCTGTCCGGAGAGCGCACACCGCATAACGACGCGAACATTCGCGGCAGCTTCACCGGGTTGGGCAAGGATACCGACCAGAACGACCTGACCTGCGCCGTGCTCGAAGGCGTTGCTTACGGGCTGAGTGACTCGTATGAAGCACTTGCGCGGACCGGAGCCCGCATAGACCGGCTGATCGGCATCGGCGGAGGAACGAAATCACGGTACTGGGCCAAGCTGATCGCAACAGTTCTGGATGTACCCATAGAACTGCCTCAGGACGGCGAGTTCGGTGCCGCGCTGGGGGCGGCCCGTCTTGCAATGATCGCTGGCTCCGAAGCTACCGCCGAAGACATCCTCAAACCACCCAGGATTGGTGAACGGATCCTTCCGGAGCCCAATATGACCGATGCCTTCAACACGGCGAAAAGTCGTTTCCGGGCGGCCTACGAACATCTTCAGGAAATATCGTCCAGGCGTCGATAAACGTGCCTGGCAGGGGCGACGTCAGACAAGTTCGAACCAGTTTCAATTTGTCGCAGAGGCCGCGAACCAATCCGAAACAAATCTGTCGCCATTCTAAAAAATGAGCGGTGTGTCAGCCTGAATGTCTCTCGGCTGGTCAGCGATCTTTCCTGGTTGAGGCGGTTGGAATGGACGGCGGCAAAATCCCGCAGCTTTTGCATAGGTCTGAAACGCTGAATGGCGCGTTCTGTTCATCGAAACGGCAAGCACGAATTCTCGACGCGGCTGTTGAGTCACCTTGCCGTACTTTGCCTGTCGGGCGATGCTAATTCCCTGAGTTCAGCCCTGTATGATTGCTTTACAGATCAGAAGTTTCGCTCTCGGAAATGCAGAGAATGTCGGCTCGCCAAAAGCGACATTTCTCACACCACTGATGGCGCTCAGTTTGTATTGGAGTATTTCAAGGCCGCGCCGAGCGTAATCGCTGTTGCTTGGATCTGAATGTTCGGATGGTGGCCATGGTCCATAAGACAATGTTTGTTGGATTTGGTCTTCAGACAACAGGGCCTCGACACGGAACATTCCTTCGCCCCTTGCAGTGACCCTGGGCGTGTCGTTCATCCCATGTTGATGAGCCGGCATGATCGCATCGACACGCATTTCACTCACGACAGCTTCATCGCAGATGGAAATCAGAATGAAAAACGGTTGGGCCAACGGGACTTCATCAACGGCTGCGTACAGCGGGGCGCGTTTCGAGTGTTCGAGATCATCCCTTGCCCAATTGGCTCACAAGCTAGGCTCCGGACCCATTGATATCAGTGGTTCGGCATGATTCACGGTTTGAAAACCGAGCGGTGACCATGTCTGATCTTTTCTGGCTGACGGATGCGCAG